>NZ_JALPKQ010000001.1:0-310902 GCF_051383655.1 Geodermatophilus sp. CPCC 205761
TGACGTCGCACCATCGAACACCTCCGTGATCACGGGGTGTTGCGACGACCGGTTGAGTCCGCCTTGCGAGCCCCTGTCCGACTGGTGAATGAGCCCGCGGACTTCGTGGCCGTCGACGGCGCGCTGCCACAGCCCCTGCTCGAGGGCGTCGGCAGCCAGGTCGGTGCGCAGCGAGGTCGAGCAGCGCCAGCCGACGATGCGCCGCGAGTAGACGTCCATGACGAAGGCGACGTACACCCAGCCCGACCAGGTCGCGACGTAGGTCAGGTCGGCCACCCACAGCCGGTTGGGCGCCGAGGACCGGAAGACGCGCTGCACCAGGTCATCGGGGCGGGTGTCGACCGTCGGCGCCGGGACGGTGGTCCGCTTGACCTTGCCGCGCACCGCGCCAGCCAGGCCGAGGTCGCGCATCAGCCGCTCGACCTGGCAGCGCGGCACCCGATGGCCCTCGCGCTTCAGAGTCCGCCAGACCTTGCGGTCTCCGTAGACGCCGAGGTTCGCCTCGAAGACCCGCCCCATTTCGGCTAGAGCTGCTCGTCGCGGACCGACAGATCCGAGAGAGGTCTGGTCCGCGCGGCGTAGTAGGTGCTCGAAGCGATCGCCGCGCCCGCCTCAGTGAGCGCGCGGCAGATCGGCTCGACTCCGAACTCCTGACGATGCTGGTCGATGTAGTCGATCAGCCTGGGATGGCCGGTCGAGCTCGGCTGCGAAGAAAGCCGACGCGCTCTTGAGGATCGCGTTGGCCCGGCGCAGCTCACGGTTCTCCCGCTCCAGCTCGACCAGTCGCGCCCGCTCGTCGGTCGTCAGACCCGGCGCGCTGCCCGCGTCGATGCGGGCCTGCTGCACCCAGTTCCGCAGCGAGTCCGGCACGATCGCCAACTGCTCGCCGACCCGCTTGCACGCGGCGTTGACGCTCAGCTTCTCCGGCCCCTCCACCAGATCGAGCGCGAGGCGGATCGCCCGCTCACGCAGCTCGTCGGGGTACTTCCGCGGTGCCGCCATGACTTCCGTCCTTCGGTGGTTGGAAGCCTCCATCAATCCCGGGGCGGTTCAACCTCAAGCGCACCGAGACAGTCACTCGGCCAAGCGCCATGCTCCCGCTGGATAGGTCTACGGCCCTCAGGTGTTACTGCCCATGGCGGCCCGCCTTGCGCGAGCCGGTCGGCCGGGACGTGTAGAGGCTCTGTTCGGACTACTGCGTGGCCGCGTACTGCACGGACACCGAGGGCATGGGCCGGTATTGGACGGCAGTGTGCTTGGCCTGAATGAGCTGGGACGGCCTTGTGTGACACCGTCCGCCACGTCGGGCTGAGACTTGTGATCTGTTGGTTGGCACGGCGGTGTCGTCCCGAACGGCGACTCCGGGCCACGCATGTCTGTCTGTGAAGACGACGCTGCTCAACTGCCTGTGCGCGGCCATCCCGGCGCGCGAGCGGGTGGTCACCTGCGAAGAGGTGTTCGAGCTCACGGTCACCGGGATCGCTGCACAGAGTGTTAGCCATGTCCCACCGGCCAGATGTGGCTGCTCACCTGCCTGTGCGCGTCCATCCCGGCGCGCGAGCGAGTGGTCGCCTGCGAAGAGGTGTTCGAACTGTCCCGTCCCTCGCCCCAGGTCTACGGCGGTCGCCTTCGGTGCCGGGTCCGGCAGGCGCCCGTTCCCCCGATCTTGGTGAGGGTGCGTGCGCCCTCGTGCATGGACACCGCGCCGCGCACAGGGCAGCGTGCCCGAGGGGATGAGGAGGGGATGTGGCAGAACAGGGACGGCTGACCCGCCGGCGGCAGTCGCGGTGGTCCGGTCGGCTCCCCTTCATCATCAGCATCGCTGCCGTCCTGGTCGCCTGTGGTGGAGACCCGACGACTCCTGGCATCCCGGACTCCTCCGTCCCCGACGCGCTACCCGGCACCCCGGCGGAGGTGGAGGAGGCCCTCTTGACCACCGACGACCTGGGGGAGGGGTGGGTCGACCTCGGTGCGGTGCCGCTCGACGAGCGGGGTTTCGACGGTTGTCCCGAAACGCGGGTGGTCACCTCCGGAGCGGACCCCACCCGGCTGGGGGAGGCGCAGAGCCTCTACGCCGAGGGCGACCCGCCCGTCCCGACGTTCGGCGAGTCCGTCTCCCTGTGGGAGTCACCGGAGGTGGCGACGGAGAGGTTCGCTGCGTTCGCGTCGATGACGTCGGAGTGCCGGTCCTTCGAGCACGAGATGCCCGACGGGAGCACGGCCACGGTGAGGATGCTCTCGCGCGAGGCGCCGCAGTTGGGCGACGAGGCAGTGGGCGTGGTGATGGAGGCCGACCACGACGACGGGCCCACGATCCTGCGGGACACCATGATCGTCCGCATCGGCGACGTGCTGGTGCTGGCCGAGGGCGTCGACCGCTCTGAGGACGATCCCGAGGCCGACCGCCAGCAAGAGCGCTTTGACGAACTGACCCGGCAGGCGGTCGACAAGGCGACCTCGATCCTTTCCGACTGACGGCCCGGGCCCCTCCACGGGTCGTCATGGCGGGGGCACGCGTGGGTCCCGACCTGCTCAGCGACACCGGCTGACAGCAGATCCGCTCTGGCGGGCTCGAGCTCACCGCGTGACCCGTCTTGGGCACGGGGAGGCCCTCGTAGAGGCGCACGACGGGAGCCACCTGGCCGATCGCGCCGCCTGGCGTGACCAATCCATGACCGAAGCGGCGGTGCGCGCCCTGGCAAGACTGGAGGCCCTCTGTCGCCCGCTACTCGTCATCGGGGAGTCTTGCGTCTATGTCGTCATTCCAGTAGGACAGCTCGTACGTTCTGATGATCGCCCACTTACGGAATGCTGCAGACTGGTACAGGCATCCCGCTGCGACAAGTGCGAGGACGAGCGCGGTCAGTCCTGCAAACAGTGGAGAGCTACTCGTGAAGGTCTCCACGAGAGCCATCAAGGCGCCCAGGGCGAGTGGGGGGACCGAGCGACTCAGCATCAGGCCGATGGCTCTCAAGCGCGAGATCTCAGCAGCAGCCTCGTTGTCGTCCGCCTCCAGCGCGGCGAGGAGCGTGAACGGATCCAACTGCAGGAAACGTCGCGGGGTTGCAATGGCGTTGCGTCGAAGAAACTCCTCCTTCGCCTCTACCGACGGTTCGATCGAGCTGAACGGGTTTAATCGATCGATGATGCTACCGAGAGGGCTTGACGCCTGTCCCGTCAAGAACGCCGCGACAGCCAAGGCGGTGAGCAGCAGCAGAGAGGGAAGACCCAGAAGGCTCGGGACTTCGATCCAACCGGCTCGGTGAGATGCGTACGCGAGAGCTGTCAGGTATAGCGATCCTGGTACCGCGTACGCGAGCAAGTCGAAGAGGCCGAGTACTATCGCCATTCCTTGCTCCCAGTGGTCGACCTGACGGGGCGTTGGTGATCCGCTGACCGATGTCGTCTGTGTGGGGTTCCACTTCGACGTGCGACCTGTAGGGGACTGTCCCGAGTCCTGTTGGCTCGTCGGGTAGGCGTCAGGCCGCGGGTAAGAGACTCGCACCTGACGGGGTCAGACGTCCGGGGCGGTAGTTCCGCTCGATCGTCACTCGTCGGCACAGGCGCTTGGTCGACAGCCCCCTCCGTCGATGTCCACAGATTGCCGATGACCCGCTGATCGTTCGCTCCGGCGTCTGATGGCGTGTCAGACCCGTGCCCGGAGGATGCGGCGGAAGTAGATCCCGGCAGCACGTATCGGTCGACGAACCAGGTCGTGCGGCGGGGCTTCATCGGATCGACGAACGGCACCGACGGGGTCGGCCGGCTGTCGCGATCGACCTCGACGAGCGTCAGCTTCCGTCGGCTCACGGTGATCGGCATGACCGTGTAGCCGTCGAACCGCTGCATCGGCTTCCCGTTCCGGGCGGCGGCCGTGTCATGGGCCAGTATCTGGACCTGGTGCCGGAGCGCCCCGCCCGACGGGCGGGTCGCCACGTCGGCCGCATCGCCGATCGTCCAGATCGACTCGTGCCGTCGGGAGCGCAGCGTGTGCGGGTCGATGTCGACGAGGCCAGGGACCGAGTCCGCGGTGAGGCCGGCCTCCGCGATCCAGCGCGGAGCCCGGCCCGATGGTGCGAGACAGTGGGGGTGAAGTCGAGCTCCTCGAGCACCCGTCGGCCCGTCCGCGAGGTGACCGTGATGGCGTGGGTGTCCCAGTCCACCCGCTCGATGCCGGCCTCGCGCAGTACCTCCACCCCGTAGCTGGCGAAGGTGCCGTCGAGGTGTCCTCCGGTGCGGCCGTTGCGGTCGGTCCAGAAGGACCAGCCGGACCTCGAGGTCTGCCAGGACGCCGGTGCGCCGCCAGTGATCGCACGCCATGAGCAGCGGCTTGAGCGCCGTCGAGCCGCAGGACGCCGGTTCCGGTGGCATGGTGTCCTCCACCAGACCGGGGCAGAGGTCGAGGGTCGAGGGTCGAGCAGTGCAGCGTGCGCCCTCCGCGCGTGCGCACGGTCATGGCGCCCGGATCGACGGTCTCGACGCTGTCGCGGACCCAGCCGCACCCGTCGGGGACGACGTCTCCCATCGGGCGCTCCAGATCCGCCGTCGTCGCCTGCCCGCCGGCGACGTGGTTCAGCCGCGGCTTGTACCGGTGCACCGGCTGAGGGGCCACGAGGGTGAGGTCCGAGGCGCCGTTGTGGATCAACCCCGCCGCAAAGGGAGATGCCGGGTTGCCGCCGCCGACGAACAGCACCTCGGATGCTCCACGTCCGCCTCCTGAGCATGGCGGACATGCGGGTGATCTGGCCCCGGCTCTCTGCCGGAGGACCATCAGCATCAAGGGTCTTGACGAAGGCTAACGTTGTTAGCCACTCTGTGCGCTAACAACGTTAGCCAGTGCGGAGGAGGAACGTCATGGCCAAGCGACTGATCGCCGACGTCGACATCGCTGCGACACCTGACCAGGTCTGGCGGGTGCTCACCGATCTCGCCGCCTATCCGGCGTGGAATCCGTTCATCGTGCGGGCAGAGGGGGTCGTGGAGCCGGGCCGTCGGCTGACCCTGACCATGCAGCCGGTAGGCGGTCGAGCGGCGACCCTGCACCCCCGGCTCATCGAGGTGGACGTGGGCCGGCAATTGCGGTGGCGCGGCACGGTGGGGATTCCCGGCTTGATGGACGCCGAGCACACCTTCACGCTCGAGCCGCGGGGCAGCGACACCCGGCTGATCCAGCTGGAGGAGTTCCGAGGCGTGCTCGTCCCGTTCCTCGCAGCGTCGCTAGACCGGACCACGCTGCCTGCGTTCGAGGCGATGAACGAGGCGCTCAAGAGCCGGGCGGAGCACGCCACGTCGCGCCGTCGTGGCTGACCCGCTCTCGACCCGCGCGCGCGAGATCGTGGCCGTGGCCCGCGATGTCCTGGAGCGGGAGGGCTCAGACGCGCTGACCATGCGTCGGATCGCCGAGGTCCTGGGGATCCGGGCCCCGTCCCTCTACAAGCACGTACCCGGCAAGGACGCGCTGGAGGTCGCGATCATCATCGCAGGCTTCGAAGAGGCCGCCGAGGCGTTCGAGACGGCCACTGACGGAGCGTCGGAGCCCCTGGCGGCCTTCGTCGGGGCCTATCGCGCCTTCGCCCACGGACACCCGCACCTGTACCGGCTGATGACCGATCGACCCCTCCCTCGCGCGGACCTGCCTCCGGGGCTGGAGGAGCGCACCGCCGCGCCGCTCCAGCGAGCCACGGGCAGCCCCGCCCGGGCTCGCGCGGCGTGGGCCTTCATCCACGGCATGGTCCTGCTCGAGCTGACGGACCGCTTCCCCAAGGACGGGATCACCGAGCAGGCCTGGCAGGCCGGTATCGCCGCGATGCAGCGCCCCGAGTGATGCGCCCCACCTGAGCCGTGCGGTCGCGCAGATGGATCGCTCCTCCATGGAGTACCGGGATGGAGCACAGCGTCGACCCATCGCCGTGGCGCGCCGATCGTCGAGCGAAATGCCCTCGGGATCGTCGCGCTCGTCGCACTGATGACAGGCGTCGTCGATCACCCCGTACCAGTCACATCCACTCCTGGGAGACCGTCGTGGACATCCCGCACTGCCTGGCCGACTTCGGCGACTGGGCCTTCGACCGCCACGCCAACCCGCTCAGCTGGTACATCAGGCCGCTGTTCCTCCTGCCGCTGGCGTGGTTCGCCTACCGACGCAGCGGCTGGGGCATGGCCTGCACCCTCGTCGCGCTGGCCTCCAGCATCTTCTGGTTCCCGGCGCCGGCGCAGCCCGATCCGCAGGTCCTGGAGTTCCTCGACTTCGAGCGGAAGTGGCTCACCGGCAACTGGAACGCCCAGAAGACCCTGCTGGCGCTGGTCGCTCCCCTGTCACTCGCCGCCTTTTGTCTCGCGTTCTGGAAGCGGTCCGTCGGGTGGGGGCTGGTCATCCTCAACCTCATGGCCGGCGCCAAGCTGCTGTGGGGCGTCGTCTCCGGGGACGGCACCGGATGGGCGATGACCGCGCCTGCGCTGGTCGGCCTGGTGCTCGGGGACGTCGCCTTCCTATGGGCGCTCCGGCGGCTGCGAGAGCGCCGTCACGGGCACGCCGACCAGCTGACGGTCCGGCCCGTCGTGACATCGCCCGAGTTCGTCGTAATCCCGGGCCGCGTCTCGGCACGCCCTACTCACCGGACAGGAGATCCCCGATGACCATCCAGAACCCTCCTGCGGCCACGACCGTGCCCATCCGCATGAGGCGGCAGTCCTTGGTGCGGGCGAGCGTCTGCACAGGGGTGGCCGCGGTTGCCGGGAACGCCTTCGTCGGCAAGGCGGCGATGGACTGGTTCCGAGGCCTCACAGCTCCGCGCTGGCAGTTGCCGATGCCTGCTCTCGTGGTCGTTGCTGGGCTCTACTACGGGGTCATCGGCTACGTGCTGGCACGGAGCATCGACCGTCGCGACGCCAGGAGCACCGCATGGAGCGTGGCGGTCATCGTCGGCAACGAGGCCTGGAACGGAGCCTTCTTCGGCCGTCGAAGCACTCGTGCCGGCGTCGTCGGACTGTGCGCCTTCATCGTTCCTCTGGTGGCGCTACAGCGATCGGTTGCGGGGGACGCACACTCGCGCCACGCATTGACCCCGTACACGGCCTACGTCGTCATCTACGACCTGCCGTGGGTCTACCGGCTGTGGCGGCTGAATCCCACACGCGTGCGGACACACCTCCCCGGGACCGATGACTGACCAGCGGGGCGCCGAGGCGCAGTCCCGCGGCTCGGTGCGCATGGAGGGCGAGGACCACGTCGGGCAGGACGGCGACCTCCGTGGATTTCCGCTTCGATGTGTAGCTGCAGCAAGGGTCGATCGCCGGCCGCCGCCTCCCGATGTCAGAACACCCATCCGGCGGGCGCGCGGGGATCGGGGACGTAGGCGCAGTACGTACCGGTGCGGATCGTGCGGTCCAGGTGCTCGCCGAGTTCGAGATGGTGCTCACCGATCCGCGCGATCGCCTGACGGATCGCGCGGGTGACGCCGGCTCGGGCGCGCTCGGACGAGGACGCAGCTCGTCGACCACGGCCACCGAGCCCGAATGCACGGGCGAGCTCGTGCACCAGGAAGTCGCGTTCGGCGTCGGACTGCGCAGCTCGTCCGGCGTCCCCCATCTCCCGCGCCTCGGCGATGTCGTCCTCGATCTCGGTGAGGCGCCGCCGGTAGGCGTCCCTGGCCTGCGCGTCGAGGAGCTCGCCCGCGTCACCGAACGTCGAGTGCGTGACCTCTGCGGCCCGGCCGGTGGCGCCGGGCGCACTCGTGCCGGCCTCCGCGGCGACGAGGTCCAGCACATGGAACTCGTGTCCCGGATGGGCGAGCAGCCGTGCGAGGTACCGCATGCCCTTGAGGTCGCGCACGAGGACCGTCTGCCCGTCGAAGACCACTGACCAGTAGTCGCCCGCGCGACGGAAGACGTTGTCGCTGGCGTCCGACGGCCCGTCCAGGGGAGCCTGGCCGCCGGGGGGGTCCACGAGTGGCGCGGCCGCGATCCTGTCGAGGATCGTCCGGGCTGCTCGGCGCTCCAGGGCGGCCCGGTGCTCGCTTCCGCTGGCGGCGTGTGCCTCGGCCAGGCCCATCCGTGCGCGTGCCGCCTCGTACGGTGCGCCCACTTCGTTCCAGAGTCCTACCGCTTCGGACAAGGACTGCTCGGCCTGGGCCGCATCGCCGTCGGCGAGCTGGACCCTGCCGCGCGCGAGGGCGGCGCTGGCGGTCAAGGCCTTGTTCTGGAAACGGGCGGCGACGAGTTGCAGTTGGTCCGCGGCCGATCGGGCGCGGACGACGTCGCCGGCCGCGATCTCGATCTCGACCTGCGCCTCCAACAGCGGCGCACGCTGCAGGTCGGTGTCCGGTGGGCGCTCTTTCCACGGCACCCGCAGAGGGCGCTCGAGCGCGTCTCGGATGGAGGCGGCCGCGGTGGTCACGTCCCCCCGGCTCAGGCGTACCAGAGCCAGACCCGGTTGGGGATCCCACCCGGCGCGGTGGCTGGCCAGCAGGGCTTCCTCCGCACCCGCGATGTCCCCCTTGTGCAGGCGGATGCGTCCGAGCTCGTTCAGCGGCCACCCGAGCTCGCGTCCCAGGTAGGGGCGTAGTTCCTCGCAGGCCATCAGCGCCTGACCCTCCGCCTCGCTGCACGCCCCCCGGAGCCGGAGGATCTCGGCGCGGTGGACCCGGCAGCGCCCGTGGAGGCTCCCGATGGCACTCCTCTCGCCCCAGCGTTCCATCGCTTCGGTCCACTGCTCGGCCAGGTCGTACTGGGCCAGGCCCTGTAGAGCGCACACCAGTTCGCAGTAGACGACCCCGGTCGAGAGGGGATCGAGGTCCCCGGACACGGCCGTCACCCCGGCCTGGTCGAGCAGCGTCAGACCGCGCCGGACATCGCCGTCCAGGATGAGCAACCGGGCCTGTGCGACCTGTCCGATGGTGGCCGCGGCTGGATCACACGTCGAACCCACCTCGATGGCCTGGCGCGCCCAGCGCCGAGCGTTCGGCAGGTCGCCGGTCAGCATCCGCTCGTACGCGCGGACGACGCCCAGCCACGCGTGCACAGGTGTCGGGCCTCGATCCTCCAGAAGCCCGTCCGCTCGTGCCAACCAGCCACGCACCGGGGCCATGAGGGCGGTGTCGAAGAGCAGGTGCATGGCGACGCGCACGGCGGCTCCCGCGGCCGCGAGATGGTCTCCGGCTTGCAGACCGGCGGCGTGGACCCGCTCCCACGCCTCGATGGTCACATCCAGCTGGCCGGCCGTATAGGCGACCTCGCCGAGCGCCTCGAGATCGGCGGCCTCCAGGAGGCCGTTCGCGTCCGCCTCGATGAACAGGTCGAAGGCCTGCTGCCAGGCGCCTCGGGAAGCTGCCACCCGTGCCCGCTCCACGAGGCCGTGCTCAGCGCCACCGCTCATCGCGCCCCTGCCGTGTCCGACGGCCGCCGTAACCGTGGCGGTTACCGCCGTAACAGTCCTCCTTCCGCATCTCGGGTGGGGACCACGAACCCCCGAATCAGCGAGGCATCCGAGGAGAAGTCATGGAGCGTGCAACCGTCAACGACGTCGAACTCGCCTACGAGGTGGTCGGATCCGGTGAACCCGTGCTGCTCATCAGCCCCGTCCTCGCCGACGGGTTCCTGCCGCTGCTCTCAGAACCGGCGCTCGCCGGCCGCTATCAGCTGATCCGGTACCACAAGCGGGGTTGGGTCAGCAGCACCCACTCGCCGCCGCCGGTGAGCGTGGCGACGCACGCTGCCGACGCCGGGGCGCTCCTGGCGCACTTGGGCGTGCCGCGCGCCCACATAGCCGGCCACTCCAGCGGCGCGGCGGTCGCGGCCCAGCTGGCACTGGACTGCCCGGATCGCGTGCACACGCTGGCCCTGCTGGAGCTGTCGCTGCTCTCCGTGCCCAGCGGCGAGGCCTTCTTCCAGCAGGTCGGCCCCGCGTTCGAGGCGTACGGCAGCGGCGACCACGAGGGAGCGGTGGCCCGGTTCCTGAGTGTCGTGGGCGGCGTCGACTGGGTGACCTGCCGGGCGGTTCTCGACGAGCGGCTACCGGGCGCCGTGGAGCAGGCGGTCAAGGACGCGGACACCTTCTTCGGCGTCGAGCTGCCGGCCCTGGCCGAGTGGGCGTTCAGGTCCGAGGAGGCTGCCGCCATCGATCGCCCCGTCTTGTCGGTGCTCGGCGCGGACACCCAGCCGCTGTGGGTGGAGGTCGCCGGCTTCCTCCGTTCCTCACTCCGGCAGGTCGAGGAGCGCACGATCGACGGCGTCGGCCACCTCCTGCACATCCAGCAATCCCCGCCGGTGGCCAGAGCCATGGCCGACTTCCTGGGCCGCCATCCGATGGCCGGCTGAGGAGGGCCGCGCCGGCCATCCGTCGCCCCCAGCTGCTGGACCCCGTCCAGGCGATCCGGCCCAGCGGGGTGAGCGGCTGTCCTGCCGCTCGGTGACGGCGCGACGGGAACACCCGTTCGCGGGCGCCCTGCCTCTGCGCCGTCCCCTCGACGGTGTCACCGTCGGGCATGCGCACCCGGGGACAGCGGGTGGGGCCGGTGCTCCTGGCGACCGCCCTGGCCCTGTGCGGCTGCAGCGGGGAGGAGTCGGCGGGTGAACCCGTCGCCACGGTCTTGGTGACGGTCGTCCCCGAGCCGGCCGCGCCCGACCCCGCCCCGCCCGACCCGGCGCCGCCCGACCCTGCTCCACCCGACCCGGCTCCACCGGACCCGGGGGCGGTCCACCCCGACGCGGGCGAGCCGGAGCAGGCGGCCCCCGTACCGGCCTCGGTCACCTCGTCGCCGATGGCCGTGGCATGTGCCGACGCGGTCGCGGCGCTCACGGATGCGGTCACCGCCTACGAGACCGAGGCGCTGGCCGAGGGCGGGGGTGGCGGCGACCGGGCAGCCACCGCCGCGGAGATGCGCGCGGCGTGGGATCGGGCGTGGGCGGCGGTGTACCGGGTCGGGGCCGGACTGCCCGAGGCAGCGGCGCCGGCCATGGCCGCCGTCACCGCCCTCCACGACGGTCTCGCCACCCGCCCGACGCTGGACGAGAGCGATGCCGATCCCTGGCGGGCTGCCCGGGAGGACCTGCAGGACTGGTGCCAGGCGCAGGGTTGAACGCCCCCGCGCCACGAGGCCCTCAGCGGCCGCGGGCTTCACCTGCCGGCACCCGGGGTAGCGCTGGGACACGTTGTTCCGGAAGTCCTGAGACGAGGGAGGGCGCGCGATGACGACCAAGGTGGAGAAGTCGATCCAGGTCGACGTACCGGTGACCACGGCCTACAACCAGTGGACCCAGTTCGAGGACTTCCCGCACTTCATGGGCGGGGTGAAGCAGGTCCGCCAGCTCGACGACCAGCGACTGCACTGGGTCGCCGAGATCGCCGGTGTGAAGCGGGAGTGGGAGGCCGCGATCCTGGAGCAGGTGCCGGACCAGAAGGTCGCCTGGGCCGCCACGAGCGGCGCGACGAACGCGGGTGCGGTCCGGTTCGAGCCCGCCGGGGCGAACTCGACCATCGTCTACCTGCAGTTGGAGTACGAGCCCGAGGGTCTCGTGGAGCAGGTCGGCGACAAGCTCGGCATCGTCGAGCGGCAGGTGAAGTCCGACCTGGAGCGGTTCAAGGCGCTGATCGAGGACCAGGGCTACGCCAGCGGTGCCTGGCGGGGCTCGGTGAACGAGGACCTCGACGTCGGCACGCCCGGGGTCGGTGCCGCCTTCGGCTCGGAAGGCGACAGCGGGAAGGCAGGGGTGTCGGCGAAGGGCGTCATCGCCGGCGCGGCAGCCGTGGCCGGCGTCGCGGCCGCAGGTGTCGCCGCGGCGACGTCCAGGAGCGGCCAGCAGTCCGAGACGGAGCAGGGCGTGGTCCAGCCGCAGGAGGTGGCCGTCGTCCCGCAGCCACCCGACGACGCGGTGCGTGACGACGTGCTGGTCGAGGAGTCGCACCCAGAGGGCTACACCACCGCGCCGTCGACCGAGGGCGTGGAGAAGGGCGTGCGCGACACCGGCGACGACCCGATGATCGGCGGCGGCAGCCGCTGACCACACGCGAGACCTGCGAACTCGGGGCCATCGCCCGCTGATCGCCACGAGTTCGCAGGTCTCGAGGGGGCGACCACGCCGCGGGTCCGCGACTCGGGGTGAGCCCGCGCGCGGGAAGGTGCCAGACTCGGCCGGTGCAGCTGCACAGACTCCTGCTGATCCGCCACGCCAGGGCCGCTGGCGGCCACGTCGATGCGGACCGGCCGCTCACCGAGAAAGGCCGACGGCAGGCCGCGGCGATCGGGACCTGGCTGGCCGAGGCCGGGATGGTGCCCGACACGACGCTCGTGTCTCCGGCCCGTCGGGCGGCGCAGACCTGGGCGCAGGCGAGTGCCGCGCTGGAATCGGGACGGCAGCCGATCGTCGACTCGCGCATCTACGACAACACGGTCGAGGCGCTGCTCGCCGCCGTCCGGGAGACCTCCGAGGACGTGCGGATCCTGGCGGTCGTCGGGCACAACCCGTCGGTCGCGGAACTCGTGAGCACCCTCGACGACGGTCGCGGCGATCCGGTTGCCCGGCGTGCCGTCGAGGCCGGGTTCCCAGCCGGTGGTGTCGCCTTGTTCGACGTCGCCGCGCCGTTCGCCGCGGTCATCGAGGGTTCGGCCACGCTGACCGACTTCCAGGTGCCGGGCGGCTGATCCCCGCACGGCAGCCGCCGGCCACGCGCCAGACCTGCGAAGTCGTGGCCATCGCGCGCTGATCGCCACGAGTTCGCAGGTCTCGAGGGGGCCGCAGAACCACCCCACCCCTCCGGGTGCCCCGGCCGGTCAACCGCGACCGCCCGGCCCACAGCGGATGCGACGGTGGGCTGATGTGCACCCTGACGATCGGTGGACGGACGGTCGACCGCGGCGAGGCCCGCGCGTTCGCCCGGCGGTACCTCACCGAGGGCGTCGGCTGGTCCTACCCCTCCTACGACGGCTTCGACGCCGCGGGAGCGCGGGGACCTCTCGTCGACGGCGACTTCCTGGCGCCGGTCCTGCTCAACGTCCGGCACCTCGCGGTGACCACGTACGAGAACCTGCAGCGGGTGCGGCCGGCGCTCCAGTCGGCGCTCGACGACCTCCCGCCGGACCTGTCCCTGCTGGACGCGCGGCCGGCCGACCACCGCCTGCTCGCCCGCCTGTTCGCGGTGCTCGATGGTCCCGGGGTGGGCGGGGTGAGGGGCACCGTGCTGTCGAAGGTGCTCCACCGGAAGCGGCCGGCGTTCATCCCGCTCTACGACGAGCGGGTCCGCAGCGTCTACCAGGACGGCGTCGACGCCCCCGTGCCCCCGGAGGCCAGGTCCTGGGCGGACTTCTCGATGCTGTTCGCCCAGGCCGTGCGGGCCGACCTCGAGCGGGAGCTCCCGTTCTGGGAGGACCTCACCAACTTCGCCGCCGGACCGCCGATCACCCCGCTGCGCGCCCTCGACATCGTGGCCTGGTGGGCCGGCGCCGGCCCGATCGACGAGGAGTGACGCGCGCTCAGGTCCCGCAGAACGTCCGGTAGGCGCCGAAGTCCTGCGGGGCCGGGGCGGCGTAGCGCTCCAGGCCCGGCCGCTCGCCGAACGGGTCGGTCACCGCGTCGAGCAGCCGTTCCAGCGGCCCCAGGTCGCCGTCGGTCGCGGCCGCGAGCGCCTCCTCGACGAGGTGGTTGCGGGGGATGTAGGCGGGGTTGACCCGGTCCATCGCATCGGGGTCCGGACCCAGGGCGCGCCAGCGCTCCAGCCAGGCGTCGAACCCCGCGAGGTCCAGGAACAGGTTGCGGGCCAGGTCGACGTCGCCGCGAGCGGCCGCACCCAGTGCGCGGAAGGACGACGTGTGGTCGACGTGGTCCCGCCGGAGCAGGGCGAGCCACTCGTCGCCCAGCGCCGAGGCCACCGCGTCGTCCAGACCCTCGGGCAGACCGAGCTTCGCGCGCATCCCGGCCGACCAGGCCGCGCCGTACCGACGGCGGAACGCGCCGAGGGACTCCACCGCGAGCGCGACCGCCGTCTCCGGGTCGTCGTCGATGAGCGGGAGGAGGGCCTCGGCGAGCCGGGCGAGGTTCCACTCGGCCACCAGCGGCTGGTTGCCGTACGCGTAGCGCCCGCTCTCGTCGATCGAGCTGTAGACCGTGGCGGGGTCGAACGCCTCCAGGAAGGCACAGGGCCCGTAGTCGATGGTCTCGCCCGAGATGGTCGTGTTGTCGGTGTTCATGACCCCGTGGACGAACCCCACGAGCATCCACCGGGCCACGAGCGAGGCCTGGACGGCGACCACCGCCTCGAACAGCGCCAGGTACGGGCGCTCGGCCGCCGCGGCGCCGGGGTGGTGGCGCGCGATCGCGTGGTCGGCCAGGCGGCGCAGCAGGTCGACGTCGTCGGTCGCCCGGGCGTACTGGAAGGTCCCCACGCGCAGGTGGCTGCCGGCGACCCGGGCGAGCACGGCGCCCGGGAGCAGGGTCTCGCGGCGCACCTGCCGCCCGGTCGCCACGACGGCGAGGGAGCGCGTCGTGGGGATGCCGAGCGCGTGCATCGCCTCGCTGACGACGTACTCGCGCAGCATCGGACCGACCGCGGCGAGGCCGTCCGCACCACGGGAGAACGGCGTGCGCCCGGAGCCCTTGAGGTGCAGGTCGCGGAGGCGGCCGTCGGCGTCGGCGAGCTCACCGAGCAGGAGGGCGCGGCCGTCGCCGAGCCGCGGGGCGTACCAGCCGAACTGGTGCCCGGCGTAGGCCTGCGCCACCGGGGTGGCCCCCTCGGGAACGAGGTTGCCGACCAACAGCCGCCGGCCCTCGTCGGACCGCAGCCAGCCAGGATCGAGGCCGAGTTCGGTGGCCAGCGGCTCGTTGAGCACCAGCACCTGCGGGTCGGGGGCGGCGTCGGCCTGCCAGGGGAGCGCCAGTTCGGCGAGCTCGCTGGCGAAGCGGTTGCCGAGGGCGATGGTCGGCGGCGGGGCGACGCTCATCCACCGAGGTTACGGGGGAGTTGGCGAGGCGTCAGAAGTCGAGCGGCTCGCCCCGGCCGGGAGGACGTCAGTCGCCGTCTGAACCGCCGGACTCCCAGAACTGGGATCGCTGTCCAGAGAGGACCGGTCGCGCTTGTGCGGAGCCGACTCCCCGAGTCGGTACAGCTGATCCCGGCTCGTGAAGTGGGAGGCGATCAACCGTCGACGGTTGTCGATCTCCTCGTCGGTGTAGGCGTTCTCCAGGATCTTTCGGTCGCCAGGCTTGACACGTACGAGGTCGACTTGTCGCTGGTTGGCGAATGACAGGATCTCGCCTGTCGGTTGACCGGTGAGGAACCATCCGTGGCCGAGATTGGCACTCCTGATCTTCTCACCGACCTCGAAGTGGAACTCGCCGATACCCATGACCGGCCCGACCAGCTCGTCCTCGCACTTGTAGGTATGGCCCTCGAACCTGTAGAAGAGGCGGACGGGTGCGAGCCTCTCGATGGCCACGGCGGTGGCACCCCACCAGGCCAGGAACAGGCCTTGTGAGTCGTACTGCCTGCCGGACAGGTCGAACGCATCCACGGAGCCGGACAAACGGATCTCCAGCAGGGTCACGGCTTCCAGTCTCGCTCCGCCGTCTCTGCTGGGGACCAGCACGTATTGCCACCAGAGCCCATCGGCCAGCCGGGCCGCCGCCTGGCGCGGTTCGTAGTCGACTATCCAGAACCGCTGTTCTCGCGCATCGCGCAGGGACAACGCAAGAGTGATGGCGGAGCCGGCGAGGACGACAATCGCGACGACGATGATCGTGGTCCTTCTCGTCTCCTCGTCGGTCGAGGTGGAGACGATGGCTGTACCCAGAAGCGTCAGTGCAAGGACGAAGAAGGCGTAAGTGCGATCTCTGAGTTGCACCTCTTTCAGGGAGCTGTTGAGCGCCTGGAGGACCGAGAAGGGGCCGACACCGCTTGACGAAGGTTCGTAACCGGTCATGAGCGTTCCTCGCCGTTGAGGCCGGATCGCAGCGCTCAGCGGTCGATGGGAGACGTGGGCTCGGCTCCTCGACCGAGCAGCTCCATCGGCCGCTCGCGAATGGATCCGTCGAACTCGACGGTCCACCATCCCGGCGACACGTCACGGATGCGTCACCGCAGCGCGCGCCATGGGAACGGATGTCGGCGAGCTGTTGGCGCCCGACGGCGTCGCGGCTCGACCCAACCGACGTTGAGAGCCGCGGACGACTCCCGCACCTGTAGGTGGCCGGTAGCAGCAAGCCCGGCACTCGCTGAGCCCGCGGTCATCGGGCGGCCCAGTCGGCCCTCCGGCCGCTTCGGCCGGCGATCGTCGAGACCAGCACCAGCTTCACCAGCCAGTCGCCCGCGTGGATCGCGGCCTGTCGCCACGGCACCCTCTCGTGGACGACGGAGCCGGTGAGCAGGACGACGGGGAAGGCGCCCCACAGCGTCAGCCCGAGCGTCACCGCCTCCCGCGTCGTGGTCACCCCGGTCCGCGCGGCGAGGGCCGCCACGGCCGCCGCGACCGTGCCGCTGCGCACCAGCTCGACCGGCAGCACCCAGGCCGGCATCGAGGGGTCGGCGTAGGCGTCGTCCAGCCGGGCCAGCTCCTTCCCGAACGCCGCGTACCAGGCGCCGCTCGCGGCCACGGCCGCCGCGGATGCGACGCCGACCCTCCGCAGGTCCGTCTCCCGTTGCCTCATGCAGGTCAGACGGCGGGGAGCCGGGGGAGTCATCGGTAGACCGACCCGGGTTGCCGACCTGCCGCGGCGGGTCGATCCTCCGCAGCATGGCAGCAGCCCGTAGATCAGCGCCGTCGGTGGAAGAAGCGCCGCAGTCGACCGCGAAGGTGGACAAGGCCTACTACGAGAAGGAGATCGCCCGGCTGCAGATCGAGCTGGTCAAGCAGCAGGAGTTCATCCGGGCCCGGGGCCTGCGGGTCGTCGTCGTCTTCGAGGGTCGGGACGCGGCGGGCAAGGGCGGGGCGATCCAGCGGATCACCGAGACCCTCAACCCCCGTGCCGCCCGCGTCGTCGCGCTCGCGGCGCCGACCGACCGCGAACGGGGCCAGTGGTACTTCCAGCGCTACGTCGCGCACCTGCCGGCGAAGGGCGAGATGGTCCTGTTCGACCGGTCCTGGTACAACCGCGCCGGAGTCGAGCGGGTCATGGGCTTCTGCACCGAGGCGGAGTACCGCGAGTTCCTCCGCTCGTGCCCGGAGTTCGAGCGGATGCTCGTCCGCAGCGGGATCACGCTGATCAAGTACTGGTTCTCGGTCAGCGACGTCGAGCAGGAGAAGCGCTTCCAGGCCCGGCTCAAGGACCCGACCAAGCGCTGGAAGCTGAGCCCGATGGACCTCGAGGCCCGCAACCGCTGGGTCGACTTCTCCCGCGCCAAGGACGCGATGTTCGCCGCCACGGACATCCCGGAGGCGCCGTGGTGGGTGGTCGAGGCCGAGGTCAAGAAGCGGGCCCGCCTCAACGTCATCAACCACCTGCTCGCCCAGGTCCCCTACGAGGACCTCACCCCCGAGCCGCCGACGCTGCCGCCCCGGCCCCCGGTGCAGGACGACTACGTGCGGCCGCCGAAGGACAGCCAGAACATCATCCCCGACGTCGTGCCCTGACTCCCCGGGCGGAGGAGCGCGCGGCACCCCTCCCTGACCCCGCGGACGACGGCGAAGACTGCCCCATGGCCGCTTCCCGCCCGGGCACCGTCCTGCTCGTCACCCTCCAGGGCGGAGGCAACGTGCCGCCGCAGATGGGACTGGCCCGTCGGCTCACCGGGCGCGGGCACCGCGTCCACGTGCTGAGCGAGCCGAGCGTGGCCGGCGAGGCGCGCGCGGCCGGGTGCGCGTTCACGCCGTGGCCGACCGCTCCCTCCGGCAACGCCGTGGACCGGGACCGCGCGGCGGCCCGAGACTGGGACCTGCGCACCCCCGCGAAGGCCGTGCGGTTCGTGCGGACGGTGGGCGACTTCCTCTTCGGCGCCGCCGGGCTCTTCGCGCGGGACGTGCTGGCCACGCTGGAGGAGGCTCCGGCCGACGTCGTCCTGGTGGACCTGGCGCTGGTGGGGGCACTGGCCGGCGCGGAGCGGTCCGGGCGGCCGACCGCGGCCCTGATGCCGAGCATCTACATGCGGCCGACCCGGGGCCGTCCGGTGCTGGGCAGTGGGTGGCAGCCCGCCCGGGGCCCGCTCGGCCGGCTGCGCGACCGGGCGGCTCCGGCCCTGTTCAGCCGGTTCGTCGACCTCGGCCTGCCGCGGCTCAACGCCGCCCGCGCCGACCTGGGGCTGGCGCCCGTGGACGGCGTCTTCAGCGCCCTGGACCGCTGCGCCCGGGTCCTGGTCATGACCAGCCCGACGTTCGACCCGCCCCCGGACCACCTGCCGGCCAACGTCCGCTACGTGGGCCCGCTCGTCGACGACCCGGCGTGGGCCGGTGCCGGGCCGGTGCCGGTGCCGCCGGGCGACGAGCCGCTGGTCCTGGTCGCGATGAGCTCCACCTACCAGGCGCACCAGGAGGTGCTCGGCCGGGTCGTCCGCGCCCTCGCCGCGCTCCCGGTCCGCGGGCTGCTCACCCTGGGCCCCGGTCTCCGCGCCGAGGAGGTCCGGGGTGCCGGCAACGTCAGCGTCGTCCCCTCCGCACCGCACGCGGTGGTGCTGCGGGAGGCGTCGGCCGTGGTGACCCACGCCGGGCACGGCACCGTGGTGAAGGCCCTGGCCGCCGGTGTGCCGATGGTGTGCCTGCCGCACGGGCGGGACCAGGAGGACAACGCCGCGCGCGTCGTGCGCCGCTGCGCCGGGCTGCGGATCTCCCGGCGGTCGGAGCCGGGCACCATCCGGGACGCCGTGCAGCGGGTCCTGGCCGAACCCCGGTACCGGGAGGGCGCGGGCCGGATGGCCGCCGTCCTCGCCGCGGAGGCCGCCCGTGGGCCGTCGGCCGTCGACGAGGTCGAGGCGCTGCTCCGCGGCGGCTGACGACGGGCGTGATCACGGTCCCGATCGCGCCCGTCCACACGTGCTCGGGAGCGCCCGGCGGGGCTACTCTCGCCGCCACTCACCGGAAGGGGAGCGCTCATGGACGCCGGCGCGGACACGCTCCAGAAGGCGTTGCGGGTCAACCTCGACCCCCGCTGGTACGGGACCATCGCCGAGATCGGCGCCGGCCAGGAGGTCGCCCGCTGGTTCTTCCGGGCCGGCGGCGCGGCGGGCACCGTCGCCAAGACCATGTCGGCCTACGACATGGCGGTCAGCGACGCGGTGTACGGCAAGGCCGACCGGTACGTCTCCAAGGGCCGGCTGCAGGCCATGCTCGACCACGAGTTCCAGCTCAACCTCGACCGGCTCGGCGACGACCGCGGGGACGACACGGCGTTCTTCGCCTTCGCCGACACGGTGGTGGCGCGCAGCTACCGGGGCGGGAACGAGTGCCACGGCTGGATGGGCGTGAAGTTCCAGTCCCACCCCCGCGACGAGCCCAGCCAGGTCGTCCTCCACGTGCGGATGCTCGACGACGAGGCCGCGCTGCAGCAGGAGGCCCTCGGCGTCGTCGGGGTCAACCTCCTGCACGCGGCGTTCTTCCAGCACCACCAGCCCGACGAGCTCGTGGAGAGCCTGCTCGACCGGCTGACCACCGGCCGCATCGAGGTCGACATGATCGAGATGAGGGGGATCGAGTTCCGCGCCGTCGACAACCGGCTGATGGCCCTCAAGCTGGTCCAGCTCGGGCTCAGCGGCGCGGCGATGTTCGGGCCCGACCGGCAGGTGCTGCAGCCGAGCGAGGTGCTGCGGAAGAAGGCGATCCTGGTCGAGCGGGGCAGCTTCCGCCCGCCGACCGTCGTCAACATCGACATGCTCGAGGCGGCCCGAGGGAAGTTCGAGACCGACCCCGCGGTCGCCGGCCGCGACATCCTCCTGCTCACCGAGCTGACCATGGCCAACCTGCGCGCCGGCAGCGACGTCGTCGACCGGCGGGACTTCCTCGCCCGCGCCGACCTGCTGGCCGCCTGCGGGATGACCGTGCTCATCTCCGACTACGTCGCCTACCACCGGCTGGCCGCCTACCTGGCGTGGCGCACCGACGGCCGCATCGGCATGGTCATGGGGGTCCCGAGCCTCGCCGACCTGTTCCACGAGGCCAACCACGCCGCCCTGCCCGGCGGCATCCTCGAGAGCTTCGGCCGGCTGTTCAAGAACGAGCTGAAGCTCTTCGTCTACCCCATGCTGCGCGACGGCGAGGTGGTCACCGTCGACACCCTCGCCGTCGGCGAGGGCCTCCAGCCGCTCTACGACTACCTGTACCGCCGCGGCAGCTTCGTGGGCCTGGACAACTACAAGCCCGACTACCTGCCGATCCTCAGCCGCGACGTGCTCCGGCGGATCCCCACGGACGACGAGACCTGGACGTCGATGGTGCCGTCGGAGGTGTGCGAGGTGATCAAGAAGCGCGGGTTCTTCGGCTACCAGCGCGCCCGCTGAGGACCGGCGGCCCTCGTCAGCGGCGCGGCAGCCCGGCCAGCACGTTGCCGATGCCCGCCGAGTGGGTGTCCTGGCTGTCGAGCTGGCGCACGGTGCGCCAGTGGCCCGGAGCCCAAGCCCGCGACATCAGCCCCTCCGCGGAGAGGGCGATCAGCGCACCGCCCTCGGTCGCGAGCAGTTCCGCCTCGACCCGCTCGTCCTCGCCGCCTGCCGTCCGCACTGTCCACACCGGCATGTCGCGCTCCCCCGGCTCGGGGCGCCGCTGCTTGACGCCCGATCCCGCGTAGCCAACCGGGCACGCCGAGCGAGCGTCAATCGCGGCCGGGCGTGGCATCGCTCTGCGCGACGGAACGAGAGAGATCGGAAACAGGGGGTTGCCCGCTGGGCCGGGACGGCGAGCACTTCTCGGCCGAGCGCGTCGCCCTGGCGCTCGGTGAGCTGCCGCCCAAGCAACTGCGGTACCTCGGCGGCGACCTCGACGGGGTCCAGGTGCGGGCGACCGACGTCGACTGGTCCCACGGCGCCGGAGAGCCCGTGACGGCGCGGGCGGGCGACCTCCTGCTGCTGGCCTGCGGCCGCCGGGTCCCCGCCGAGCGGCTGGCCGGGCCGGCGGCCGCGCGGTTCACCGGGTCGGGCGCGTAGCCCGCCGGCTCACTCGCAGCCCACCCCGTCCCGGTCCCGGTCGAACTTCTGGTCCCAGCCGGGGTCGCCCGCGCGGATCGGGGCGGCACCCGCCGCCCGGACGGCGTCGCAGTTCGCGTAGGACGGCCCGGGCGCCGGCGCCGGGACGGGGACGACGGGGGCGGGTGCCGGTGCGGGCACGGGCGCGGGAGCCGGCGCGGGCCGCGGCGCCGGAGCCGGGGCCGGCACGACCACCGGAGCCCGCGGCGCCGGGGAGGCAGCCGGGACCGGTGCAGGAGCCGGAGGGGAGGTCGGCGCGGGGAGCTGCGCCACCACACCGCGGGGCAGCGGCTCGTCGGGGCAGGCGCTGAGCACGGTCGCGATGGCGTTCTTCTCGGCCTGCGTCATCCAGAGCCCGTAGCCGACCTTGACCGCCACCTGCCGGGCCACGTAGGCGCAGCGGTAGGAGCGGGCCGGCGGCAGCCAGCTGGCCGCGTCGCCGTCGCCCTTCTGCATGTTGAGCGGGCCGTCGACGGCGAGCAGGTTCAGCGGGTCGTTGGCGAAGGCGGTGCGCCGTCCGCCGTCCCAGCCCTGCGCGCCCTTCTGCCAGGAGTCGGACAGCGCGACGACGTGGTCGACCTGCACGTCGTCGCTCGTGGTCTGTCCCCGCTGGAAGGCGATCGTCCGCCCCGAGTAGGGGTCGGCCAGGGTGCCGGTCAGCACCACGCAGTTGCGGGTGCCCGGCTTGACCGTCTCCCCGGTCAGGTCGCGGGCGAGGACGTCGTTGCGCGTGTCGCAGCCGTTCCGGTCGGTGTCCACCCAGCCGGACCCGAACAGGTCGCGGTCGTACCCGGTCCGCGGTGCCCGGCCCCGCACCTCCACGGCCGCGAGGGCGGCCAGCGCCGACGTCCGCTCCGCACCCGCGACGGCGGCCTGCGCGTCCTGGTCACCGAGCAGGCCGCTCGCGGCGACGCTGGTCGGGGCGCTCGTCGGTGCCGCGACCTCGTCGGTCTCGGTCTGTGCCAGGGCGCGCTCCGCGGCCGCGATCGCCGCCTCGTCCGGGGTGGGGGAGGCGGGGGCGGAGGGAGTCGGCGTGCTCGGCCTCGACGCGGCCGCCGTCGGGACGGTCGGGGGTGCGGTGGCCGCGCCGGCCACCAGCGCGACGACGCCGGCCGCCGCGACCAGGCCGGCCGCCTTCCGGCCGGCGATGAACGCCCAGCGCGCCCGGCCGGTGATGGCCGCCCCCGTGCCCAGCAGCAGCGCCGCCAGGCCGGCCATCAGCACTCCACCGGGGAGACCGCTCGCGGCCAGGCCCCCGACGACGAACAGCAGGACCACCGCGACGGCTGCCCATCGCACGACCCGTACCGGCCGACCGGTCATGGGATCCCCCTCAGGAGCGGAACTGCGGAGTCCGGAAACTACGGGCGCGGCGGGGCCCTCCCGGGGACGTGACCGGGGGCACGCCCGGCGGCGTCCCACCCGCCACACCGGCCACGCCGGGTGCCGGGCGCGGGGGCGGCGCGGAGTCCCCGCGGGCGTGGGACCGTGCTCCGACGCCGGCACACCACCGAGGAGCGGGCCGTGGACGATGCAGCCGTACGGGCAGTGCTGCTCCACTACCTGGAGCGCAGCGCGGCGGGCGACGAGGAGGGGGCGAGCTCGATCTACCACCCCGACGCCGTGCTGGAGTTCCCGCAGTCCGGGGAGCGCTTCGAGGGTGTCGCCACCTTCCTGCCGTGGCGCCGGGAGTACCCCGCGACCTCGATCGAGTACGAACTGGACCGGGTGCGGGGCGGGGGCGACGTCTGGGTCGCCGAGCTGCGCATCCGCTACGACGGCGGTCCCTGGCTGTTCGGGGTCGACGTCCTGGAGTTCCGCGGCGACGAGGTGGTGCGGGAGTCGATCTACGTGGCCGAGGGCTGGGACGCCCCGGAGTGGCGGGCCCGGTGGCGGGCCGCGCCTCCGCCGACCGGGTGACCGCTTGACGTGGGTAACAGTTCGACATGACGGAACTCCTGTCGTGTATCTCTTTGACTGCGGAATCAGCGGCTAACCTCCCTGGAGTGGGCGCAGGAGCGCCCGCCGACGGTGGAGGGACGCACGATGACGACGGTGGACGAGCAGCGGGCGGTCGCCGGGCCGGGGCAGGCGGATGCCGCCGAGGTGATCCGGCAGGCCGAGGGCCTGTTCGACCTGATCGACAGCCACGGCGAGGAGAACGACCGCGAGGGCCGCATCGCCGAGCCGGTCGTCGAGGCGCTCTACCGGATCGGCGCGATCGGCGTGTTCACCCCGCGCGAGCTCGGCGGCCTGGAGATGACCCCGCGGCAGTCGATGGACCTCTTCCGCACCCTCTCGTACGCCGACCCGTCGACCGGTTGGGTGACGATGGCCATGGGCCTGGCCACCGGCCTGGCGGGGGCGTTCTTCGACCGCGCGACGGCCGAGGAGCTGTTCGCCACCCCCCGGCTGGGCATCGCCGGCCAGGGCACCAAGCCGGGTCGCGCCGTCCCCGTGGAGGGCGGCCACCGGATCAGCGGTGACTGGTCCTTCGCGTCGGGGATCAAGCACTCCACGCACCTGCACACCGCAGCGCAGGACACCGAGACCGGCGAGACGCGGTTCTTCATCGTCCCGGTCGAGCAGGTGACCTTCATCGAGAACTGGGACGTCCTGGGGCTGCGCGGCACCGGCAGCATCGACTACACGCTCGAGGACTGCTTCGTCCCGATCGAGTACAGCTACCCGTCGTTGAGCACCGAGCCGGTCACCGGCGGCGACCTCTACCGCATCGGCATCGGCAACTTCGCCAGCATCAACCACGGTGGCTGGGTGCTCGGCGTCGGCCGCCGGCTGCTCGACGAGCTCGCCGCCGTCGTCCGCGCCAAGGCCGGCCGGCCCGGCGCGCAGACCGACACCGCCGCCTTCCACGAGAACTTCGCGAAGGCCGAGGTGGAGCTGCGCGCGGCCAAGGCGCTGCTGTACGAGGTGTGGGAGGACACCGAGCAGGTGCTCGCGCGCGGCCAGGAGATCCCGCTGCGGCTGCACACGCTCAACCGGGTGGCGCTGCACAACGCCACGTTCTCCGTGGCCGGGATCGCCCAGTTCGTCTACACCTCGGCCGGCACCGACGCGCTGCGCCGCGGGACCATCCAGCGGCTGTTCCGCGACGTCCACGGCGGCACGCAGCACGTCTCGTCCTCGCCGCTGATCATGCAGGCGGCCGGGCAGGAGCTGGCCGGGCTCGCCGAGGGCAAGCGGTGGGTCCACTTCTCCCTGAAGTGAGATTCCCCAGCACGGAACTTCCGTGTCAGTCATTGCAGTCACAGGAAACGGTGACATACGTTACGGCGCCCCCCGGGACCACCGACGTCCCGAACGAACTACCGAGGAGACCGATGAAGCGCTCGAAGGCCGCCTGGGCGGTGGTCACCGCCGCCGTCCTCATGGCCGGCACCGCGTGTGGCGGGTCGGACGACGACGCCTCGAGCAACGCGTCCGGCGCGACGACCGGGGGCGCGGACGGTGGCCCGACCACGCTGACCATGGCCGAGACGCCCGGCAGCCCCTTCGCCTTCGTCAGCTACGGGGTCCAGCGCGGCCACTTCGAGGACGAGGGCATCGACCTGCAGCCGCGGGTCAACCCCGGCGGCGGGACGTCCAGCGTCCCGGCCCTCCTGCAGGGCGACATGGACATCCTGGGGCTGGACTTGGTGTCCACGCTGACCAGCATCGGCGCGGACCTGCCGATCAAGATGGTCGCCGCCGGCAGCGCCACCTCCGAGGACGCCGAGGGCGACTTCGCCGCGGTGCTGGTGCGGGCCGACAGCCCGATCCAGGGCCCCGAGGACCTCGACGGCGTCCGCATGGGCGTCAACGCGCTGCGCAACGTCAACGAGCTCTACATCCGGGAGACCTTGGACGAGCTGGGCAAGCCGCAGGAGGCCATCAGCCCGGTCGAGCTGCCCTTCCCCGACATCCTGGCCGCCATCGACCGGGGTGACGTCGACGCCGGCGTGGTCATCGAGCCGTTCGCGACCATCGGCCAGAACCAGGGGCTGCGCGTCGTCGACCGCCCGTGGCACGCGATCGAGCCGGGCCTGCAGATCGGCACGATGGTCATGACCGACGAGACCGTCGCCCGGGTGGGCGAGGACGTCGTGGCGGCCTTCGGCCGGGCCGTGCAGGCCACCGCCGAGGACATCCAGCAGGACCCCGACGCCTTCCGGGAGGCCCTCCCCGGGCTGGTCGAGCTCGACCCGGCGCTGGCGCAGTCGATCAACCTCATCCAGTGGCGCGGCCAGAACGACCGCGAGTCGATCGAGCTGACCGGGGAGCTGATGACGCAGTTCGGCCTGCTGGACGCGGAGATCGACTACGACGAGGTCATCCTCGACGACTGATCACGGACCCCGGTGCGGCAACGGTGCCGCACCGGGGACGCCGTTCTCCCGGGAAGGAGACCCATGACGAGCGGCCTGCCGACCGGCGGCCCGCAGTTGGTCGACGTCCCGGCCGAGGACGGCGTCCTGCTCCAGGGCCTGCTGTACCCGCCGCCGGCCCGCCCGGCGGCGGCGCTGCTGCACGTGCACGGCAAGGGCGGCAACTTCTACTCCGGGCCGCCGCGCACCCTGCCGCCGCACATCGCGCCCGACCGGTTCGTCCACCTCGCGCTCAACCTGCGCTGCCACGACCTCGCCTACAGCCGGCTCGGCGACGCGCCCGGCATCGCCACCGGAGCCGAGGCCGCCGACGGGGGCATGTGGGAGCGGCTGGACGACGGCCCGATCGACATCCGCGCCGGCGTGGCCTGGCTGCGCGAGCGGACCGGCCTGCCGGTGGTCGTCGTCGGCCACTCCGCCGGTGGCTACTTCCTCGGGGACTGGGCTCCCGGCCCCGGCGAGGTGGCCGGCCGGGTGTTCCTCTCCCCGCTGACCTCCGTCCGCTTCCCCCTGTCGGCGTGGTTCGCCGACGACGCGGAGCTGGAGCGTGCGCGGGCGCACGCCGAGCGGCTCGTCGAGGCGGGGCAGGGGCACCTGCTGCTCCCGGTGCCGGCCTGGTACTTCGCCATCTCCGCGGCGTCGTTCCTCGAGCGCCTCGCCGAGCGCCCCGGCCGCTGGCTCGAGGGCGTCGAGGCCTCGGCGAGCCCGCTGCTGCTGGCCTGGGGCGGCGCGGAGACCCGGGCCGCCGCGTGGCGCGAGCTCTTCGACCGGATGACCGTCCCCGACCGGAGGTGCGTCGAGCTGCCCGGAGCCGGGCACGAGTACGGCGGCCACGAGGCCGCCCTCGCGCGGGAGATCACCCGATTCGTCGAGGCCCACGTCCGGCCCCGCCCCTGAGATCGCGACCGAGCCGGACCGTCGATACGGTAGCTCGGACGCGACGTCTCCGTCACCGGCTGTAGACCACGGCCGCGGGGAGTCGCACGCAGTGTCGACAGCACGGGGGAACGGAGGTGCTGGTGGACATCCCTGCGATGCGGGCGAGCTTCGCCAAGGCGGCCGCCGCCGGTGACGAGGCGCCCCTCTACTTCTACTCCCACCTGTTCCTGAGCCATCCCGAGGCGCGGAAGCTGTTCCCCGTCTCGATGGCCCACCAGCGCGACCGGCTGTTCCAGGCGCTCGGCGACGTCATGGAGTACGTCGACGACCTCGACCGGCTCGTGCCGATCCTCCAGGAGCTCGGGCGCGACCATCGCAAGTTCGGCACGGTCGCCGCGCACTACCCGGCGGTCGGCGCCAGCCTGATCGCGACGCTCCGGCACTTCGACGACCAGTGGAACCCCGCCCTCGAGCAGAGCTGGGCCGAGGCCTACGGCGTGGTGGCGCAGGTGATGATCGAGGCGGCGGAGGCGGGGGCGGACCAGCCCCCGTGGTGGGAGGCCGACGTGGTCACCCACGAGCGCCGCACGATCGACACGGCGGTCATGTGGCTGCGCCCCCGGCCGGAGTTCCCCTACCGGGCCGGGCAGTCGGTGTCGCTGGAGAGCGACGTCCGGCCGAAGCTGTGGCGCTACTACTCGCCGGCGAACGCCCCGCGCCCCGACGGGCTCATGGAGATCCACGTCCGGGCCTACGACGGCGGCCCGGTGAGCACCGCCCTCGTCCGCCGGGTCGGCCCCGGCGACGTGCTGCGCCTCGGCCCGCCGATGGGGCACATCGCCTTCGACGCGGACTCCGACCGCGACCTGCTGCTGGTCGCCGGCGGCACCGGCCTGGCGCCGCTGAAGGCCGTCGTCGACCACGTCGCCCGGTACGGTCCGGCGCGGCGGGTCGACCTGTACGTCGGCTCCCGCACCGAGGAGCGCATCTACGATCGGGTCGACCTGGAGCGGATGGCGGGGGAGCACCCCTGGCTGACCGTGACGTTCGCCGTCTCCGGGGACGACCTGTCGCCGCTGGAGCAGGGCGACGTCGGTGAGGTCGTCGTGCGGCACGGACCGTGGTCCAGCCGCGACGTGTACGTGGCGGGCCCGGCCGCGATGGTCGAGGACACGACGACGAGGCTGGTGAAGGACGGCGTCCGCCCGGAACGCATCCGCAGCGAGGTGTTCGCCCCGAGCCGGCTGGGACCCAGCCTTGACGGAGAGGTGACCGAATGACCGGCGACGAGTACGGGCAGGCGCGGGCGGGACGGCGGCTGACGCCGGGCGACGTCCGCAACGTGCAGTTCGCCCGCGCCACGATGCTGCGGCCCGGGTACAACGACGTCGAGGTCGACCGCTTCCTCGACCGCATGGCCGAGGAGCTGGCGCAGCTGCACGCCGAGAAGGCCGAGCTGCGCGACGAGGTGCACGTGTTGCGCGACCAGGTGGCCGGGGCGGCCGCGGTGGAGCCGCCCAGCGACCAGGCGGTGCGCATCCTCGCGACCGCCCAGCAGACGGCCGACGGCTACGTCGCCGAGGCCGAGGACTTCAGCCGGCAGATGACCGCCGACGCGCGGGCCCAGTACGAGGAGCAGTTGCGCCGGGCCAAGGAGAGCGCCGGCGAGATCATCCACGCGGCGCAGGAGGCCGCGGCGCGGATGGTCGCCGGCGGCGCGCCGCCGGTGCCGGCCGAGGGCGGCAGTGCCGGCGAGCGCACCACCCAGGAGCTCGAGGACCAGGTCGCCTACCTCAAGGCGTTCGCCCAGGCCTGCCGGGTGCAGCTGCGCGCCTACCTGGAGGCGCTGCTCACCGACGTCGAGAGCGAGTGGGGACGGGCCGACCCGGGGTCGTTGCCGCAGGTCCCGATCCGCGCGTCGTCGCACCGCCCCGAGGTCTCGCGCAACGTCGCCCGCGAGGTGCCGCTCGACGACAGCACCAGCGAGCGACCGGCGGTCACCCCGGGCGAGGGCGCCGAGGTCGCCACCCGCCGCCGGGGGAGCTGAGCCCGGGCCTCCGCCCTCAGGCGGACGGCGTCGGGCGCCCGGGTGCCGGCTCCGTCGGCCAGGGCAGGTCGACGCCGTCCCCCGGCGGCTCGCCGGGCTCGCTCGAGCGGGCCACGCCGACCGCCACGGCCAGCCACAGGACGCCGACCGAGGCGGCGATCGCCCACGCGACCACCGCCCACATCCACCAGTCCATGACCGTCTCCCCCTGAGCCGTGCGGTGCGGAGGACGACGGTCGCGCCGCCACCCCGCTCCGGCAACGCATGCCGGGCCGGGAGCACCCGGACGGGTGGCCCGGGTCACACGGGGTGACGCGGTGTCACCCGATCGGGCGACGCCGCAGGTCACGCTGAGCGACGTCCGGGCGGCCCCCATAGCGTCGATTTCATGATCGCCTCGATGCGCCGCCGCCGCAGCCTGCCGATCGTCCTCGCCGGTCTGGGGGTGGCGGCCGCGGTGGCCGGCTGCGCCGCCCGCGGGGAGGGTGAGGCGGCCGCTCCCGCGTCGGGCGAGCCCGCGTCGGCCGGCAGCTCGGCGGCCGCGGAGGAGGACGGCGGCAGCACCCAGGACGAGCTGGCCGCCGCGCTGCTCCCGGCGGAGGCGTTCGGGCCGGACGCCAACGTCGTCACCGTCGACGTGCGGCAGGTGAGCACGTCGGCCACGGGTCGGCTGCCGCCGGACGCGACGGTCACGCCGCCGGAGTGCGGGCAGAGCGTCGGTGCGACGCAGCTGACCCCGGAGGACTTCGGGGCGATCGTGGCCCAGTCGGCCACCGGCCCCGCCGACGTCACCGTCGAGGTGCTGGCCGAGAGCGACCAGCTCGACGGCGAGGCCGCGAGCTTCGACGAGCTGGTCGTGCAGTGCCCCCAGGTGATCGTCAGCGCGCCGGACGGCACCACCGCCACCATCGACTTCACCGACCTCGCGGTGCCGGACCTCGGTGACGCCAGCGACGGCGTCGCGTTCACCACCGCCGTCCGGGCGGCGGACGGAACCGGCCTGACCGTCCCGACGTTCCTGGCCGTGGCCCTCGACGGGCAGCGCATGGTGTACCTGCAGCGGACCGGGACCTCGTCGGCGCCCCTGGACGAGGCGGCCTTCGGCGAGCTGTTCGAGCAGGCCTTCGCGGCCCAGCAGGACGGCTGAGCTCAGCCGGACGCCGGCTGCTCGTCGGCCTCGGTCAGCTGCCACGGCCGGACGACGGTGACCAGGACGGCGATCGCCACGAGCAGCGCGCCGACGACGACCGTGCCCATCGCGGCGGCGTCGTTGCCCAGCACCCCCACCAGCGGGGCGACCGCGGCACCGACGCCGAACTGGACGGCACCCAGCAGCGCCGCGGCCGCGCCCGCCGCCTCGCCGTGCCGTGCCAGCGCGAGGGCCGGGGCGTTGGGCAGCGCCAGACCGCCGGCGAAGAGCACCGCCCACAGCGGCAGCACCACGCCGGCGAGACCGCCGGTGCCGGTGGCGGCCAGCACGAGCAGCACGGCGCCCGCGACCGTCCCGGTCAGCACGCCGGCGACCAGGATCTGCGCGGGTGACCAGCGGCGCAGCGCGACCGGGTTGAGCTGCGTGGCGGCGATCAGCCAGAACGCCCCCGCCCCGAACAGCAGGCCGAACTGCTGCTCGTCGAGGCCGAACTCCCGCTGGAAGACGAACGAGGAGCCGGACACGTAGCTGAACAGCCCGGCCATCGTCAGCCCGGCGACCAGCACGAGCCCGACGTACGTGCGGTCCCGCAGCAGACCCCGGTAGGTCCGCAGCGTGCCGCGCACGCCGTCGCTGCTCCGCCGCTCGACGGGCAGCGTCTCGCGCAGCACGAACGCCCCGACGGCGAGCATCAGCAGCGCGTAGCCGGCCAGCAGCACGAAGATGCCGCGCCAGGAGGTGAACCGCAGGACCTCCCCGCCGATCGTCGGGGCCAGCACCGGAGCTGCCCCGAGCACGAGGAACAGCCGGGAGATCATCGTGGCCGCGGCCCGCCCGGTGAGCAGGTCGCGGACGACGGCCATCGCGATCACCGCGCCGGCCGCGCTCCCCATCCCCTGCAGCACCCGCAGCGCGCCGAGCACGCCCACGTTCGGCGCGACCAGCACCAGCAGCGAGGCCAGGACGTACAGCGCGGTCCCGGCCAGCAGCGGGCGGCGCCGGCCCAGCGCGTCCGACAGTGGCCCGAGCACCAGCTGGCCCAGCGCCAGGCCGACCAGCGTGCCGGTGAGCGTGAGCTGGATCGTCGCCGACGTCGCCCCCAGGTCGGCGGTGATCGTCGGCAGTGCCGGCAGGTACATGTCGATGGTGAGCGGCCCGATGGCGACGAAGGCGCCCAGGACCAGCGTGAACAGCGCCCGCCGGCGGCCGTCCAGGGGAGGGGCGACGGCGGGCGGGCGGACCGGAGAGGTGGTGGTGGCGGTCACGGGGTCCCCCGGCTCGAGACGGTGTCGGATGAGGCCCTCGTCGGCCACGTACGTGCAGGCGAAGTCCGCAGGTGGGTCGTTCATTCCGCCCGGCAGGGTGGTCGGGGTGTCGGTCGGGCCACATCCGGGCCGGGCTCCGCGGCGGACGGGGGGATGCCGGACCGCGCGGTGCGCGACGATGGGCCGCCACCTGCGTCCGACCACGAGGAGACCGACGTGACGATGCCCCCGGGAGCGCAGCACCAGGCCGCGATGGTGGTGCCGATGTTCTTCATCAAGCAGCGGATCACCGTCATGGTCAACCGCTACGAGGTGATCGCGGCCAACCCCGACGGCTCGGAGGCCGACCTGCTCGCCTTCGCCGAGCAGAAGCGGATGAAGCTCAAGGAGGAGGTGGTCTTCTGGGCCGACACCGCGAAGACCCGCCAGGTCTTCTCCTTCAAGGCCCGGCAGCGGCTCGACGTCCACGCCGAGCACGACGTCTTCGACGAGTACGGGCAGCCGCTGGGCACGTTCAGCAAGCAGTTCGGCATGAGCCTGCTGCGCTCGACCTGGAACCTGGACGCCCCGGGGATCTCCGCCGTCGGCCGCGAACGGCGTCCGGCCATCGCCGTCCTGCGCCGGATCTGGGACTTCCTGCCCTTCGTCGGTGACATCTGGGTGCCCTTCGTCTTCCACTTCGACTTCGTCGACACCGCCACCGGCGCGACCGTGCTGGTCAGCGAGCGGCAGAAGGCGATCCGCGACCGCTACACCGTCACCGTCCCGGATCCCCGCCTGGACTTCCGCGTCGCGGCGTCGATGGCCGTGGCCCTGGACGCGCTGCAGAGCCGGTGACCGAAAGCCGCGCGGACAGTTGACCGTGTGATGGCCGTCACCTAGGTTCCGCTTCGGACAACTCGTCCGGAAACCGCACCTGCGTTCGGATGCCGCACGTTCGTCGTCCCGCCGGCGCGCCCGCACCACTGGAGGACCGTTGCGCACTTCGACCAGGGCCCGTGCCACCTCACTCGCCGCCGCGCTCGCGCTGCTGCTCAGCGCCTGTGGCGGGGACTCCGGCGAGGAGGGCGGCGGAGGTGGGGACGGCGGCGCCGAGGCGACCGGTACCCAGACGGTGCAGGTCGGGATCATCCCGGTGAGCGACGTCGCGATCCTCCACCTCGGCCAGGACCAGGGCTTCTTCGCCGAGCGCGGGATCGAGCTGGAGTTCAACCTCGGCCAGGGCGGCGCAGCGCTCGTGCCGGCCGTCGTCACCGGCGAGTACGCCTTCGGGTTCAGCGGGATCGTCTCGATCCTGCAGGCCCGCGAGCAGGGCCTCCCGGTCACCGCGATCGCGCCGACGTCCTGGAGCAACGGGCAGGAGGGCCAGCACATCAACGCCCTCATGGCCAGCGACCCGGCGATCCAGGACGCCGGGGACCTCGAGGGCCGGACGGTCGCGCTCAACATCCTCAACAGCCAGGTCGAGACCCTCGCCCGCAACTCGATCGAGGTCGCCGGCGGCAACCCCGACAACGTCAACTTCGTCGAGATGTCGCTGCCCGACGCGGTCACCGCGCTCGGCAGCGGCCAGATCCAGTCCTTCGTGTGCGGCGAGCCGTTCTGCACGCTGGCCATGGACGGCGGCGCCCGGGTCATCGCCGACAACTGGCTGGACCTCGTGCCCGACGGGATCGGCCTCTCCGGCGTCTACTTCTCGACCACCGACCAGATCGAGGCCGACCCGGAGCTGTTCGAGGGCATCCAGGCCGCGATCCTGGAGTCGCTGGACTACGCGGCCGCGAACCCCGACCAGTGGCGCGCGCAGATCCCCGAGTACACCGAGATCGACCCGGGACTGGTGGGGCGGCTGACCATGCCGCTGTTCAAGTCCGAGCTGGAGCCCGAGGAGTACGAGGCCGCGCCGCAGAAGGCGCTCGAGTACGGCATCCTCGACGAGGACGTGCCCTCGGTCGAGGAGTTCTTCTGGCAGCCGGAGAACTGACCGGTACTTGACGATTGCAGTTCCGGGGGCGCGACGGGTGCCGCAACGGGGGGATTCGCCCTAGATTGCGCGCCAGCGGGGGCGGTCGTGAGCAGACCCGTCGAGCGCGGGCCCGGCCGCACCCGCGGGGTGGGCAGAGACGATGCTCGACGCGACCGACCGCAGGACCGCGGGACGCCGATGGGCCGCGGGCTGCGGCGCGGTCGTGCTGCTCGCGGCGTGCACCTCGTCCCCGGAGGAGCGGGCCGAGCAGGCCGGTCCCGCCGCCGACTGCAGCACGGTGGAGCGGGCCGCGCCCGCCCCGGACCGGCCGGTGGTCACCCTGGACTTCCGGCTGGACGACGACCGGCGCACCGTGACAGGGACCGAGACCGTCGTCTTCACCCCCGACCTGGCGGTCGAGGAGATGTGGTTCCGGCTCATCCCCAACGCGCCGCAGTCGGCGGGCCACGAGTTGCGGGTCGACGCGGCGCGCGGGGACGACGTGGCCGGCGGCCGGCACGTCGCCGCCGAGGCCGCGCCCGGCACCCCCGGCGGGCTCTACCGGGTCGACCTGCGGTCGCCGGTCGCAGCCGGGGAGACCGTCGAGATCGAGCTGGACTTCACCCTGCGGCTGACCACCGGGCGCACCCCGGCCGGCTTCGACCGGCTCGGCTCCCGCGACGACGTCACCTGGTGGGCCGGCGGCTATCCCGTCCTGACCTGGGAGCCCGGGCACGGCTGGGCGGAGGACCCGTTCAGCGAGATCAGCGGGGAGACGACCGCGACCGCGGTGGCCGACACGACGATCACCGTGTCGGCACCCGAGGAGCTCACCGTGCTCATGACCGGCGACCAGGAACCCCCGCAACCGGCCCCGGGCGGCCGCCGGGTGTGGGAGTCGCACGAGCCCGTCGCGCGGGACGTCAACGTGACGGCCGGTGAGTTCGAGACCGCCGAGGTGCAGGCGGGTGACACGACGGTCACCGCGGGCGTGCTGCCGGGGGCGGACGACTCCGCGGAGGATCTGGCCGAGGACACCGCCGCGGCGATCGCCCTGCTGGAGGAGCGCTTCGGCCCGTTCCCGTACCCGACCCTCACCGTGCCGCTGGTGGCGGACGACGGCGGCGGCGAGGAGTACGGCTCGTCGATCCTGCTGGGCAGCGACGGCTTCGGCCTGGTCCTCCACGAGGTCGCCCACATGTGGTTCTACGGGCTGGTCGGCAACTCCCAGTTCCGCGACCCATGGCTGGACGAGGCGTTCGCGTCCTTCGCCGAGTCCGTCGCCGACGACGGCCACGACGGCCACGACGGGGACGACCTGGACCGGGGCGGTCCGGTGGCCGGCACGATGGCCGAGTTCAGCGACCAGGACGACTACGAGAACCGCGTGTACTCCAAGGGCTCGGCGGCGCTGCACGCGGCCCGGGAGGCGGCCGGCGAAGAGGCCTTCGACGAGGCGATCCGCTGCTACGTCGAGACCCAGGCGTGGACGATCGCCCGCCCCGAGGACGTCGCCCGCGCCCTGGCCGACCTCGAGCCGGCCATCGACGTGCTCGTCGAGGCCGGCGCGCTCGACCGGCAGGACGTCGAGGCCGCCGCCGAGTGACCGGTCTTCCGCCTGACCGAACGCGCGGTGACGGCGGGGGCCCGGCGTGCCCAGACTCGGGGGCCGGATCCCGAGAGAGGCCGACGACGATGACGCTGACCCCCGCACCCGACCAGGGCACCGCGGTCCAGGCCGAGCTCAGCTACCTCGCCGAGGGGTCGACCGTGCTGCGCCGGTTCACCGCCCCCGGCCACAGCGTGAACACCGGGCGGTACGAGACGCACGTCGTCCCGATCCGTAACGGCCGTCCGGTGCAGGACCGCTTCACGGTCGCGGAGAACGGCTTCCGCATCGCCCGGCACGAGAGCGCGGTCCGGGACTTCACCGACAAGCCCGAGGTGGACGACGTGTACGTCCCCGAGGTGCTCGACTTCGTGAAGGAGCAGCTCGGCGCGGACCGGGTGGTCTCCCGCGGCTGGGTGTTGCGCCGGTCGGCCGCCCCCGGGGAGAACGCCTCCCAGCCGCAGGCCGGCCTGGTGCACATCGACTACGCGCCCGAGGGGGCCGCCGAGATGGCGGCCGCGGTCTACGCCGAGCACTGCCCCGACGGCCCGGGCTTCCGGCGGGCCGTGGCGACGAGCACCTGGCGGGTCTTCAGCCCGCCGCCCCAGGACTGGCCGCTGGCCCTCTGCGACTTCCGCAGCGTCGCGCCCGGGGACGGCCTGCCCAACACCCTCTACTTCGTCGACCGCGTCCCCGACGACCCGTTCGGCCCGGTTGACGGGCTGACGCGGGTCACCAGCGGTTCGGAGTTCCACCACGACCCGGCGCACGAGTGGTGGTACTTCCCGGACATGACCCGCGACGAGGTGCTCTTCTTCGTCTTCCACGACTCCGACCACGAGCGTGCCTGGCGGGTGCCGCACTCGGCGTTCCGGGACCCGACCGCGCAGGCCACCGTCCCGCGGCACAGCATCGAGGTCCGCACCTTCGCCTTCTTCGAGTAGACGGCTCAGGTCGCGACCGGCACCGGCGCCGACAGGTCCAGCGGCGGGGTGTGCGGGTAGCGGACGGTGAACCGGCCCGCCTCCCGGTCCGCCCCCCGGTGGCCGCTGTACGCCGGGGCCGGCCCCACCGGGCGCCCCGCCGGGAGCACACTGCGGTGGTCCAGGTAGTCGAAGACCGCCAGCGGCCGCGGCGCGATCCCCAGCCCGCGCAGGGAGTCGGCCACCGGGTGGTCGCCCAGCCGCAGCTCGCCGGCGTCGGCCCCGAACGCCACCCGCAGCCGCCCGGCCATCGGCACGACCGTCTCCAGCAGCTGCCCGCCCAGCGTCGTGTACATCGCCGCCGGACGGCGGTCGGTCACCACCGGCCCGCGGCCGCGCACGGCCAGCTCGAGCACCGTCGTCCCGCCCTCGGCGAGGGTGACCCGGCGGACCGGCCGCTCCTCGGCGAAGTCCATGTCCGCGACGAACTTGGGAAAGCCCCACAGGGCGGCCCCGGCGTCCCGCGCCTCCCGTGTCGTCACCGGGAGGTGCAGCACGAACATCGACAACCGGCGCCGCAGCACCGGCAGCAGCCGTGGCGCCGGCCCACGGGTGACCACGACGCCGACCGACACCTCCCCGTACGGGGCCAGCAGGCCGGCGGGGCTGTCGGCGGTCGTCACCGCGCGGTAGCGGAAGGCGGCCACCGAGACCAGGGCGCGGCCGTCGGTCCAGCGGGCCGGCCGCAGGTCGCTCGCCGGCAGCGCGGCCGCGACGGCGTCGTAGGACGCCGGGTGCACCGCCGCGAAGCAGGAGGAGTCGGAGTAGCGCAGCGGCAACCGCAGTGAGCGGTCCCCGACGCGCACCTGCGGCGTCGGCCCGTCCCAGTCGTCGGGCTCGTCCCGGTGGGTCACGGCGACCTCCCTCGCGCGGCTGCCCCCAGGCTCCCGCGGCCGGGGTGCCGCGGTCGAGGGGGCTACGCCCGCGTCGGGGCTGCGGCGACGCCGGCGGCCACCTGCACCAGCCGGCCGTCCTGTCGCAGCGGCGCCGACACGGGGGCCGCCCGGCTGGAACCCGGGACGACCGGCACTCACCCGTCAGGGGGGAACCGGGTGAACAGTCCGCCGAGGATGGGTGACGTCGCTCGAGGGAGCCCCCGCGGCGGCCGATCGTGGGGACGTGGACGTCTCCGGCGCTCTCCTGCTGCTCCTCGCCGCCGCCACCGCCGCGGCGGCCGGTCTCCTCATGACCGGCGGCTCGACCCGCGAGCGGTCGGCGACGGCGGGGCTGGTCGTCGCCTGGGTCGCGGTGGCCGCCGCGGCCACGGGGGCGGCGTCGCTCAGCTCCGGAGCGGTCTCGGTGCGCGGGCTCGCTCCGTTCGGGCTCGCCGTGATGGCCGTCGTCCTGCCCCTGGCCGCAGCGGCCGCGTGGGGGCGTGCCCGGCCGCACGCCCAGGGACGGCGGGTCCGCGCCCCGGGGCACTGACGACCCGCCACGTGCCCCTTCCGGGGGGAGCCGGCCGGTCCGGGCGACGGCTGGGGTTGAGGGCCGCCGCGGGGCGGCCGATGCCTTGGACGTGGTCGAGGAGCACCGCGCCCGACGGCGGGCCCGCACCCGGCAGATGACCGACCGGTCGCTGCGGTGGGTGCGGATCGCCGCTGCCCTTCTCGGGATCACCTACGTCGCCTCGGTGGTGGCCCTGGCGCTCGGCGCCACCGGTCCGCTGGCCGTGCTGGCCGGCAGCGGCAAGCTGCTGTTCCTCGCGGGCGTGGCCGTGCTGCTGGCCAGCCGCGCGGTGGTCCGGACCGCCGATCGCGCCGCCTGGCTGTGCTTCGCCGGCGCGGTCGCCTCCTATCTGGCCGGTTCCCTCCTGCACGAGGTGCTCTACGCCGACCGGGCGGCGGTGCCGCGCCCGTCGTGGGCCGACCTCGGTTGGATGGGCCTCTACCCGCTGGCCTACGCGGGGCTGTTCCTCCTGCTGCGCGCGCGGATCCGCCGGCTCACCTCGAGCATGTGGCTCGACGGCGTGGTCAGCGGGCTCACCGCGGCCGCCGTCGGCTCCGCGCTCGCCCTCGGCGCGCTGCTGCGCGCGGCCGACGGCCCCGCCGGCGCGGTCGTCACCGCGGCCGCCTACCCGGTGGCCGACCTGCTCCTGCTGGTGCTCATCGGCGGCGCGCTCACCGTCATCGGCCGTGGCGCCGGCGGGGTGTGGTGGTGGGTGGCCGGGGGGATGGTGCTGTTCGTCGTCACCGACACCGTGTACGCCTTCCAGGTCGTCCACGAGACCTTCGTCCCGGGCGGCGTCCTGGACGTCGGCTGGGGCCTGGCCTTCGCCTGCTTCGGCCTGGCCGCCTGCCAGCGTCCCCGCGCCGGCGGGACCAGCCGGCTGGAGGGCCTCGGCGCGCTCGCCGTCCCGGTGGTCTGCGCGCTGACCGCGCTGCTGCTGCTGTTCGCCGGCTACCTCGACGACGACGACGACCCGCTGGCCGGCTTCCTCGCCCTCGTCGCCGTGCTGGCCGCGCTGGCCCGCACCGCCCTGACCTTCCGCGACGTCCGGGCGCTGGCCGACAGTCGCCGGCAGGCGCGCACCGACGACCTCACCGGACTGCCCAACCGGCGGCACGTGTTCGAGGCGCTCGCGGCCGCCGACGTCGAGCTGGCGCGCGGTGGCTCGACCGCGGTGCTGGTCATCGACCTCGACCGGTTCAAGGAGATCAACGACTCGCTGGGGCACGACGTCGGGGACGCGCTGCTCCGGCAGGTGGCTCCGCGGCTGGTGGCGCAGCTGCGCGACGGGGACCTGCTGGCCCGCCTCGGCGGCGACGAGTTCGTCGTCCTCACCGCCGGTCTGGACGAGACCGCCGCGCTCGCCCTCGCCGAGCGGCTGTGCGCGGCCCTGCAGCGGCCGTTCCGGCTCTCCGGGATGGCGCTGAGCGTCGACGCCAGCATCGGCATCGCGCTCGGGCCGCAGCACTCCCGGTCGGCCGAGGAGCTGCTGCAGATGGCCGACCTGGCCATGTACTGCGCCAAGGCCGGCCGCCGGGGCGCCGCCGTGTACGACGAGGCGCGGGACGGCTCGGGCCGGCACCGGATCGAGGCGGTCGAGCAGCTGCGCGCGGCCATCGGCGGCGGACAGCTGGTGCTGCACCACCAGCCCAAGCTGACGCTGGCCACCGGCCGCGTCGAGGGGGTCGAGGCGCTGGTCCGCTGGCAGCACCCCACCCGCGGGCTGCTGTGCCCGGACGCCTTCATCGAGCTCGCCGAGTCCGCCGGGCTCATGTCGGCCCTGACGAGGGCGGTCGTCGACCTGGCCCTGGCCCAGCGCAGGGCGTGGGCCGACGCGGGCCGGGAGCTGACGGTGGCGGTGAACGTCAGCCCGTCCGACCTGGTCGACGAGCGCTTCCCCGACGAGGTGGCCGAGCTGCTGGCACACCACGGGGTGCCGGCGCCGGCGCTGACCCTCGAGGTGACCGAGAGCCTGCTCATGGAGGACCGCGAGCGCGCCGTCCGCGTGCTGGCCCGGCTGCGCGCCTCGGGCATCGGCGTCGCCATCGACGACTACGGCACCGGCTACTCGAGCCTGGCCTACCTGGCGGCGCTCCCGGTGACCGAGCTCAAGCTGGACCGGACGTTCGTCGGCGCGCTCACCGGCAGCCCCCGGTCGGCCGCGATCGTCACCTCCACCCTGCAGCTGGCCCACGCGCTCGACCTGACGCTGGTCGCCGAGGGGGCGGAGGACCAGAAGACCGTCGACGCGCTGGCCGCCCTCGGCTGCGACGTCGTCCAGGGCTACCACCTGAGCCGCCCGCTGCCGGCCGACCGGCTGACGGAGTGGATGGCCGACCGGGAGACCGCCGCCGACCTCGTGGGGTGAGCTCAGCCCGGGATCGGGAACACCAGCAGGGAGCTGGACGCCGTCGCCACGGTCGTGCCCGCGGCGTCGCGCACCTCGCCCTCGGCGAAGGCGACCCGCCGGCCCGGCTTCACCACCGTGCCGATCGCGGTGAGCGGCCCGCTGCCGGCGTGCACCGCCCGCAGGTAGCTCACCTTGAGCTCGATCGAGGTGTACGCCAGCCCGCGGGGGAGCGTGGAGTGCACCGCGCAGCCGGCCACGGTGTCGAGCAGCGTGCAGACCAGCCCGCCGTGGACGACACCGATCGGGTTGTAGACCGACTCGTCGACCGCGCAGCTGAACTCCACCCTGCCCTCCTCGACCGCGATCAGGTCCATCTGCATCAGCGGCACGATCGGCGGGGGCGGGAGGACGCCGTCACGCAGCGCCTGCAGCGTCTCCAGCCCGGAGCGCTCCAGCCCGCCGGCGGCGGCGATCATCGGGTCGTACCAGGTCACGGTGCGGGAGCGGGGCTCGCCCCACTCGGCCGGCGCGGTCGGGACGTCGGTCTGCTCGGTCGTCACCCGGCTAGGTTCGCACACCGAACTCAGCAGCGTCCACCCGGGGGCCCTCGAGGGGCCGAAGTGGCCACCTCGGCCCCTCCGGGGTCCGCCGGAGACGCCGCGGGCGGGGACCCCGATGGGGATCCCCGCCCGCGGCCGGCCCTCCTGCGCGGGGCAGGAGGACCCCTTCGTCAGCTCTTCGGCCGGGCGCCGGCGCGGAGGGCGCCGAGCAGGTCGTGGTTGAGCCGGGAGATGGTCTCCATGGAGATGCCCTTCGGGCAGGCCGCCGAGCACTCGCCGATGTTCGTGCAGCCGCCGAAGCCCTCACGGTCCTGCTGGGCGACCATGTTGACCACGCGGTCGTTGCGCTCGGGCTGGCCCTGCGGCATCAGGCCGAGGTGGGTGACCTTCGCCGAGGTGAACAGCATCGACGACGCGTTCGGGCAGGCGGCCACGCACGCGCCGCAGCCGATGCAGGTCGCCGCGTCGAACGCCGCGTCGGAGTCGTTCTTCGGGACCAGGATCGAGTGGGCCTCCGGCGCGGTGCCGGTCGGGGCGCTGATGTAGCCGCCGGACTGGATGATCCGGTCGAAGGCGCTGCGGTCGACCGAGAGGTCCTTGATCACCGGGAAGGCCGAGGCACGCCACGGCTCGATGTCGATGACGTCGCCGTCCCGGAACTTGCGCATGTGCAGCTGGCACGTGGTCGTGGGCCCGTTGGAGATGCCCCGGCCGTGCGCCGTCCCGTTGATCATCAGGCCGCAGCTGCCGCAGATGCCCTCGCGGCAGTCGTGGTCGAAGACCACCGGCTCGTCGCCGGCGAGTATCAGCTGCTCGTTGAGGACGTCGAGCATCTCCAGGAACGACATGTCCGGCGAGATGTCGGCGACCTTGTAGGTCACCATCTTGCCCTTGACCGTCGGGCCCTTCTGCCGCCAGACCCGCAGGGTCAGGGTCATGCCCCGCTTCTCGCCGGGCGCACCCCCGCCGACGGTGCGGATGGCGCCCTCTTCCGTGACTGTCACTTGTAGCTCCGCTGGGCGAGGTGGACGTACTCGTACTCGAGGTCTTCGCGGTGCAGCACCGGGGGAGCGCCCTCGGGCGTCCACTCCCAGGCGGCGACGTAGGCGAAGTTCTCGTCGTCGCGCAGCGCCTCGCCCTCGGGGGTCTGGCTCTCCGCGCGGAAGTGCCCGCCGCAGCTCTCGTTGCGGTGCAGCGCGTCGACGCACATGAGCTCGGCGAGCTCGATGAAGTCGGCCACCCGGCCGGCGTGCTCCAGCGTCGGGTTCATCGACGTCCAGTCGCCGGAGACCTTGACGTTGGTCCAGAACTCCTGGCGGATCTCCGGGATGCGGTCCAGCGCCTTGCGCAGGCTCTCCTCGGAGCGCTCCATCCCGCAGAGGTCCCACATCAGCTTGCCGAGCTCGCGGTGGAAGGACGCCGGCGTGCGGTTGCCGTTGATGTCGAGCAACCGGCGGACCTGCTCCTGCACGCCGCGCAGCGCCTCGGCCGCCGCCGGGTGGCTGTCGTCGATCCGCTCGAACGGGGCGTCGGCGAGGTAGTCGGTGATCGTCGCCGGCAGGACGAAGTAGCCGTCGGCCAGGCCCTGCATGAGGGCGCTGGCGCCGAGCCGGTTGGCGCCGTGGTCGGAGAAGTTCGCCTCGCCGATGACGAACATGCCGGGGATCGTCGACTGCAGGTCGTAGTCGACCCACAGGCCGCCCATCGTGTAGTGCACCGCGGGGTAGATCCGCATGGGCGTCTCGTAGGGGTCCTCGCCCGTGATCTGGGCGTACATGTCGAACAGGTTCCCGTACTTGGCCTCGATCGCCGGGCGGCCGAGTCGCTGCATGGCGTCGGAGAAGTCCAGGTACACGCCGAGGCCGCCGGGCCCGACACCGCGACCCTCGTCGCAGACGTTCTTCGCCTGGCGGGAGGCGATGTCGCGCGGCACGAGGTTGCCGAACGCGGGGTAGATGCGCTCGAGGTAGTAGTCGCGCTCGCCCTCGGGGATGTCCCGCGGGTTGCGGCTGTCACCCCGCTCCTTGGGCACCCACACGCGGCCGTCGTTGCGCAGCGACTCGCTCATCAGCGTGAGCTTGGACTGGTAGTCGCCCTTCACCGGGATGCACGTCGGGTGGATCTGCGTGTAGCAGGGGTTGGCGAAGTACGCGCCCTTCTTGTGGGCCCGCCAGATCGCCGTGGCGTTGGAGCCCTTGGCGTTGGTGGACAGGTAGAAGACGTTGCCGTACCCGCCGGTGGCCAGGACGACGGCGTCGGCCATGTGCGTGCTGACCTCGCCGTTGACCAGGTTGCGGGCGACGATGCCCCGCGCCCGGCCGTCGACGACGATCAGGTCGAGCATCTCGTGCCGGGCGTACTGCTCCACGCTGCCGGCCGCCATCTGCCGCTCCAGGGCCTGGTAGGCGCCGTAGAGCAGCTGCTGGCCGGTCTGGCCGCGGGCGTAGAAGGTGCGCGACACCTGCGCGCCACCGAAGGAGCGGTTGTCCAGCAGGCCGCCGTACTCGCGGGCGAACGGGACGCCCTGGGCCACGCACTGGTCGATGATGTTGACGCTGACCTCGGCGAGCCGGTGCACGTTGTTCTCGCGGGAGCGGAAGTCGCCGCCCTTGACCGTGTCGTAGAACAGCCGGTGCACGCTGTCGCCGTCGTTGCGGTAGTTCTTCGCGGCGTTGATCCCGCCCTGGGCGGCGACGCTGTGCGCCCGGCGCGGGCTGTCCTGGTACCAGAACGACTTGACCTTGTAGCCGGCCTCGCCGAGCGTCGCGGCAGCAGCGCCGCCGGCCAGGCCGGTGCCGACGACGATGACCGTCATCTTCCGGCGGTTGGCCGGGTTGACCAGGCGGCCACGGAAGCGGCGGGTGCTCCACCGCTCGCCGATCGGCACGTCCATCGGCGCCTTGGTGTCGGCGATCGGGTCGCCGACGGTGAACAGATCGAGGGGCATCGCGGAGCTCCTTAGTCGATGAGCCCAGAGAGGACGGAGAAGGGCACGAGCAGGAAGCCGCCGATCAGGACCACCGAGAAGCCCAGGGCGAAGAGGCTGACGGTGCGCTCCCGGCGCTTGTTGCTCTGCCCCAGCGTCTGCGTGGCGCTCCAGATGCCGTGGCGCAGGTGCATGCCGAGCAGGATGAGCGAGATCGCGTACGCGATGACGACGATCGGGTTGTTGAACCCGGCGACCAGGCGGTCGTACGGCGTGCTGCCGGTGCCGTCGGGGTTCGCCACACCCAGGGTGAGGTCGAGGATGTGGTAGATGATGAACGCCAGGACGATCACGCCGCCCCAGCGCATGGTGCGCGACGCGTAGCTCTGCGCCACCGCCTTCTTCGTGACGTAGCCCTCGGGGCGGGCCCGCTTGGCCTGGCGCCAGAGCAGCACGGCCGACACGATGTGCGCGATCACCGCGACCAGCAGCACCACGCGGATGACCCACAGCGTGGTCTGCGCCGGGACGGCGGGCTCTCCGATGGTCCGGATCCACTCGGAGTAGTGGTTGAAGGACTCGCGGCCGGCGAAGGCCTTGAGGTTCCCGATCATGTGGGCGATCAGGTAGAGCACCAGGATGATGCCGCTGACCGCCATCACCGCCTTCTTGAAGACCGAACTGGTCTTGGCGGCCTTGGGCGTCCTGCGCTGGCCCGACTGCGTTCCCGTCACCACGGCGCCAACGCTAGGTCGTTGCCGTCTTGACGGCCAAGTTAACGCGTGGTGACACAGCTCTCGTAAGGCTGCCCTAACCGCTGGGAGCCGCTAGGGTGCGCTCGGCCGCCGCTGCGGCGCACCGGGCAGCGCCTCCTCCTGGGAGGTCGCGGCCCACCCCGGAGGGCGAGGAGGAGTCCGTGCCCGGACCCACCCGCGGCTTCCTGAGCCGCCGACGTGACCGCGATCCCCGGCTCCCGCCTGGGCAGTACGACGCCGGCCGGGACTGGCCGGTCCTCACCGCCGAGCCGACGCCGCGGATCGCCCCGGAGACGTGGAGCATCACCGTCGACGGGCGGGTCGCGACGCCGACGACGTGGACCTGGGACGAGGCCCACCGGCTGCCCGGGTCGGAGTACCGCGGGGCCATCCACTGCGTCACGACGTGGTCGAAGTTCGACACCTGGTTCGCCGGCGTCAGCGTCGACACCCTGCTCGAGGCGGCCCGGCCCACGCCCGAGGCGCACTTCGTCATCGCGACGTCGAAGACCGGGTACACGACCAACCTGCCGCTCGAGGACGTCACCGGCGGGAAGGCGTGGGTCGTGTGGGAGTACGACGGCGGGCCGCTGCCGATCGAGCACGGCGGGCCGGTGCGGCTGCTCGTCCCGCACCTCTACTTCTGGAAGAGCGCCAAGTGGGTCACCCGGCTGACCCTGGTGCAGCGGGACCAGCCCGGCTTCTGGGAGCAGAACGGCTACCACGACCGCGGCGACCCCTGGCGCGAGCAGCGCTACCAGGGTGACTGAGCGCCTCGGGGCCGGGCTGCCCGGCGCGCCCAGCGGCGGCTGGCGGACCGCGACGGTGGTGGCGGTCGACCACCCCCTCCCGCGGTCGGTCCGGCTGCGGCTCGACGTCGCCGACCGCATCGGGCACATGGCCGGCCAGCACTACGTCGTCCGGTTGACCGCGCCCGACGGCTACACCGCCCAGCGGTCCTACTCGGTGTCCTCGGCGCCGGGGGACCCCCTCGTCGAGCTCTTCGTCGAGCGGCTGGAGGACGGCGAGGTCTCCACGTACCTGGCCGACGTCGTCGAGCCCGGCGACGAGCTGGAGGTCCGCGGGCCGATCGGCGGCTGGTTCGTGTGGGACGGCGAGAGCCCGGCGCTGTTGGTCGGCGGCGGCACCGGAGTGGTGCCGTTCGTCGCCATGCTGCGGTCTGCGCAGGAGCTCGGGCGCACCGGGCTGCTGCGGACCGCCGTCTCCACGCGCACCCTCACCGGGCTGCCCTACGCCGACGAGCTGCTCGCCTCCGGCGCCCTGGTCGTGACCACCCGGGAGGCGCACGGCATCCGGCCCGCCGGACGGCTCACCGACGCCGACCTCGTGCCGCTGTGGGAGCCGGGCCAGACCGCCTACGTGTGCGGATCGGCGTCCTTCGCCGAGGCGGCCAGCCAGCTGCTGGTCGGCATGGGGGTGCCGGCCCCCCACATCCGCGTCGAGCGCTTCGGCCCCAGCGGCTGACCCGCACGCGACGCCGCGCGAGCGAGGGGAGCCGCCATGACCGCCGACGCCACCGACCGGGCACCGGCCGCCGCACGGCTGGGCGCGGAGACCGCGCCCCGGCTCGCGGCGCTGGTCACCGCAGCTCCGGGCCGGCCCCGGCAGACCTCCGCCTGCCCGTTCGACGGGTCCCCGGTCGGTGAGGTGCCGACGTGCACCGCCGAGGACGTGCGGACCGCGCAGCACCGTGCGCGGGCGGCGCAGCGGGACTGGGCCGGGCGCCCGCTCGCGGAGCGCCGCCGCGTCGTGCTGCGCTTCGGCGACCTGGTCGTGCGGCACCGCGAGCGGCTGATGGACGTGCTCCAGGTCGAGACCGGGAAGGCCCGCATCAGCGCCTTCGAGGAGGTCGCCGACGTCGCGATGACCGCGCGGTACACCGCCCGAGCCGCGGCCGCTCACCTGCGGCCGAGCCGCCGGCGCGGGGCCGTGCCCGGGCTCACCCGCCCGCTCGTGCACCACCGCCCGAAGGGGCTGGTCGGGGTGATCAGCCCCTGGGACACCCCGATGACCCTGGCGGTCTCCGACGCCCTCCCCGCCCTCGTCGCGGGCAACGGCGTGGTGCTGAAGCCGGACGCCCAGACGCCGTTCTCGGCACTGGCCGTGGTGGAGCTGCTGTACGAGGCCGGCCTGCCCCGCGAGCTGTTCCCCGTGGTCACCGGGCGCGGCACGGTCCTGGGCCCGCCGCTGATCGACGGTGTCGACCACCTCACGTTCACCGGCTCGACCGCCACCGGGCGCACCGTCGCCGAGCGGTGCGCCCGCCGGCTGATCGGGTGCTCCGCGGAGCTGGGCGGGAAGAACCCGATGCTCGTGCTGGCCGACGCCGACCTCGGCCGCGCGGTCGAGGGCGCGGTGCGCGGCTGCTTCTCGAACGCCGGCCAGCTGTGCATGCACGTCGAGCGGATCTACGTGGAGGACGCCGTCCACGACCGGTTCGTCCCCGCGCTGGCCGACCGGGTCCGGCGGATCCGGCTCGGCCCCGGGTTCGGCTGGGACGTCGAGATGGGGTCGCTGGCCAACCAGCAGCAGCTCGACGTCGTGACCCGGCACGTCGAGGACGCCGTCGCGCGCGGCGCCCGGGTGCTGGCCGGGGGCCGGGCGCGCCCCGACCTCGGCCCGCTGTTCCACGAGCCCACCCTGGTCGAGGGCGTCACCGGCGACATGCTGCTCGCCCGCGAGGAGACCTTCGGACCGGTGGCCGGCGTGACCCGGGTGCGGGACGCCGCCGAGGCGGTCGCGCGGGCCAACGAGAGCGCGTACGGCCTCAACGCCAGCGTGTGGTCGACACCGCGGCGGGGTGCGGCGGTCGCCGCCGCCCTGCGCGCGGGGACGGTGAACGTCAACGAGGGCTACGCCGCCGCGTGGGCGTCGCACGACGCCCCCATGGGCGGCATGGGGGACTCCGGCCTGGGGCGCCGGCACGGCCGCGAGGGCACCCTCGCCTACACCGAGGCGCAGACGGTCGCCGTGCAGCGCGGCCTGCCGCTCGGGCCGCTGCCCGGGATGCCGCTGGACCGCTACGCGCGGGTCATGACCCTCGCGCTGCGGGCGCTCCGGCGGGTGCCGACGGCCTGACCGCCGGCGGCACCCACCGCGGAGTCGTCAGCCGAGCGCCGGCCGCTCGGGGGTGAACAGCCACGCCTGGAAGAGGTCGTCCAGGTCGCGTCCGGCGAGCTCCTCGGCCAGGGCGGTGAACTCGTCCGTGGTGACCGCCTCACCCGCGCGGGAGGTGGCCCACTCCTCAACGATCTGGAAGAAGGCGGTGTCGCCGACGACCTGCCGCAGCGTGTGCACGGCCATCGCACCGCGGAAGTACACGGCGATGTCGAAGAGCGCGCCCGGCCCGGGATCGCCGATGACGACCTGCCAGAACTCCGGCGGCGCACCCGTGTAGATGGCGTCGAACTGCTCCTGGGCGGTGGCCACACCCTCCTGCTCCAGCCACAGCCACTCCGCGTAGGTCGCGAAGCCCTCGTTGAGCCAGGTGTGCTGCCAGGCGGCCAGGCGGACCGAGTCGCCGTACCACTGGTGGGCGAGCTCGTGTACGACGACCGTGTCGGCGAGCACCGGGTCGGCGAAGAAGCCCGGGGCGTAGACCGGCCGGGTCTGGTTCTCCAGGGCGAAGCGCAGCTCCGGGACGGCGTCGACGATGCCCCCGGAGGTGCTGAAGGGGTACGGGCCGAACACCCCGGACAGGAACCCGATGATCTCGGGCTGCCGCGCCAACGCCGCCCGGACCTGGTCGACGACCGACACCGGCTCCGGCGCCGGCGGCGGAGGAGCCGCCGGGTCCTCGGGTGGCGGCAGGAACGGGACGGCGGTGGTGTCGAGGTCGATCGCGTCCCAGAACCGGATGCCGTCGGCCTCGTACTCGCTGACCTCGAACTCACCCACGGCCAACGTCACCAGGTACGGGGCCATCGGCTCCTCGGCCTCCCAGGCCCAGGTCGTCCACCCGTCCTCCGTCGCGGCGTCCTCGAGCGCGCCGTTGGAGATGCCCTCCAGCCCCTCGGGCACGGCGATCGCGACGTCCACCGTGGCGGCGTCGAGCGGGTGGTCGTTGGCCGGGAACCACGTCGCCGCGACGTCGGGCTCACCGATGACCAGGGCGCCGTCGTCGGTGTGGATGAAGCCCGACGGCCCGATCAGGGGGTCCTGGATGGTGGCCGGGACGCCGGAGTACGTGACGACGACCTCGAAGGCGTGCTCCTCGCGGAGCGGGCGCTCGGGGGTGACGGTCAGCTCGCCCTCGGCCCGGGTGTAGGTGGCCGGCCGCCCGTCGACCGTGAGCTCCGAGACGTCAAGGCCGACGAAGTCGAGGTTGAAGGCCGACAGGGCCTGCGTCGCCTCCGCCTCGATGGTCGCCGTCCCGGAGAGGACGTCGGTCCCCGGGTCGTAGCGCAGGTCGAGGTCGTAGTGCTCGACGTCGTAGCCGCCGTTGCCGTCGAGCGGGTAGTACGGGTCGCCGATCCCGGGAGCGCCGGGGGACGGCGGCCCACCCCCCTCCTCCTCGGCGTTCGCGGTGGCCGGGACGAGCCCGACCAGGACCGTCGTCGCCATCAGCACTGCAGGCCTGCGGGTCATCGCACGCTCCCGGGTGTGTGCCGCCGTCCCCGCGCCGGGACACCGTGATGCTGGGCCCCGGCGCGGGTTGCTGCACGACGGCATCTCGGATCAGGCGCGTTTCGTGACCCTGGGCGGGTGTGGGGTCGCCCGCGGCTACCCCGGGTCGTGCGCGGCTACCCCGGGTCGTGCGCGGCTACCCCGCCGCCACCTGCTGCAGGGCGGCGCAGGCCTCCCGCTCGACGTCGAGCACGTCCGCGGCCAGCTCCCCGATGCGGTCCAGGCGGTCCAGCCGGTCGGCCTCGGACACGTCGTACGCGGTGGCGAACGCGGCTGCCTGCCGCGCCAGCTCCTGCAGCTCGGCGGTTGCCGCGCTGCCGCGGTCGAGCAGCAACTCCACCCGGCGCTCGGCCAGCTCCCGGTAGGGCGCCATGGGACCGTCCACCGCCGCGTCGGCGATCCGCGTCCACAGGTCGCCGGCGCGGCGGTAGAGGACGGCGCACTCGGCGGCGGCCGGAGCGTCCAGGACGCCGGCGGCCGCGTCGAGGCAGTCGGCGTAGAGCGGCCGCACCGCACCCGGCGAGGAGTGGTCGGTCGTCAGGCAGTCGTGCAACCGGCGCATCGCCGTCGCGAACGCCGGACCGCTGTCGAACAGCCGGGCCCAGCCGGTCTTCGTGCGCCGGTCGGCCACCGCGCCGGCCCACTTCGCCAGGCCGCGCAGGCCGAAGTTGCCGGCGAAGTTGTTCGGCATGACGTCCTCGGTGAGGTCGTGGGCCGTTCCGGCGAGGGCGGCCCGGATCGCCGGAGCCAGCGCGACGGGGGCTGCGGCCGGCTCCACCACGACCATGCGCTGCCGGCTCTGCCGGTGCGCGGCGCGGGCGGCGGCGAACACGTCCTCGGCGACCGCGTTCGGCTCCAGGCAGTCGTCGTCGAGCAGCACCGTGCCGTCCCGGCGCCCGAGGACGGCCACGTCGTAGGGGGTGGCGCCCTCGAGGTCGTCGGCCCAGGCCTGGTAGGGGACGCTGCCCCGGTCGAGCGTGCACACCGGAGTGCGGCCGGCGGCCAGCGCGGCGTCGAGCTCCCGGGCCGCCTTGGCGGCGGTGGTCGTCTCGACCACGCGGTGCCCGACGCCGGCGCGCTCCAGGGCACCGCGGACGAACGGCCGCGGGTGGGTGCGCGGCACGATCGTCATCGTCGGCAGCCAGCCGGCGTAGGCGAACGTGAAGTACATGAAGCCGATCCCGCCGGCGAGACCGGCGACGACGGCCTCCTCCAGCGGTTCGCCGTCGGTGTCCGCAGTGACGCCCGCCGCCGCCAGGACGTGCGCGAGCAGCGCGCTGTCGTGGTGCCGGCCGCCGCCCACGGCCGGGTAGCCGGCGGGCAGGTCGGGCCGGTCCTCGCCGGCGGCCGCGGTGAGGTTGCGGTGCGCGGTCGTGTAGTGCTCGCCGGTGCGGGCCATGCGGGCGCGGACGGCGGCCTTCAGGTGCTTCTGGCGGGTCATCGTGAGCTCCTCGGCGGCAGAGGTCCGACCGACCCCACGCGTCGCCGGACCCGGCCGCAGCGGAGAGGGCTCGACTGCTGCAGGTCGCGTTCCCCGAGGACACCGATCCCCTCTGCCCTCGCACGGCCGGAGGCGTGGGCAACCGGTCAGAGGGTCCGGCGTGGGGCACGCCGCAGGCGGACGGTACCGGACGCCGGGAACCGCCCGGAAGGCGCGACGGACCGCCCGCGTCGGGGGCCCGCGGCGGCACCCGGAGAATCGGCGGCATGCGCACCGACGTCTCGCCGATCGTCACCGTCGACGAGGAGCTCCGGTCGGAGCTGCTGGCCTGCTGGATCGACGTCAGCAACGCCGGGGGAGCGGTCGGGTTCGTCGCCCCGGTGACGGCGGACGACGTCGTGCCGGTGCTCGACGCGATGGTCGAGCGGGTGAACCAGGGGCGCGACGTGCTGGTCCTGCTCCGCGTGGACGACGAGGTGGCCGGGTTCGCCGTCCTGTCGCTGTCCCTGTCCCCCCTGCGCACGCACTGGGCCAGCGTCTTCCGGGTGCAGGTGCACCCCAGCCGGCAGGGGCAGGGCCTGGGCACGGTGCTGATGTCCGGCGTGCACGACATCGCGCGTGCCCGCGGCATGGAGTTCCTCCACCTGACCGTGCGCGGCGGCACCGGCATCGAGCGCTTCTACGCCGGCTTCGGCTACCGGGAGTTCGGCCGCATGCCCGGCGCGATCCGGGTCGCGCCAGGGGACGACCGCGAGGAGATCCACCTGACCTGCCGGCTGTAGTCAGCCCAGAGGGTCGCGCCCGCCGACGGTGCCCGCGGCCGAGAGCAGCGCCAGCCGGGCGAACAGCTCCTCGGCGTACCAGCCCTCCTGCGCCGTGCGGGTGACCACCGCCGCGTGCGGCGCGCGGTCGTAGGCGAAGGAGTTCAGCGCCGCGGCGGAGTCCCAGACGCTGAAGGTGCCCTGCAGGCCGATCGGCGCCTCGCCGATGCCGAGGGCGAACCGCAGGCCGGGGCTGGCGTGCAGGTCGGCCGAGACCGGCGGGACGGCGCGCCAGAACGCCAGCGCCTTGCGCGGGACCAGCCGGGCGCGGGTCACCGCGGCGACCCGCCCGTCCCAGCGCTGCGGCCAGGGCCGCCCGAACGGCTCCTCCCTCGACCAGCGGCCGCGGGCGGCCAGCGGGCGCAGCCGGGCGGCCCACTGCTCGTCGGCGATCCTCCGCCACCGGCGCAGCACGTCGCCGCCCTCGAAGGCGTCCGCCGCGGCGGCGTCGTCCCAGACCGCGAGGAGCGCCCAGCGGCGGGGGTCGGCGTCCCGCACGGTGAAGGTGCGGCCGCTGCCGGTGCCGAGCAGCTTGGCGAACCGCAGCCCGGGGGTACGGCGCAGCGCCCGCCGGTCCGCGGCCATCCGGACCAGCGCGGCCGGCACCGCGCGGCCCGGCACACCCCAGACGTGCAGCGTCGCCACCCGTCGAGACGTCACGACCGTGGATCCTCCCCTCCGGACACCCGGGCAGCACGACGGGCGGGGCTCACGCGATGGGCGCGGTGCCGCTGGAGCGGCGCGACGTCGGACCGCCTGGGCTCGATACCGCCACTGACGACCGAGCCGGACGGGTTCGTCGGGCCTATCGTCCCCCCATGCCGACCTGCGGGGCATGCGGTGAGGACCTTCCTCCGCGCTTCCGCTTCTGTGGTGCCTGCGGCACGCCCGTGGCCGTGGAAGCAGCTCCGCAGCGCGAGATCCGCAAGACGGTGACGGTCCTCTTCTGCGACGTCGTCGACTCGACACGGCTGGGCGCCCGACTCGATCCCGAGTCGCTGCGGCAGGTCATGAGCCGCTACTTCGAGGTGGCCCGGGCGGCGCTGCAGCGGCACGGCGGGACGGTCGAGAAGTTCATCGGTGACGCGGTCATGGGCGTGTTCGGCGTTCCCACGGTGCACGAGGACGACGCGCTGCGTGCCGTCCGGGCCGCGGCGGACCTCCGGGACGCGATGCGGGGCCTCAACGACGAGCTGGCCGGCCAGTGGGGCGTGGAACTGACGCTCCGGATGGGTCTCAACACCGGTCAGGTCATCGCCGGTGACCCGGCCGGCGGCCAGACACTGGTGACCGGTGACGCGGTCAACGTCGCCGCGCGGTTCGAGCAGGCCGCGGGCCCGTCGGAGATCCTCATCGGGCCGGTCACGTGGACGCTCGTCCGCGACGCCGTGGTCGCCGAGCCGGTCGCCGGGCTCGTGCTCAAGGGGAAGGACGACGTCAGCCAGGCCTACCGGCTGGTGTCGGTGACCCCGAACGTGCTCGGCCGTGCTCGACGGACCGACACCCCGATGGTGGGGCGCGAGCGTGAGCGCCGCCTGCTGGACCAGGCCTTCGAGCGGTCGGTCGCCGAGAGCGGCTGTCACCTGTTCACCGTCCTGGGGCCGGCAGGAGTAGGGAAGTCGCGACTGGTGCACGACTTCCTGGCCGACGTCCGCGCGACGGCGACCGTGGTCAGGGGGCGGTGCCTGGACTACGGAGAGGGGATCACCTTCTGGCCGATCGTGGAGATCGCGCGGGAGGCGGCCGGCGCCGAGGAGACCGACGACGTCGAGCGGCTGCGCGCCCGCCTGACCGAGCTCATGGCCGGCGATCAGCACGGTGAGCTCGTCGCCGACCGGCTGGCCGCGCTCGCGGGCACCGATGAGGTCGCCAACCGGGCGGAGGAGGTGCCGTGGGCCGTCCGCAAGTTCCTCGAGAACCTGGCCCGCCACCGGCCGCTCGTCGTCGTCCTCGACGACCTGCACTGGGCCGAGCCGACGTTGCTGGACCTCGTCGAGCACGTGGCGGACTGGAGCCGCGAGGCGCCGATCCTCCTGCTGTGCATCGCCCGCCCGGAGCTGCTCGACGAGAGGCCGGGCTGGGCCGGTGGGAAGCTGAACGCCACCTCCATCCTGCTGGAGCCGCTGAGCCCCGTGGAGTCCGCGACGCTGGTCGCGAACCTGCTCGGGCAGATCGCCGACGGGGAGGCGGTCCGGACCCGCATCGCGGCCGCGGCGGAGGGCAACCCGCTGTTCGTCGAGGAACTGGTCGCGATGCTCGTCGAGGACGGCCTTCTCGTTCGCGAGGGGAACCGGTGGGTCGCCACGGCCGATCTCGGCACGACCCCGATCCCACCGACGATCTCGGCACTGCTGGCCGCGCGGCTCGACCGGCTCGCCGTCCAGGAGCGGTCGGTGGTCGAGCGCGCCAGCGTCGTGGGCAAGGTCTTCTACCGCACCGCGGTCGCCGAGTTGTCGCCGTCGGAGGTGCGGCCCGACGTGGCGAACAGCCTCATGGCACTGGTGCGCAAGGAACTGATCCGACCGGACCGGTCCGGGTTCCTCGGCGACGACGCGTTCCGCTTCCGGCACCTGCTCATCCGGGATGCGGCGTACGAGGCGATGCCCCGTCGGGAACGGGCCGAACTGCACGAGCGCCTGGCCGACTGGCTGTACGACGCCGCCGCCGGCAAGCTGGCCCAGTTCGAGGAGATCCTGGGCCACCATCTCGAGCAGGCCTACCGGCAGCGGGCCGGCATCGGCATGGCGGACGAGCACGTCATCGGGCTCGCGAGGCGCGCTTCCCGCCACCTGGCCGCCGCCGGCCGCCGTGCATCCGCACTGTTCGACGTCCCGGCGTCGCTCGGCCTGCTGCGCCGCGCCTGGGAGGTGGCTCCGGAGGAGGACCGAGCGGCCATCGCCGCCGACCTGGTGTCGGTGCTGGTGGATGCGGGACGGCTGGACGAGGCCCGCGAGGTGCTGGACGGGACCGAGGCGCCCGAAGCGAGCCCGGGCGCCGTCTCGCTGCGTGTGGCCGGGCTGGAGCTGGAGTGCACCACCAGGGGTCGGGGTCTGATCGATCTGGAGGCGGAACTCGAGTCCCTCCTCCCCGTGCTCGAGCGGGAGCCGGTCGGCCCGGCGCTGGTCCGGGGGTTGCACCTCCTGGCCCGGCTGCACTGGGAACAGGGGCACGTCCGGCGGGCGGACGAGCTGACCCAGCGGGCGCTCGACGGCGCGCGCGGGGTCGGGGACATGCGGCGCGCCAGCCACGCGCTCACCCAACTGGCCTATTGCAGTCTGATCGGGCCGACACCCGTCGACGAGGCCATCGACAGGTGCCAGACCTACCTGGTCGAGGCGGGGGAGGACCGGCGCCTGCGGGCATCGCTGCTGCAGACCGTCGCCGGCCTGCGCGCGCTGCGCGGCGAGTTCGAGGAGTCGCGGCGCCTGGCGGCCGAGTGCACCGCGGTCTTCGAGGACCTCGGACTCGAACTGGCCGCGGGCCAGGCAGCCATGGAGTTCGCCATCCGGGAGTTGCTGGCCGGCGACCCGCTCGCCGCAGAGGCCGTGGCGCGACGGGGCTTCGAGACGCTGCAGCAGATGGGCGAGAAGTCGTTCCTGTGCAACTGCGCCGCGGTGCTGGCCCAGGCGTTGTCGTTGCAAGGGCTGCACCACGAGGCCGGCCGGTTCGCGGCCATCAGCGCGGAGGTCACGGACGACGACGATGTGGCCGGGCAGGTGCAGTGGCGGATGGCCAGGGCCCGGGTGGCATCCGCGCTGGGGCGATCGAGCGAGGCGGTGTTCCTCGCCGAGTCGGCGCTCGAGCGGCTGGCGGGGACCGAGTTCGACTTCTTGCACGGCGATGCCCTCTTCGACCTCGCGCAGGTCTACCGCCAAGCCGGACGACATCCGGACGCGGTCCGGGCCGCGCGGGCGGCCTTGGAGGTGTTCGAGCGCAAGGGCGTCGCCGCCGTGACCCCGTACGTCGTCGCGTTCCTCGACGAGTTGTCCGACGAGCAGCTCAGTGGGGTCTAGAGCCGTGCCCCGGCCCGGACCCGGCGTCGTGTCAGGCAGACTGCGTGCCGCCGGTGCCCAGGTGGGTCGGGGGCTGCGGCTACCACTGGTCTTGGGGGGCCGGGCGCCGGGGCTGGCCCGTGCCGCGCTCACGGACGGTGACCGGTTGCCCGCCATGGTCCGAGATCTGCTCGTCGCACTGGGCCCCGCCTACGTCAAGGTCGGTCAGGTGCTCAGCACCCGCGTGGACGCACTGCCGGCGCGGTGGGTCGCCGAACTCGCCGTCCTGCGCGACCGGATGGCCCCCGAACCGGCTGCTGCTGTCACCGCCGTGCTGTCGAGGGCCTTCCCTGACGGTCTGGCCCGGGTCTTCTCCGAGTTCTCCCAGGTGCCGGTGGCAGCCGGGACGGTGGCCCAGGTCCACCGGGCGCGCCTGGTCACGGGCGAACTCGTCGCGGTCAAGATCCTCCGGCCTCGTGCCGAGGACCGGCTGCGGGCGGACTTCACGGTGCTCCTGGCGCTGGCCGGCGCCGCGGAACGGTTGAGCACGGCCGCACGGGTGCTGAACCTCCGCGGGCTGGTCGTCGAGTTGCGCGACCTGCTGCTCTCGCAGACCGACCTGACCCGGGAGGCGCGCAACCACCGGCGTTTCGCCCGCGAGTTCGCCGACGACGACACGATCCGCATCCCCCGGGTCTTCGGTGCGGTGAGTTCACCGGAGGTGCTGGTCACCGAGTTCGTCGAGGGGATCGACCCCTACGACATCGGACGGGTCGCCTGCGATGCCGGCACCCTGGCGCGGCGGGTCGACGACCTCGTCGACCGCATGATCTTCGTCTCCGGCCTCTGCCACGCGGACCTGCACCCGGGGAACTTCTTCTGGACCGCCGCCGGCCGGATCGTGCTGGTCGACCTGGGACTGGTGCACGACGTCTCCGAGGAGGAGCGGCAGCACCTGCTCGCGTTCTACTCCGCCGTCCTCGACGGCTTCGACGAGTTCGCGGCGGCATACGTCCTCCGGCACCTCACCCGCCTCGCCGGCGAGCCGGTCGAGGAGTCGGACGTTCCCGCCGCGGCCTTCGAGGCCGTCGGCCGGCTGGTGCGGAAGCACTGGATCGACTCCGCGGGCCGGCCGAGTTTCTCCGCGATGTTCGTCGACCTCCTCGGCGTCCTCGGGCAGCACCGGCTGCAACTGAGGCACCACTACAGCAGGCTCTTCCTGACCCTCGTCACGGTCGAGGGGTACCTGTTCTCCCTCGACCCGACGTTCGACACGCTGGAGAACGCGCGACGCAAGCGGGTCGAGCAGGCGGAGTACGTGAGCATCCCCCCGGCGGCCGACGCGCTGGTCCTGCAGGGCTTCGCCACCTACTCGACAGCCCTGTTCGGCGACGGCGCAGACCCGCGGCAGGCGTGGGCCGACCGCGACCGACTCGTGCTCGACGCACTCGGCGTCGGGCCGGGCACGTCCTTCCTGGACGTCGGGTGCGGCCGTGGACAGTTGCTCGTCGCAGCCGAGCACCGCGGCGCCAAGGCGCTCGGCGTCACGATCAGCCGGACCGAGCACGAGGTCTGCACCGCCCGGGGACTGGACGTGGTGCTCAGCAGCTGGGAGGACGCCGACCGCCACCTCGCCGGCCGTGCCGGCGTGTTCGACGCCATGGCCGCCATCGAGATGGACGGCCACCTGGGAACGCTGCACGAGAACCGGGTCGGCCTGTTCGACCTTCGGCTGGAGCGCTTCTTCGCCTGGGCTCAGGCCCACCTGCGGACCGACGGGAAGCTCTTCGTCCAGACGCTCAGCGTTCCCGAGCAGCTGCTGCACGACCCCGCGGAGGCCGCCGAGTTCGAACGGCTGACCGGTGCACTGCCGTGGTTCGGGTTCAGCACGCTGCCGCAGATGATCCGGTGCTCGGACCGGTACTTCGCGGTCGAGCAGGTGCTCGACCACTCCGGCGACCTGCTGCCGACCCACGCGTTCTGGCGGGACAACGTCAACCGGCAGCTGCCGGACCTGCGTCGGATCGCGAGTGACGAGACGATCGTCCTGGTCCGGCGGCAGCTGGACACGCTGATCGGCTTGGCGGAGTCCGGGCGGCTGTCGCTGTACCGGATCCTCCTGCGGGCACGGAACGCGCCGGACCGGACGACCGCGAGTCACCGGCCAGGGTGACGAGCGGCCGGTGCCTGTTCGACTCCGGCCGCCCGGCCCTCAGGTCCCGTCCTCGGTCTTCTTCTTCGATCCGAGTGCGCCGCTCAGGTGGCCGGCGACGTCGTCGTCCTCGCGGGCCTTCGGGTCGGTCGGCCGGTAGCGGCCCCGGATGACGTGGCCCTGGGTGTCGTCGGTCTCGTCGCGCTCGGCGTCGGCGCCCCACCGTGGTGCGTGGCCGTGGGTGTCGTCGGTCTCGTCCCGTTCGGCGTCGGCCCCCCACCTGCCGGCGTGGCCCTGGGTGTCGTCGGTCTCGTCCCGTTCCGAGTCCGCTCCCCACCTGCCGAGGTGGCCCTGCGTGTCGTCGGTCTCGTCGCGTTCGGCATCGGCGCGCGCCTTGTAGAGGTGGCCCTCGGTGTCGTCAGGGTCGAAGACGGGCTGCTGCGGGTTCATCGGTTCCTCCTCGGGGTGCGGACTTGCTGGTACTGCGAGTCTTCGACCGCCGGCGGCACCGGACTGTCGAGCCGGCGACTCCGCAGCTGTCGGCTGCGCGACACGTCAGGCTCTCCCCGGGGTGCGGGCCAGCCGGGTGCTGATGCCGGTGGTCAACGTCGGGGACAGGGTGGGTGCTCCGGTCACCGCCTCCAGGAACAGCTCACCGGGGATGCGCCACAGCAGGGCCTCGGTCGCCGCCGTGACGGTGGCGGTGCGCGGCACCCGCTCGACCAGACCGATCTCGCCGAGGTAGTCGGGCGCCGTCATCTCGTTGATCCGGCGCACGGTCACGCCGTCGTCGTGGTCGACCACCAGGTCGCCGTCCACGAGCACGAAGAGGTCCTCGGCCGGCTCCCCCTGCCGAAGGACGACGGTGCCCCCGGGCAGCCGCTCCTGACGGACCGCGGCGGCCAGCCGCTCGATCGCCGCGGGACCGGCTCCCTCGAACAGCCGCAGTGTCTGCAGGACGGCGACCCGCGGCTCCAGCGCGTGCCGCCCGCGCTCCGTCGCGGCGTCGAACCCGCGCAGCAGCGACAGCGAGGCGGCCGCGATCAGCACCGGTGTCAGTCCCGCGACGGCCAGCGTGGCCGGGAGCCCCAGCCCGTCGACCAGGGCCGGGGCGACGAGGGTCCCGAGGGCCGTGCCGACCGCGGAGAGGGAGAGGACCAGACCTGACACCCGACCCAGGACGTCCCTCGGCACGGTGCGCTGCATCGTCGTCTCGATGAGGATGTCGAGCGCCACGATGGCCACCCCCTCGACGACGAGGACGAGGTAGGCCACTGCCGGCGCCCTGACCAATGCCAGCGCCGCCAGGGGCACCCCGGTGAGCAGGACGAGGATGGCGATGGTCAGCCTCGGGCGGCGTGCCCGCGCGAACCGGGGGCTGAGGGTCGCCCCCAGGATCCCGCCGACGCCGGAGGCGGCGAGCAGCCAGCCCAGGCCCTGGGAGCCGGTCCCGAGCAGCTCGCTGCTGACCAGGACGAGGACGACGAGCTCGACGCCGTACACGAGCGTCCCGGCCACCAGGCAGCCGACGAGGACGAGGACCACCCGATCTCCGACCAGGGCCCCGACGCCTTCCCGCAGTTCACCGAGGACACTCCCGTGCGCGGACGGCGTGGTGCGCCGGGATCGGGTGCGGATGGCCAGCAGCAGCAGGGCCGAGATCCCGAAGGTCGCCGCGTTGATCCCCAGGGCGATCGCCGGCTGGCCGAACAGGAGGAGCAGCGCGCCACCCGCGGGTCCGGCGACGAAGGCGACCTCGTCGACCGTGCTCATCAGCGCGTTGGCCGCCGCGAGCTCGTCCTCCGGGACGACGGTGGTCACCATGGCCGATGCCGCCGCGTGGTACAGCGTGGCCGCCGACGCGGCGACCGCGGAGAGGACCACCACGAGCGGGACGGGCCCGGACATCGCCGCGGTCACCGTCAGGCCCGTCATCACCGCCAGCTGGACGACGTCCCCGGCGGCCATCACCGTGCGGCGTTCGTAGCGGTCGGCGATCACGCCGGCGATCGGGGACAGCAGCGTGTAGGGGACGAACCGGCTCAGCGCCGCCGCCGACACCCACGCGGCGGACCCGGTCTGCGCGAACACGTACGCGACCAGCGCGACGATGTAGAGGAAGTCGCCGAGCTTGGACGTGGTGAACGACAGCAGCAGCAACCGGTAGTCGCGCCGCCCGAGCACCTGGCGCCGCGGGCTGCTGCGCGTGACGGCTGCCCGCTCGGTGACCATCGGCGTCCCTCAGCCGACGAACCGGTGCAGCGCGTCGACGTCGTGCAGCCGGATCTCCTGGGAACCCACGGTGACCCACCCTCGGCGCTGGAAACCCTGCAGCGCCGCGTTGAGGCTCTGCCGGGAGGCCCCGACCCGGTCGGCCAGCTCCGCCTGGGTGAGCCGGGTTCGGACGACGACGGCGTCGCCGTCTGCCCGCGGGAGCGACAGCAGCAGCTTGGCGACCCGCCGCGGGATGTCGAGGAACACCAGGTCGGCGGCGTGCCCGGTCAGCCGCCGCACGGTGGAGGCGAGCGAGTCGAGCAGCGCCCGGGTGAGCGCCGGCGAGCGCTCCGCGGCCGAGAGGACCGCCTCGCGTGGGATGCGAAGCACGGTGGCGTCGGTCAGGGCCGCGATGGTCGCCGACCGCGCACCGCCGTCGGCCACGGTCAGCTCACCGACCGTCTCCCCCGGCTCCACGACGGCCAGCAGCAACTCCTCGCCGTGCGGCGAGCTGCTCACCGCCTTGAGGCTGCCCTCGACGACGACGAGGAGAGAGTCCCCGGGGTCCCCCTCGTAGACGAGCAGCTGCCCCCGCCGGTAGCGCCGAGCCGTGGCGACGGTGGCCAGGCGCTGGAGGTCGGCCTCGGGGACGCCGGCGAACAGCCGGCACCGGGAGAGCGCCCGGGCCCGTCCCTGCTCGTCCACCATGCCCCCGCCCCACGACGATGTGATCTGAGTCATGAACGGCCCGGTGAGCATGACTGCCCTCGCCCCCGCTGGGAAGGCCGGGCGGGACGTTCCCGGCTCGTATCGCGTCCTGCCCCAGCGCCTCAGCGGTCGCGTGGAGCGTCGCCCTGACGTGCTTCCACGGCTGCGAGGCGCCGGTCCAGCTCCTTGACCGCCTCGATGAGCGGTGCGACCAGGCCCGCGTAGCCGACCTGCTTGCGGCCCTGCTCATCGGTGGTGACGAGCGCGGGGAATGGCCCTGCGTGTCGTCGCCGCCGGATCCGGGGGCCGTCTCCTGCAGCGTGGTGAGGGCACTGCTGAGCTGTGCGACGGCCTGCTCGAGGCCGCTCGCGTCGTGGGTGCCGGTCGTCTCGGATTCCCTCTCTCTCGTGGGTGGTGGCACGAGCCTGTCCCGGACGACATCCCCCGGCTGTCGGGGTGTGCGACAGCCCCGCGGTCGGATGCGCGACGCCGCGCGCCGGCTCACCGCAGTCCCCGAGGCAGGAGGACGGTCGGCGCTCGGACGGGGGCGCCGGTGACGACGCGGGCGTTCGCGCCCACGCCGCCGACCTGGGACCACAACTCCCCGAGCGTCGTGGACCAGGGCAGGACGGGGAGCCGTCCCGCGGGCTGCCCGTCCTGCACGAGGTGGCCGACGAGGCCGACGTCCACCCGTCCGGTCACCGGCCGGATGCCGCTGCCCTCGCCGGTCAGCTGCCGGACGTGCACCGCCTCGTCCGCCGTCACCACGCCGGACGGCGCGAGCCGGAGCGTCGTCGGGGCGACGACGGGCAGCGACCGGTGACTGCCCCGGCGCGCGTTGCCGGTCGACCGCTGACCCGGGGGTGCGGTCGCCGAGGTGTGCAGCGCCCCGACGAGGCGGCCGGCCTGCAGCAGCGGCGTCAGCTGCCGGGGCACCCCCTCGTCGTCGACGGGCGCCGCGAGGGGGGACGCCGGGTGGAGCCCGTCGTCCACCAGGGTGACGCCGGGTGCGGCGACCTCCTGGCCGAGCCCGCCGGAGAACGGTCCGCGCCCGTCGAGCGCCGGGCCGGTGAGAGCCCGGCCGAGCGCGGCCAGCAGGGGGGCGGTGACCTCGGGGGCGAGCAGGACCGGCCATCCGGGGGGCAGCGCCCGGTGCGGACCGAGCAGGTCAGTCGCGGAGCGGACGGCGTCCTGGGCGACCGACGCCGTATCGCACCCGCTGTCCGTGCCCCACCACTCCGCGTACCCGCTGGCGGTTCCGTGGGCGTCCTCGCCGACGACGGCGAGATCCACCTCGACGGACCGTCGGGAGTACCCGGTCCGCACCCCGCGCGACGAGGCGACGGTGACCTCCACGCACTCCTCGCGCCAGGAGGCGGTGTCGACCGTCCGCACCCGCGGGTCGAGGGTCGGCGCGCGGCGGGCGAGCTCGATGGCGAGGGAGATGCCGTGCCTCAACCCCGTGCCCTCCGCCGACGACGAGGACGGTGCCGGTGGCAGCGGCGCGGGGTCCGGCAGCCGGTTCGCCGGGGACGGCGTGGACAGCGCCGCTGCCGCGCGAGCCGACCCCAGCGTGGCCGCCAGCCCCGCCGCGCCGAGGTCGGTGGTCGACGCGTAGCCCATGCGGTCGCCGGTGACCAGCCGCAGCCCCACCCCCTGGCTCTCCGACCGGCCGACCCGACGCAGCCGGCCCCCGGCGCCGGCCTCGACCCGCGTCACGAGCCGGTGCAGTCCGTACACCTCGACGTCCTCGTGGCCCTGGCAGCGGGCGAGCAGCGCGTCGACCGCTCCCGCGATGTCCGGTGCGTCGGTCACGAGGCCACCCCCGTCACGACGAGGCCGTCGATGCGCAGCGTCGGGCTGCCGTAGGACACCGGCACCCACTGACCGTCGTTGCCGCACAGCGCCTGGGTGAACACGAGGTCGTCGGCCACGGCCGAGATGCCCGCGAGCGCGGCGGGTCCCTTGCCCAGGAGGGTCACTCCGGACAGCGGCATGGTGAGCGCCCCCCGTTCGACCAGGTGGGCCTCGCTGGCGGTGAACGAGAAGTCGCCCGTCGCGATGTCGACCTCCCCGCCGGACAGCCGCGACACGTACACGCCGTGGGCGACGTCACCGAGCAGATCGGCCGGGTCGGCGGGGCCCGGGCGCAGGTGGGTGTTGCTCATCCGGCACAGCGGGGCCGACGCGGCGGACTCGCGGCGGCCGTTTGCCGTGCGCGACCGGCCGAGCTCGTCAGCGGTCGAGCGGTCGGTCATCGCGGCCGCCTGCACCCCGGAGTCGATGAGCACCGTCGGGGCGGCCGGCGCCCCCTCGTCGTCGACCCGGTAGGAGCCGAACCCGCCGGGCAGGGTCGGGTCGTCGACCAGGGTGACGTGCGGGTCGGCCAGTTCCCGGCCCTGCGTGCCGGCGTAGATCGAGGTGCCCCGTGCCACCCCGTCGGCCTCGAGGCCGTGCCCGCAGGCCTCGTGCACCAGCAGGCCTCCGCCGCCGGGCCCCAGGACGACCGGCATGGGGCCGGCCGGTGCCGGCCCGGCGTCGAGCATGCGCAGTGCCCGGCCGGCGGCCTCGGCGCCGATCCCCTCCGGCGGGCGATCGTCGAACAGCTCCAGGCCGCCGCCGTGACCGGGGCCCTCGAAGCCGGTGGCCGTGCGGCCCGACCGCCGAGCCACGACGCGGCAGGTCATCCGCGTCCGCACGCGGGTGTCCCGGGCGAGCAGCCCGTCGCTGGTCGCGACGAGGACGTGCTGCACCACCTCGACGAGGGTCACCGTCACGGAGCGGACGGCGGCGCCCGCTCCGTGCGCCGCGTCCGCCGCCCGCCGGAGCAGGTCGGCCCGGACGGCCGTGTCCACGTCGGCCCTGTCCACGTCGGCCGGGGGCCGGCCGACGGCCGGTGCGGTCGTCCGGTCGAGCGGACGGACGGCGACCCGGGAGCCTGTTCCGTCCCGGACGGCGGCTGCCGCCTCCGCCGCCCGGAGCAGGGACGGCCGGGTGAGGAGCGTGGTCGAGGCGGAGCCGCGGGGTCCGCGCCCCCCGACGCGGACCCCCGCCCCGACGTCCCGGTCGCTGCGGAACTCGAGCTCCCCGTCGTCGAGCCGCGCGGTGGAGCTGGTGCGGTGCTCGGCGAACACCTCGCTCCACGTGCCGCCGCGGACCAGTGCGGCGGTGAGCGCGGCGGTGACGTCCCCGGGGTCGAGGAGATCCCGGAGGGGGTCGATCGGCCCGTTCGGCTCGCCGCCCGCCTCGACCGCGCCGTCCACGTCGGGGCGGCGGGCTCCGGTCACGGCTTTTTGTAGCCCTGGGGTGCCTCGGGCGGGTCGGTCTCGGCGTCGGCCCGAGCGAAGTGGCGGCGGTGGCCTTCGACGTCGTCGGTCTCGTCGGATTCGGCGTCGGCGTGCCGGAAGTTGCGGCGGTGGCCTTCGACGTCGTCGGTCTCGTCGGTCTCGGCGTCGGCTCGCTTGAAGGGCATGTGGCCCTCGACGTCGGGGGTCTCGTCGGTCTCGGCGTCGGCCCTGTACCGGAGGGGCATGTGGCCCTCGACGTCGGCGGGCTCGGGGACGGGGCGGTCGGTCTCGGTCATGACGTCCTCCTGTGGTGGTTGCTGCGGTGCAGCACTACCGTCCCGGCGCGGCGGCGGGCAGCCTGTCCGCCGTCGGACGTCGGAGTTGTCGGATTCCGGACAATGCAGGGGGTCTCGTGGCCGCGCAACACGTGGATGCCCTCCTGGCGTCGCTCACCGAACTGGGCCGCCGGGTGTTCGGTGCAGCGGCCTGCTCGCTGGCCGTCCTGGAGCCCGACGACGAGCACCTCGTCTTCCGCGCCGCGAGCGGGGCGGGCGCCGACGAGGTCGTCGGGTTGCGGCTGCCGGTGAGCAGGGGCATCGCCGGGTGGGTGGTCTCGTCCGGGCAGCCGATCGCCGTCCACGACGTCCGCGCCGATCCGCGCTTCGCCGTCGACGTCGCGGAGTCCACCGGCTACGTGCCGCGGTCCATCCTCGCCGCGCCGATGACCGCTTCCGGCGAGGCGATCGGCGTGGTCGAGGTGCTCGACCGGCAGGCGGTCGACGGCCGCGACGACATGGACCTGCTCACCCTGTTCGCCGACCAGGCGGCGCTCGCCATCGGCCTGGCGCGGACGTCGCCGACCGCACCGCCCGGAACCGACCCGGCTGCCGTGCTCGCCCAGGTGTCCCGGCTCGGCGCAGCCGAGCAGCGGGTCGTCGTCGGGCTGCTGAGCGAGTTCCTCGCCTACGTGGGACGGCGCGGTGGACCTGCCGGCCTGGTCTGAACCGTTCACCGCCGAGCGGCTGGGGACGGTCCGACCCCTGGGGGTGCCGATCACCCGGGAGTGGGCCTGGGGCGGCTCGACCGGGCGGGGCGTGAAGGTCGCCGTCATCGACAGCGGCGTCGACGGAGGGCACCCGCGCGTCGGCGGGGTCGACGGCGCGGTGGCGCTGGAGTACGACCCGGACGCGCCGGACGACGTCCGCGTCCTCGAGGGGCCGCACGAGGACCTGTTCGGCCACGGCACCGCCTGCGCGGGGGTCATCCGGGGACTGGCCCCCGACTGCGAGATCCACAGCGTCCGGGTCCTCGGACGGCGGCTGACCGGCAAGGGCCTGGTCTTCGCCGCCGGCCTGCGCTGGGCGATCCAGGCCGGGATGGACGTCGTCAACCTCAGCCTGAGCACGTCGCGGCGGGAGTACTTCCCGCTGTTCCACGAGCTGGCCGACGAGGCCTACTTCCGCCGGGTGCTGCTCGTGTCCGCGGTGAACAACACCCCGGCCGCGAGCTACCCGTCGCTCTACTCGTCGGTCTGCTCGGTGGCCGCCCGGCCCGGGCCCGGCCCGGGCTTCGCCTACAACCCCGACCCGCCGGTCGAGTTCGGGGCGGCGGGGGTGGACGTCGACGTCGCCTGGCTCGACGGCGGTGCCATCACGGCGACGGGCAACAGCTTCGCCGCCCCGGTGATCGCGGGCTACGCGGCACTCATCCTCGCCAAGCACCCGGGCCTGACGCCGTTCCAGGTGAAGACCGTCCTGCAGGCGACCGCCGACAACGCCGCCCCGACCGCCTGAGCCGGTGCCGGAGCGGAACGGATGCGTTCCGGCAGGCGCGGGGTCACAGTGCTGTCCTCCGGCACGGAGGCGACATGGCGACGCGGACGTTCCTGTTCGTGGACCAGGTGGGGTGCCCGAGGGGCAGAAGTGGCCACTTCTGCCCCTCGGGGGCGGAGCTCAGACAGTCGGCGGGACCAGGGAGGCGCTGACCAGCGGGGTGCGGTCCCAGGCGCGGTGCAGCCCGAGGGCGCCGACCAGGCCGGCGGCGAGCGCCTTGTCCGACTTCTTGCCGGTGAGCACGCCCGGGGCCTCGACGTCGATGCCCGCGGTCTGGAGCACCTGCACGCCGTCGCCCCACGCGCCGACCGCCTTCAGGTGCCGGAAGGCCTCCTGAAGCATCACCAGCGCGCGGAAGTCGCCGTCCTTCGGGGCGCCGTCGGCCACGACGATCGCGTCGAACTCGATCGACCGGCCGGTGGCGAAGGTCCGCTCGACGATCTCCACGTCCTTGCCGTCGACGAGCTGCCCGCCGTGCGGGGCGATGACCCGCAGCAGCGCGCCCTCCGCCTCGAGCGCCGTCCGCAGCGTGGCGATGCCCTTGAGGTCGGCGCCGGGACCGGCCACCACGCCGACGATCCGGCCGGCGATCGGGAAGGGGGTCGGCGTGATCTGGCGCAGCGCGGGGGACTCGACGGTGGGCCGGACGGGGTCGAGCTCCGGCGCGGGCAGGCCCAGGCCGGTGGCGACCTGGGTGCACAGCTCGGCGTCGATCCGGGCCAGCACGGTCAGCGCCCGCTCCTTGATGCCCTGCTCGTAGCACTTGCCGAGCTCGAAGGTGTAGGCGTCGATGACGTGCTGCTGCTCGACGCCGGTGAGGCTGGCGTAGAACAGCGCCGGCTGCGAGAAGTGGTCGTCGAAGGACGCCGGCGCCGCGCGCACCGCCTCGCCCTGGATCACCCGCGGCACGTTCACGTAGCCGCCCTCGGCCCAGTCGGAGGGGAACGGCGCGCCCGCGTCGACGCTGTTGGGCGTGTACGGCGCCTGCCCGGTGTGGACGGCGTGCTGGTGGAAGCCGTCGCGGGTGTTGTCGTTGACCGGCGCGTGCGGCCGGTTGATCGGGATCTGGGTGAAGTTCGGGCCGCCGAGCCGGGTGAGCTGGGTGTCGAGGTAGGAGAAGTTCCGGCCGGCCAGCAGCGGGTCGTTGGTCGGCTCGATGCCCGGCACCAGGTGCCCGGTGTGGAACGCGACCTGCTCGGTCTCGGCGAAGAAGTTGGTCGGGTTGCCGTTGAGCACCAGCGTGCCGATCACCTGCACCGGCGCGAGCTCCTCCGGGACGATCTTCGTCGGGTCCAGCAGGTCGATGCCCTCGAACGTCTCCTCGGGGGTGTCCGGGAAGACCTGGATGCCGAGGTCCCACTCGGGGAAGGCGCCGGCCTCGATGGCGTCGTACAGGTCGCGGCGGTGGAAGTCGGGGTCGACGCCCGCGGCGATCTGCGCCTCCTCCCAGGTCAGCGAGTGCACGCCCAGCCGGGGCTTCCAGTGGAACTTGACCAGCACGGTCTCCCGGTCGGCGTTGACCAGCCGGAAGGTGTGGACGCCGAAGCCCTCCATCGTGCGGTAGCTGCGCGGGATGCCCCGGTCGCTCATGTTCCAGATCGTGTGGTGGGTGGCCTCGGTGTGGAGGGTGACGAAGTCCCAGAAGGTGTCGTGCGCCGACTGCGCCTGCGGGATCTCCCGGTCCGGGTGCGGCTTGCCGGCGTGGATGATGTCGGGGAACTTGATCGCGTCCTGGATGAAGAAGACCGGGATGTTGTTGCCGACCAGGTCCCAGGTCCCCTCCCGCGTGTAGAACTTCGTCGCGAACCCGCGGGTGTCGCGCACGGTGTCGGCCGACCCGCGCGAGCCCAGCACGGTCGAGAACCGCACGAAGACCGGCGTCTCCAGGCCCTTCTCCGCCAGGACGGCGGCCCGCGTGACCTTGGCGGCCTTCCCGTTGGCGGTGAAGACGCCGTGCGCCCCCGCGCCGCGGGCGTGCACCACGCGCTCCGGGATCCGCTCGTGGTCGAAGTGCATGATCTTCTCGCGCAGGTGGAAGTCCTCGAGGAGGACCGGGCCGCGGGGGCCCGCCTTGAGCGAGTGGTCCGAGTCGGGGATCCGGACGCCGTTGGGCGTGGTGAGCGCGTCGCCGGCCTGTCCCCGCGGGTCGCGGCCCGCCGCCGGGCCCTCGTACACCACCCCCGTGGGGCTGACGGTGGCGGGCGCGGACTGGTCGGGCTGACGTGCGGGGGGCATGGCTTCTCCTGACGGGACTGCGAGTGCGGTACCGGACCGCTACCCGGCGCCCGCCGCGTCACAAACGGACGGCCGCAATCCGGTGGGGCACCGGCGACCCGAGGCGCCCGCCGCGTCACACGGACGGCCGCGCCTCCGCGGGAGCCGGGTCCGCGGTCGTCATGCTGACGCGCGTGATCGAGCTCGACGGCCTCACCAAGGAGTACCGGGACCGGGTCGCCGTCGACGACCTCACCCTCCGCATCGAGCCGGGCCGCGTGACCGGCTTCCTCGGCCCCAACGGCTCGGGCAAGACGACGACGATGCGCTGTGTCCTGGGGCTCACCCGGCCCACCGCCGGGACGGCGACGGTGCTCGGCGTGCCCTACCGGCAGCTGGACCACCCGGCGCGGCGGGTCGGCGCGCTCATCGACGCGCGGGCGTGGCACCCCGGCCGCACCGCCCACGCCCACCTGCTCGCCCTCGCGCAGAGCAACGCGCTGCCCCGGTGGCGGGTCGACGAGGTGATCGAGCTGGTCGGCCTCGGCGCCGTCGCCTTCGAGCGGGTGCGCAGCTTCTCCCTCGGCATGGGGCAGCGGCTCGGCATCGCCGCCGCGCTGCTGGGGGACCCCGACGTCCTGATCCTCGACGAGCCGGTCAACGGGCTGGACCCGGAGGGGATCCGCTGGGTGCGCGAGCTGCTGCGCGGGCTGGCCGCCGAGGGCCGCACGGTGCTGGTGTCCAGTCACCTGATGAGCGAGATGGAGGACACCGCCGACCACCTCGTCGTCCTGGGCCGGGGCCGGCTGCTGGCCGACGTGTCCGTCCCCGACCTGCTGGGCGGGCACGCGGCCGTGCGCGTGCGCAGCCCGCGGGCGCCGCTGCTGTCGGCGGCCCTGCGGCAGGCCGGGGCGCTGGTGTCCCTGGAGGTGGACGGCGCGCTGCGGGTGGAGGGCCTGGACACCGTCGCCGTGGGGGACGTCGCCTTCGCGGCCGGGGTGCGGGTGCACGAGCTGACCGCGGTGACGGTCTCCCTCGAGGCGGCCTACCTGGCCCTCACCGGCGACGAGGTCGAGTACCGGGCGGTGGCCCGGTGAGCCGCGGCGTCCCGTTCCCCGCGCTGCTGCGCAGCGAGTGGACCAAGCTGCGCTCGGTGCGTTCGACGTGGTGGTCCAGCGCGGTCTACGTGGTGGTGGTCGGGGCGTTCAGCTGGCTGGCCGCGGCGGTCACCGACCGGGCGCCGGCGGCGGGCGTCGCCGTCTCCACGGCGCTGACCGGGTTCGGGTTCGGCCAGGTCGTGCTCGTCGTCCTGGGCGTCCTCGTCGGGGCAGGGGAGCACACCACCGGCATGGCGCTCGCCTCGTACGCGGCGGTGCCCCGGCGCACCCGGCTGCAACTGGCCCGGACGGTCGTCGTCGCCGCGCTCGTCGCCGTCCTCTCCGTCGTCCTGGCCGTGGGTTGTGCGCTCGCCGCCCGGCTCCTGACGGTCGTGCCCGGCGGCGTGGACCTCACCGACCCCTCCGTGCTGCGGCCGCTCGGGCTGCAGGTGCTGAGCGCGGTCGCGCTGGTCGTGCTGGGGGTGGCCGTCGGGACGGCGCTCCGCTCGACCGCCGGCGGCGTGGGGGCGTGTCTCCTGCTCGTCCTGGTCCTTCCGGTGCTGCTGGCCGCGGACGGCGGGCCGTGGACCGAGCGGCTCGGTGAGGCCCTGCCGGCGCTGCGGGTCGGCGAGGACGCGTTCCTCGTCGGCGCGTCGACCTGGCCGGTGGGCCTGGTGGTCGTCGGTGCGTGGGCGCTGGGGGCCTGGGCGATCGGCGCCGTGCTGATCGAGCGCCGGGACGTCTGAGGAGGACCCCGCCCCCCTCACGCCTCGCCGGCTCGGCACGAGCCTGCGGGCGGGGCCGCACCGAAGGCGACGGCCCGGAGGTCACCGAACACCGCCGGCGGCTCGGGGGAGGACCACATCTGGTTGGTCAGCAGGATCGCCGTGGCCCCGCTGACCGGATCGGTCCACCAGGAGCCGCCCAGGCCGCCGTCCCAGCCGAAGGACCCGGCGTGCCGGCCGCCCGGCTCGTCGGCCCGGCGGACGCCGATGCCCAGCCCCCAGCCGCCGCCCTCGTCGTCGACCGGGCCGGCCTGCTCGGTGGTCATCGCCCGGACCGCCGCCGCGCTCAGCACGCGGTTCCCGCGCGGCGTGCGGCCGCCCGCGGCGAGCATCCCGGCGAAGGCGGCGAGGTCGTCGACGGTCGCGACCAGCCCGTCGCCGCCGTCGGGGAACGCCGGCGGTCGGGCCCACTGGCCGTCGGCGGGGTCGTAGAGCGCGCGGGTGCCGTCGTCGGACGGCGGGGTCCAGTGCGGACCGAGCCGGCCGCGCGCGTGCTCCGGCACGCCGAACCCGGTGTCGGCCATGCCGAGGGTATCGAGCACCCGCTCGGCCAGCACGTCGGGCAGCGGCCGGCCGGCCACCCGGGCGACGAGGACACCCAGGACGCTCGCGCCGGTGTGGTACAGCCAGCGTTCCCCGGGCTGGTACGCCAGCGGGACGGTGGCCAGCCGGCGCAGCCACTCGTCCGGCTCCGGCGTCGCCTGCGGGTTGGGCGGTCCGGCGGGCAGGCCGGCGTCGCCCAGCGCGGCGACCGTCGGCGACGGCCACGGGGCGGTGAAGTCCAGCCCGAGCCCCAGCCGGAACGTCAGGACGTCGCGGACGGTGATCGCCCGGCGGGCCGGCACGGTCCCCGCCGCCGGATCGGCCGGGTCGGCGAGGACCCGCCGGTCCGCGAGCTCGGGGAGGACGTCGTCCACCGGGTCGTCCAGGACCAGCGTGCCGTCGTCGACCAGCGCCATCGCCGCCGCGGCGACCACGGGCTTGGTGATCGAGGCGATGCGGAACACGGTGTCCGGTCCGATGCGGTCGTCGCCGCCCGGCGTGTGCGCCCCCGCCGCGCCCCGGGCCACCTCGCCGCCTCGGGACACCCACCACGCCGCGCCGGGCACCCCGCCCGCCGCCACGGAGCCGGCCACCACCGCCTCGACGTCCTCCGCCAGCCCCACGCCGCCTCCCCGGTCCGCTCGCTCCCAGGTCCGACCGGCCGGCGGTCCGGGACTCATCGGTCCCGGGCGGCCCGCCGGATCGCCGACAGGTAGCGCGCGGTCGCCAGGCGCTGCACGACGGTGCTCACCGGCCCGCCGAGACGGGCGAGCGGGGAGGCCAGCCGGGCGAAGACCCGCACCGCGAAGACGACCTCGCCGTCCGGCGTGCGGCGGACGAGGAACGCCTCCTCGCCGCTCTCGGGGTGCCCCGGCAGGGTGCCGTAGCCGAAGCCGTGCTCGTCGCCGTCGGTCCGGGCCCACACGACCCGGCAGGGGATGTCGTAGCCCAGCCGCGGCAGGCCGGCGGTGAGGACGACGACCGTGCCGGGTTCGGACGCCGGACCGCTCGCCGCCACCCGCAGCCCGACGCCGCGCTGCGCCCGCCAGTCGAACACCGCGGCCGCGGCGCGCTCGAACACCGCGTCGCCGCGGCCGACGACGACGGACCGCTCGACGTGGTCGTAGCCGGCCGGCAGCTCGGCGTCCCGGGTCGCGCCCACATCGGGATAGGTGAACGGCGCGTCGGCGAGGTCGGCGGGGGAGGTCGCGCGGAGGAGGCCCACGCCCGCAGTCTCCCCGGCCGGGCCGCCGGTAGGGTCGCGGCCACTGTGCTGCCCGCCGTCACCGCCACCCGCTACGTCACCCCGCTGCGCGAGGGTGGCTCGCTGCCGGGGCTCATGGAGGCCGACGACCTGGGCACCTACGTGGTCAAGTGGCGGGCCGCCGGGCAGGGCGTGAAGGTCCTCGTCGCCGAGGTCGTGTGCGGCGAGCTCGCCCGGGCGCTGTCGCTGCCGGTGCCCGCGCTGGTCACCGTCGACGTGGCGCCGGAGCTGGCGGTGGGGGAGCCCGACCCCGAGGTGCAGGAGCTGCTGCAGCGCTCGGCCGGGCGCAACCTCGGCCTGGACTACCTGCCCGGCGCGCTGGACTTCGAGGCCGGCGTCGCGTCGGTGGAGCCGGAGCCGGCCGGCCGGGTGCTCTGGCTCGACGCGCTGATCGGCAACGTCGACCGCTCCTGGCGCAACCCCAACATGCTGTTCTGGCACGGCCGGCTCCAGCTGATCGACCACGGTGCCGCGCTGACGTTCCACCACCACTGGCCCGGCGCCGCGGCCGCGGTTGCGCGGCCCTACGACGCCGCGCAGCACGCGCTGATCGACTGCGCGCCCGACCTGCGGGCGGCCGACGCCGCGCTCGGGCCGCGGGTGACGCCCGAGCTGCTGGCCGGCGTGCTGGCCCAGGTGCCCGACGAGTGGCTGGAGGGTCCCTCCCCGGACGACGCCCCGGACGCCGTCCGCGCCCGCTACGCCGACCAGCTGCTGGCCCGGCTGGCCGCCCGGGACGCCTGGCTGCCGCCGCTGGTGGCCGCCGCGGAGGCCGGAGGGTCGCGCCGCCGGGCGCCGCGGGGCGAGAACCGGCCGTCGTGGCTGGGGCCGCCACCGCCGGAGGGGGTGACCCAGCGATGACCCGGGACACCTTCGAGTACGCCGTCCTGCGGGTCGTGCCGCGGGTCGAGCGGGGGGAGTCGCTGAACGCCGGCGTCCTCGTCTACTGCCGGCAGCGGGACTACCTCGGCTCGCGGGTGCACCTCGACGTCGACCGGCTGCACGCCCTGGACCCGACCGCCGACGCCCGGGCCATCCGGCGGGCGCTGCAGGTGGCCGCCGACGTCTGCGCGGCCGACCCCGGGGTGGGCGCGGCCGGCCGGGAGGCGCTGGGGTCGCGGTTCCGCTGGCTGACCGCGCCGCGCAGCACCGTCGTCCAGCCGGGCCCGGTGCACACGGGGCTCACCGAGGACCCCGATGCCGAGGCGGACCGGCTGCTGCGCCTCCTGGTGCTGCCCGTCGCCGGCTGACCGGGACGGGTGAACGGCGGGTGGCCACCGGGTTCACCGGTCGGCCGCCCGGCGGCCACGGCGCCGTCGATCCGGCTCCCTAGCGTCCGCGGCGGTCCACCGCCGAATCCCAGGAGCATCCTCCGTGACGCTGACGTCCGACCCCGCCCGCCCCGACGCCGTCGACCCCGACGACCTGCCGTCCAACCCGACCAGCAGCACCCCGCTGTCGGACCTCGTGACGGCGCGGGTCTCCCGCCGAGCCGTGCTCACCGGCGGTGTGCTCGCCGCCGCCGGATTCCTGACGACGAGCCTGGTCGCGCCCCCGGCGGCGCAGGCCGCGCCCGGCCGCGGTGCCGGGCGGGCGCTGCTCGGCTTCGCCCCGATCGGGCCGAGCACCGACGACGTGGTGCACGTGCCCGCCGGCTACACCGCGCGGGTGCTGATCCCGTGGGGCACGCCGATCACCGGTGCGCACCCGGCGTTCGTCCCCGGGACCCCCGGCGAGCCCGGCGGCAACGCGTCGGGCAACACCGCCGCCCAGCAGGCCGAGCAGGTGGGCATGCACCACGACGGGATGACGTACTTCCCGCTGGAGTCGGGGCGCCGGGGCGACGAGCGCGGCCTGCTCGTGCTCAACCACGAGTACACCGACGAGTTCTACCTGCACACCGGGAGCTACACCGCCGGCTACAAGCCGATCACCGCTGAGGGCGTGCACAAGTCGCAGGCCGCGCACGGCGTCTCCGTGGTGGAGATCGAGCGCGGCCGCTCCGGCGAGTGGGCCCCGGTGCGGTCCGCCCGCAACCGCCGGATCACCGCCACGTCGCCGATGGCCTTCTCCGGGCCCGCCGCCGGGCACCCGCTGTTGCGCACCGGCGCCGACCCGCAGGGCAGCACCCCGCTGGGCACGATCAACAACTGCGGCAACGGCGAGACCCCGTGGGGGACGTACCTGACCTGCGAGGAGAACTTCAACGGGTACTTCCGGGTCGACGGCCCGCTCGCCCCGGCCGACGCCGCGCGCGTGTCGCGGTACGGGGTGGGCGGCGACCGCAACGGCTGGGCGGCGCACGACCCCCGCTTCGTCCTGACCGCCGGCGACCCGAACGAGCCCAACCGGTTCGGCTGGGTCGTCGAGATCGACCCGTTCGACCCGTGGTCGACGCCGGTCAAGCGGACCGCCCTGGGCCGGCTGAAGCACGAGGACGCCACCGTCCACGTGACCAGGGGCGGCCGGGTCGTCGTCTACATGGGCGACGACCAGGTGTTCGAGTACCTCTACAAGTTCGTCAGCGCCGACAACTGGAGGTCGATGCGGGCCCGCCGCCGCAGCCCCCTCGACGAGGGCACGCTGTACGTCGCGCGCTTCGACGCCGACGGCCGAGGCACCTGGATCCCGCTGGTGCACGGGCAGGGTCCGCTGACGGCGGACAACGGCTTCGCCGACCAGGGCGCGGTGCTGGTGGACACCCGGCAGGCGGCGACGCTGGTCGGGGCGACGCCGATGGACCGGCCGGAGTGGACCGCTGTCGACCCCCGCACGGGCACCGCCTACCTGACCCTCACCAACAACACCGAGCGCACCGAGACCGACGCCGCCAACCCGCGGACGGCCAACCGGTGGGGGCACATCATCCGGTGGGACGAGGACGGCGGCGACCACGCGGCGACCGGTTTCACCTGGGACGTCTTCCTGCTCGCCGGCCCGGGAGGCGGCGTCGAGGGCTCCACGATCGCCGCCGAGGACGCCTTCGGCTCGCCCGACGGGCTGTGGCTGGACCCCGACAGCCGGGCGTGGATCCAGACCGACGGCACCCAGCCCGGCTCGGCCAACAACCAGATGCTCGCGGCCGACCCCACGCGCACCGACGTCACGGGAGCGCCGGAGGTGCGCCGGTTCCTGACCGGGCCGAAGCAGTGCGAGATCACCGGCATCGCGATGACCCCGGACCAGCGCACGCTGTTCGTCAACGTGCAGCACCCAGGGGAGAACGGGCAGAGCGCCTGGCCCGCGGAGGACGGCGTCGCCACGCCGCGCTCGGCCACCGTCGTCGTCACCAAGGACGACGGCGGCGTGATCGGCACCTGACGGCCCGCTGCGCCGCTCACGGCGCCGTGACCACCGGGCGCGGGTCACGGCGCCGTGCTGTCGGAGGCCGGGTGCAGGCCTGCGGCATGGAGATCGCCGCCGTGGCCGTGAGCGCCACCGACCTGCCCCGCGCCGTCGCCTTCTACGAGCTGCTCGGTTTCCGCTTCCCGCCGCTCGAGCCGGACTCGGCGCACGTGGAGGCCGAGGCCGGCATCCGCCTCATGATCGACACCGCCACCCTCCTCGAGGGCCTGCACGGCGAACCCCCGCGGCCGGGGAACACCGCCGCCTTCGCGCTGCTGTTCGGCTCGCCCGCCGAGGTGGACGACGCGGTCGGCCGGGTGTCGGCGGCCGGGCGGACCGTCGTGGACGAGCCCTTCGACGCCCCCTGGGGCCAGCGCTACGCGACCGTGGCCGACCCCGACGGGTACCGCATCGACCTGTTCTGTCCCCTGCCGGGGTGAGGGTCAGCCGGGCAGGAGCTCGTCGATCCGGCGGGCGAGCTGCAGGTCCAGTTCGGTGACCCCGCCCGCGGAGTGGGTCGCCAGCGTGAGGTGCAGCGTGCGCCAGCGCAGGTCGACGTCGGGGTGGTGGTCCAGCTCCTCGGCCACGAACCCGATGCGGACGATCGCGGCGACGGCGTCCGGGAAGCCCGCGGTCTCGACGCTGCGGTGCAGTCCCTCGCCGTCCCCCGACCACAGCGGCAGCCCGGACAGGGCGGCGGCGATCTCGTCGGGGGACAGGCGGGGAGGCGGGGCCACGGCGGTGAGTCTGCCGCCTCGAACGGCCGCGTTCCAGGGTGCCGCGGCGCGGCCCCGTCCCGAGGCTCGCCATGAGCTCGCGAAGGGTGAGGAGGACGGGGTCCTTCGATCGTGGGGTGGAACGGGGTCCTTCGTCAGACGTGCAGGCCGCACTCGGTCTTGCCGATGCCCGCCCAACGGCCCGCGCGCGGGTCCTCGCCCGGGGCCACCGGCCGCGTGCAGGGCGCACAGCCGATGGACGCGTAGCCGATCTCCTGCAGCGGGTTGACCGGCACCTGGTGCTCGGTGATGTAGGCGTCGACGTCGTCCTGCGTCCACGCGGCGAGCGGGTTGACCTTCACCATGCCGCGCTTGTCGTCCCAGTCGACCAGCCGGGTGCCGGCGCGGGTCGGCGACTCGTCCCGGCGCACGCCCGAACCCCAGGCCACGTAGCCGGCCAGCGCCTTCGCCAGCGGCGTGACCTTGCGCAGCGAGCAGCACAGGTCGGGGTCGCGCTCGTGCAGCCGCGGGCCGTACTGGGCGTCCTGCTCGGCGACCGTCTGCGGCGGCTTCACGTCGACCAGCGTGATCGGCATGACCGCGCTGACCCAGTCGCGGGTGCCGATCGTCTCGGCGAAGTGGTACCCGGTGTCGAGGAAGACGACGTTCACCCCGGGCACCGCCCGGGAGGCCAGGTGGGCGAGCAGCCCGTCGGCCATGGACGACGTGACGGCGAACTCGTCCCCGAAGGTGTCCCCGGCCCACGCCAGCACGGCGAGCGCCTGCTCGACCGGGTCGGCGATGCCCTCGAACAGGGCGTCGGCCTCGGCGGCGAGTTCTGGCGTGGCACGTACGGCGGTCGTCATGGGTGCTGCACTCCTGTTCCGGTCAACCGGACGGCGAAGGTCCGCAGGCAGGCGGCGCAGTGCCACTCGCCCCCGTCCCCGTGCGGGGTCAGTTCCTCGTCCCCGCAGTACGGGCAGCAGAACACCGGGAGCTGCCGGACCCTTCCCGCCGTCGGCTCGTCGTCCATGTCAGAGCAGCCAGGCTTCCTCGGCGCGGGCGACGTACGAGGCGAAGGTCTCACCGGGCGCCCGGCGGTCCAGGTAGCCGCGCAGCACCCGCTCGCAGTAGTCCGCGGTCTCCGCCTTGGTCACCTTGTGCCCGCGGAACTTGCGCCCGAAGGCGGCCTCGATCCCCAGGTGCCCGCCCAGGTGCACCTGGAAGCCCTCGACCATCTCGCCGCTGTCGTCGCGCACCATCGACCCCTTGAAGCCGATGTCGGCCGTCTGGAACCGGGCGCAGCTGTTCGGGCAGCCGTTGACGTTGATCGTGATGGACTCGTCGAAGTCCGGCAGCCGCTTCTCCAGCTCGCCGTAGAGCTCCTGGGCGTGCTGCTTGGTCTCGACGATGGCCAGCTTGCAGAACTCCAGGCCGGTGCACGCCATCGTGCCGCGGCGGAACGCACTCGGCCGGACCTGCAGGTCGAGGTGGTCCAACGCCGAGATCAGGCCCTCCACCCGCTCGTCGGGGACGTCGAGGACGACCAGCTTCTGCTGCGCGGTGGCGCGGATCCGGCCCCGGCCGTGCTCGTCGGCCAGGTCGGCGACCCGGGTCAGCAGCGTGCCGCTGATCCGGCCGGTGCGCAGCGCGAAGCCGAGCGCGTTGGCGCCGTCCTTCTGCTTCATGACGCCGACGTGGTCGCGCTGGTCGTGCCGGGCCGGCTCCGGCGCCGGGCCGTCGGGCAGCTCGTGGTGGAGGTACTCGTCCTCCAGCACCTGGCGGAACTTCTCCGGGCCCCAGTCGGCCATGAGGAACTTCATCCGCGCGTGGTTGCGCTGCCGGCGGTAGCCGTAGTCACGGAAGATCGAGGTGACCGCGGCCCACACGTCGGTGACCTGGTCGGGCCGGACGAAGACGCCGATCCGCTCGGCCAGCTTCGGGTTGGTGGACAGCCCGCCGCCCACCCAGAGGTCGTAGCCGGCCTGGCCGTAGTCGTCGAGGACGCCGACGAAGGAGACGTCGTTGATCTCGTGGTTCGTGCAGTGGTCGGCGCACCCCGACATGGACGTCTTCCACTTGCGCGGCAGGTTGCTGAACTCCGGGCTGCCGACGTACTTGGCGACCGTCTTCGCGAGCACGTCGGTCGCGTCGACGACCTCCTCCTCGAGGAGGCCGGCCAGCGGGCAGTTGAGCATGACGCGCGGGGTGTCGCCGCACGCCTCCGTCGTCGACAGCCCGACGGCCTCGAGCCGCCGCCAGATCTCGGGGACGTCCTCGATGCGGATCCAGTGCAGCTGCACGTTCTGCCGGTCGGTCACGTCGGCGACGTCGCGGCCGAACTCCGTGCTGATGCCGGCGATCGTCCGGAGCTGGTCGCTGGTCAGCGCGCCGCCGTCGATGCGCACGCGCAGCATGAAGTAGGAGTCCTCGAGCTCCTCCGGCTCGAGGACGGCGGTCTTCCCGCCGGGGATGCCCTGGGCGCGCTGGGTGTAGAGGCCCATCCAGCGCATCCGGCCGCGCAGGTCGCTGGGGTCGATGCCGTCGAAGCCGGTCTTCGAGTAGATGTCGAGGATCCGCTGGCGGACCGTGAGGCCGTCGGCGTCCTTCTTCATCCGCTCGTTGGGGTTGAGCGGCTCACGGTAGCCCAGTGCCCACTGGCCCTGGCCGCGCTGGGGCCGGTTGCTGGTCCGGGTCGGGCCGGAGCCGGTAGAGGGAGTCACGAGGGCACTTCCTTCTGCGCCGCCCGTCCGGCGCCATACCGGGACGGAGTGGGCGCTGCCAGATCGGAGGGCGCAGCGGAGCTGCGCGGGGGAACCGGGGGTCAGCGCGCGGGGCGACAGACCGCGCTGCTGACCAGCGCCAGATCGATGTGACGGCGCGCGACGAGGAACTGCCCGCGATCGGTCACGCCCTCCATCGTCCCACACGTGGCCAGGGCCGCCGAGTGGAACTCCGACCGTGCCCGCCGGGACCTTCTCTCGGGGTGGCCGGGCGGCGTCACGCGACGGACGCCGGCCGCCCGTCCATCGCCTCCCGGATGCGGGCCACGGACTCCGCGAGCGGCGTCACCGAGGTGTCGATGACCAGCTCGGCGCGGACCGGCGGCTCGTACGGGTCGTCGATGCCGGTGAAGCCGGGGATCTCCCCGGCGCGGGCCCGGGCGTACAGGCCCTTGACGTCGCGGCGCTCGCAGACCTCGATCGGGGTCGACAGGTGGACCAGCACGAAGCGGCCGTGCCGTTCGACCAGCGCGCGGGCCTCCTCGCGGGCGTTCTCATAGGGGGCGATCGCCGCGACGACGACCGTTCCGCCGTGCTTGACCACCTCGCCGGCGACGAAGCCGATGCGGCGGATGTTGAGGTCGCGGTCCTCGCGGGAGAACGAGAGCTCGCTGGAGAGGTGGGTGCGCACCACGTCGCCGTCCAGGACGGTGACCGGCCGGCCGTCGTCCTCCAGGGACGCCACCAGGGCGTCGGCGATCGTGGACTTCCCGGCACCGGACAGCCCCGTGAGGAACACGGTGACGCCCTGCCGCTGCGTGCCTGCCATGCCCGCCAGTCTCGCCCAGGCCGTCCGGCCGCCCGCCACCCGCCCCTCAGCGCGACGGTTCGTCGCCGAAGGAGCGCCAGGCCTCCTCGAGCGCGGTCAGCTCCGCGACGGCGGCCGGCAGCTTGCCCGCAGCCACGTCGGCAAGGGTGACCTCCTCCAGCACCCGCCGGTAGGCCTCCCGCGCGGCCACCCAGACGTCGGCCAGCGGGGCGGCGGCACCCGGGTACTCGACGTCCTCGGGGCGCTCCCCGTGCACCTCGGCGAGGAAGCCCTGCTCGATCCGCATGACCCGGGCGATCGAGACCTCCTCCGGCGGGAGCGCCAGCCGGTAGCCGCCCTCCCGGCCGCGCTGGCTGGTCACCAGCCGGGCGTGCTGCAGGTCGCCGAGGATGGACTGCAGGAAGCGCGAGGGGATGCCCTGCGCGGTCGCGATGCGGTCGCAGGTGAGCGCGCCGGGCGCCGCGGCCGCGAGCTCGACGGCGGCGCGGACGGCGTAGTCGACCCGGGCAGTGATGCGCACGGGGGTCATCCTGCCGTGGGATGGGCCGGCGGACCCGGTCTGGGACCCTGATCGGGTGTCCCAGCTGCGTTTCACCACGCTGGTCGAGGCGCCGCTGACGGTGGCTTTCGACGTCGCGCGCGCCCTCGGCCGGCCGTGGCCGGTGCCGCTGGAGGAGGTCGTGTCGGTGCGGCCGGCGCGGGACGTCTATGCGGTCGGGCCCGGTCGCGGCTGGCGCTGGCTGACCCACTCCCGCCGGTTCACCCCCACCGGCGCCGGCACCCTCGTCGACGAGCAGGTGGACTGGTCGACCTCGCTGCCGGCCCCGCTGGACCGGGTGCTCGACCGCCTGCTGCGCCGCCGCATCCTGCGGGCCATGCGGGCGCACCTGGACGCCTACTCCGCGGCGGCGGCCCGGCGCGCGCTCGACGTCGTCCAGGTGGTCGGCGCCGCGATGGTCGACGGCGACCGCGTGCTCGTGGCGCAGCGGTCGGGTGGGCCGTACGACGGCTGCTGGGAGTTCCCCGGCGGCAAGGTCGAGCCGGGGGAGGACGACCTGACCGCCCTCGTGCGCGAGATCGGGGAGGAGCTCGGCGTCGTCGTCGCCCCGCAGGCGTTCCTCGGGGAGGTCGTGCTGGACGGCGTCGTGGCCGGCGGGCTGCCCGGCGCCTCGACGCTGCGGGTGTGGTGGGCGCGGATCGTCGACGGGGCGGAGCTGACCGCGCTCGAGCACGCCGAGCTGCGGTGGCTGCCCGCCGACGAGCTGGACGCGCTGGACTGGATCCCCGCCGACCGCCCCCTCCTCCCCGCCGTCCGCTCCCTCCTCACCCGCCTCTGACCCGCCTCCGTCGGTTTCCGCGGAAAGCGACGGCACGACCCCCGGCGGTTTCCGCGGAAATCTCCGGGGCGGACGGCGGCCTGTGGACAACTCCCCGAGCACGCCATCAGGTCGGCGAGCATCCGCGGATGCTGCTGCGATCGCTGGGCCTGCACGGTGTGTTCCTCGGGTCCCACGCCGTCGGGGAGGGAGCGCTCTCCCAGAGACAGCTGCGAGAGGGGCCGTACGTCCGCGTGCTCCACGGCGTCTATGCCGACCCGTCCCTCCCGCGGGACCACCTGCTGCGCTGCCGGGCGGCCGCGCTGCTCATGCCAGCGGGAGCGGCACTGGGTGGGAGGTCCGCGGCGGCGGTCCTGGGTGCGCCGGCGCCGTCCTACGGCGACCCGGTCACCGTCGTCCTGCCCGCTCCGCTCAAGTGGGCAGGCCCCAGAGGCGTCCGGGTGCACCGGACCGACCTCGAGACCGAGGACATCGGTCGCGGCGTGGACGATCTGCCGGTCACGTCCCCGTTGAGGACCGCCTGGGACCTCGCGGTGCTGGAGACGGTGCCGACAGCCGTTGGCGTCCTGGATGCGATGGTGCGCAGCGGTCAGGTGACCACGGAACAGTTGCTCGGCCTGATCGACCGGAGCACCGGCCGATGGGGGCTCCGGCGAGTCCAGCGCGCTGTCGACCACGTCGACGGACGCAGTGAGTCACCGCCGGAGTCGTGGGTGCGGGTGGCCTGTGCTCAAGCGGGACTGCCCGCCCCGGTCCCGCAGTACGTCGTCGTCGAGGACGGGGACTTCCTGGGCAAGGTCGACCTCGCGTGGCCGGAGGCCCGGCTGGTCGTCGAGTACGAGGGCGAACACCACTTCGACGAGCTGCAGATCCGACGCGACGACCGCCGGTACGAGCGGCTGGTCGCTGCGGGATGGCGCGTCATCCGTCTGTCGGCGGCGGACCTGCGCGACCTGGAGGCCGTCGTCCGTCGGATCGCCGAGGCGCTGGGTGTGACGGCTCGGGTCGGCTGAGCCGGACCGGCGGTTTCCGCGGAAACCGCCGGGGCCGGCGGCGGGCGCCGGCCGGGTGGCGCGGCGCCCGTCGGCCGTGCGTCCGGGGCTGTGGTTACTTGAAGACGTCCTTGACCTTCTCGCCGGCCTGCTTGAGGTTGCCCGACGCCTGGTCGGCCTTGCCCTCGGCGCGCAGGTCCGGGTCGTCGGTCGCGTTGCCGACCGCCTCCTTGCCCTTCCCGGACAGTTCCTCGGCCTTGTTCTTCATCTTGTCCATGCCGCTCATGCCGGGACTCCTCTCGCTCGGTTCGGGTGGGAGACGTACCCCGGCGGGGCTGACCCGACACCCTGCCGCAACACTTGCGGCCGAACAGGGTCTGCGCCGCAACCCGTACGGCTCCTGACCGGTCGGCTGGCCGCGAGGAGGAGTCCACCCTGTGGGATCCTGAGCCGAGGTCACAAGTCGGTGACGGTCGTGGACGCTCCTCGCGGCGCGCGCCTAACGTCCCCCGTCGTACCGACGAGACTCCGGTACCTGTCCGCAGGTCCACCAGCCGTCCGGCCCATGGCGCCGGGCAGCTGGGAGAACCCGTCCATTCCCCCCGCACCGCGGGACGAGGGAGGCATTGCACGTGAAGTTGAGCAAGCACTCTGCTGCGCTCATCTCGACCGGCCTCGCCGGTCTGATGGTCTTGTCCGCCTGTGGCGGCGGTGACGACGAGGGGGAGGGTGGCGCCAGCGACGGTGCCGGCACCTTCAGCATCTACACCGGCGAGCCCGAGAACCCGCCGGTCCCCGGCAACACCACCGAGCAGAACGGCGACCGCATCGTCAACGCCCTGTGGACCGGCCTCGTGAAGTTCACGCCGGAGGGCGAGATCGACTTCTCCGGCGTCGCGGAGTCGATCGAGTCCGACGACAACGTCAACTGGACCATCACGCTCAAGGACGGCTGGACCTTCCACGACGGGACGGCGGTCGACGCCGAGTCCTTCGTCGACGCCTGGAACTACACCGCCAACCCGGCGAACGCCCAGGACGGCGGCTCCTACCTGTCCCGCATCGCCGGGTTCCAGGAGCTGCAGGACGGCGCCGCGACCGAGCTGAGCGGGTTGACGGTCGTCGACGAGCGCACCTTCACCGTGCAGCTGAGCGCGCCCTTCGCGCTGTTCCCGGCGGTCGTGGGCTACAACTCGTTCTACCCGTTGCCGGACGCGTTCTTCGAGGACCCGGAGGCCTTCGGCAACCGCCCGATCGGCAACGGGCCGTTCCAGGCCGATGGCGACTTCGTCCCCGGCGAGGGCATCACCCTGACCCGGTACGACGACTACGCCGGCGAGGACGCCGCGGAGTCCGGTGGCGTGGAGTTCGTCATCTACGCGGAGCAGGACACCGCCTACACCGACGCCCAGGACGGCAACGTCGACATCGTCGACGTCATCCCGCCGGACGTCATCGAGAGCGCGGAGCAGGAGTTCGGCGACCGGTTCATCGAGACCGAGTCCTCCCAGATCACCTACCTCGGCATGCCGACCTACGACCCGCGGTTCTCCGACCCGCGGGTGCGGCAGGCCCTCTCGATGGCCGTCGACCGCGAGGCGATCTCCGAGGCCATCTTCGCCGGTACCCGCGCGCCGGCGGACTCCTTCATCCCGCCGGTCCTCGACGGCTACCGGTCCGGCTCGTGCACCTACTGCATCCTGGACGTCGAGCGGGCCAACCAGCTGCTCGACGAGGCGGGCTTCGACCGCAGCCAGCCGGTCAACCTGTGGTTCAACTCCGGCTCCGGGCACGACGCCTGGATGGAGGCGGTCGGCAACCAGCTCCGGCAGAACCTCGACGTGGAGTTCACGCTGCAGGGCCAGCTGGACTTCGCCGAGTACCTGCCGCTCGGCGAGCAGAAGGGCTTCACCGGCCCGTACCGCTACGCGTGGAGCTTCGACTACCCGGCCGCGGAGGGTTACCTGACCCCGCTGTTCACGGCCGCGTCCTTCCCGCCCATCGGGTCGAACTACAGCTTCTACGACAACCCGCAGGTCAACCAGGCCATCGCGCAGGGTGACCAGGCGTCGGACGAGGCGGCGGCGATCGAGTCCTACCAGGCGGCGGAGGACATCATCGCCGAGGACATGCCGATGGTCCCGATGTTCTTCACCGAGATCCAGTCGGTGCACACGGAGAACGTCTCCAACGTCCGGCTGGACCTGTTCCAGCGGGTCGTGCTCTCCGAGGTCACCGTCAACTGACCCCTGAGGGCCCGCACCACCCGCCGGGGGCGCCCGTCCGCGAGGACGGTCGCCCCCGGCGGCGCGCGGATCCCGTTCCGGGCACGATGGACTCCGTGCCGCCGGGTCGTCCCGGCGCCACGCCGACCCGAGGGGGGACATGGGCCGCTACGTAGCGCGCCGTCTTCTGCTGACCATCCCGGTCCTGCTCGGCGCCTCATTCCTGATCTTCGCGCTCGTCTACGCCCTCCCCGGGGATCCGATCCGCGCCCTCGGCGGTGACCGGCCGCTCAGCCCCGCGGTGGTCGAGGAACTCACCCAGCGGTTCAACCTCGACGACCCGCTGTGGGTCCAGTACTGGGAGTACCTGAAGAACCTCCTCCAGGGCGACCTCGGCACCGACTTCCGCGGCCGGCCGGTCGCGGACACCATCGAGCGCACGCTGCCGGTCACGGTGCGGCTGACCGTCGTCGCCGTCGTGTTCGAGGTCGTCATCGGCATCATCGCCGGCGTGCTCGCCGGTCTCCGCCGGAACAGCTACTTCGACAACCTGGTGCTCGTCTCGACCACGCTGGTCGTCTCGGTCCCGATCCTGGTCCTGGCCTTCGTCGCCCAGCTGCTGTTCGGCCTGGAGCTGGGGTGGTTCCCCATCGCCGGCACCCGCGAGGGCTGGTACAGCTACGTGCTCCCCGGCCTGGTCCTGGCCGCGGGGTCGCTGGCCTACGTCGCCCGGCTCACCCGGACGAGCCTCGCGGAGAACATGCGGGCCGACTACGTGCGGACGGCGAGGGCGAAGGGGCTGCCCCGGCGCACGGTCGTGGTCCGGCACACCCTCCGCAACAGCCTCATCCCGGTGGTGACCTTCATCGGGGCCGACATCGGAACCCTGCTGGGCGGGGCCATCGTCACCGAGTCGGTCTTCAACCTCCCCGGCGTCGGCCGCGAGGTCTTCGACGCCATCCGCTCCCAGGAGGGGGCGGTGGTCGTCGGCATCGTCACCCTGCTGGTCTTCTTCTTCATCTTCTTCAACCTGGTGGTGGACGTGCTCTACGCCGTCCTCGACCCGAGGATCCGCTATGACTGAGCCCAGTCGCCGGTCCGACCAGCAGCTGGCCGACCTCCGGCACGACGAGGTGGAGGCCGGCACCACCACCGGTCTGGCCTCGCCCTCCGTCGACGTGACCAGTGCCCGGCAGAACAGCCTGTGGAGCGACGCCTGGCGCGACCTGCGACGCAACCCGCTGTTCTGGATCGGGGCGGTGCTCGGCGTCGTCTTCCTGGTGATGGCGGTGTTCCCGCGGGCGTTCACCCGGGGTGCCGACCCGCGCGCCTGCGACCTGGCCAACTCGGCCGAGCCGCCGTCGGCGGACCACTGGTTCGGCTACGACCAGCAGGGCTGCGACTACCTGGCGAACGTGGTGTCCGGGGCCCGCAACTCGCTGATCATCGGCTTGCTCGCGGTGACGGTCATCCTGCTGCTCGGCGTGCTCGCCGGCGCCGTCTCCGGCTTCTTCGGCGGGGTCACCGACGGCGTCCTCTCCCGGATCGCCGACATCTTCTACGGCCTGCCGCTGATCCTCGGCGCGCTGGTCGTGCTCCGCAGCGGCACCCTGGGCCGCGGCGTCGTCGCCGTGGCCATCGCCCTGGCCGCGTTCAGCTGGATGACCGCGATGCGGCTGGTCCGCTCACAGGTGATCGCGGTGAAGAGCTCCGACTACGTGGCCTCGGCCCGCGCCATGGGGGCCTCCAACCGGCGGATCCTGCTGCGGCACATCCTGCCCAACGCCGTCGCGCCGGTCCTGGTCTACACGACGATCACCATCGGTGTCCTCATCGCCGCCGAGGCGACCCTGACCTACCTGGGCGTCGGTCTCCAGCGGCCGGCGATCTCCTGGGGGCTGCAGATCGAGGCCGGCCAGTCGCTGCTGCGCTCGGCGCCGCACCTGGTGCTCTTCCCCAGCGTGATCCTGACCCTGACCGTGATGGCGTTCGTCATGATGGGCGACGCCCTGCGGGACGCACTCGACCCGAGGCAGCGCGCATGACCCGACCCGGCCCCTCCGCCCCCCTCGTCGCCCCCGGCGCCGGTCCGACCGTCCTCGAGGTCGACGACCTGCACGTCGAGTTCCGCACCCGCAGCGGTGTGGTCAACGCCGTCAACGGGGTGAGCTACCGCCTCGCCGAGGGCGAGACGTTGGCGATCCTCGGCGAGTCGGGCTCCGGCAAGTCGGTCTCGGCGCAGGCCATCATGGGGATCCTCGACACCCCACCGGCGGTCATCAGCGGCGGCGGAATCCACTTCGCGGGCCGCAACATCCTCGAGATGTCGGAGGAGGAGCAGCGCAAGGTCCGCGGCCCCGGCATCTCCATGATCTTCCAGGACGCCCTGTCGTCGCTGAACCCCGTGTACAGCGTCGGCTTCCAGATCGGCGAGATGTTCCGCGCGCACCGCGGCGCCTCCCGCAAGGAGGCCAAGCAGAAGGCCATCGAGCTGATGGACCGGGTGCGGATCCCGGCGGCCCGGTCCCGGGTCAACGACTACCCGCACCAGTTCTCCGGCGGCATGCGGCAGCGGGTCATGATCGCGATGGCGATCGCCCTCGACCCGCGGGTCCTCATCGCGGACGAGCCGACGACCGCGCTCGACGTCACCGTGCAGGCGCAGGTCATGGACCTGCTCAAGGACCTGCAGCGGGAGACGGGGATGGGCCTCATCCTCATCACGCACGACCTCGGCGTGGTCAACGAGGTGGCCGACAACGTGGTGGTCATGTACGCGGGGAAGATCGTCGAGCGCGGCACGGTGGACGACGTCTTCACCAACGCCGCCCACCCCTACACCGACGGGCTCATGAGCTCGGTGCCCCAGGTGGAGGCCAAGGGTGGCCGGCTGCAGCCGATCGCCGGCCAGCCACCGAACCTGGCGGCGATCCCGTCCGGGTGCTCGTTCCACCCGCGCTGCTCGCGTCGCCGGCTGGGGGCGGCCGCCGCCCCGGGCCGCGAGTGCGCCACCGACGTCCCCCCGCTGCGGCTGGTCCTCCCGGGCCGCGAGGCGGCCTGCCACTACAGCGAGGAGTTGCTGGGTGTCTGATCTCCCGACCTCGTCCGCCTCGTCGCTGCGCGGCGCCCTCGGCGAGACCCTGCTCGAGATCCGGGGTCTCAAGAAGCACTTCCCGCTCACCCAGGGCGTCGTCTTCAAGCGGACGGTCGGCCACGTCCAGGCGGTGGACGGCGTCGACCTGACGTTGCGCCGCGGCGAGACCGTCGGCCTGGTCGGCGAGTCCGGCTGCGGCAAGTCGACGGTGTCCAAGCTGCTCGTCGCGCTGGAGAAGCCCACCGACGGCCAGATCCTGTTCAAGGGCAAGGACCTCGCCAGGATGTCCGGCCGGGCACTCAAGGACTACCGGCGCGAGGTCCAGATCATCTTCCAGGACCCCTACGCGTCGCTGAACCCGCGGATGACCGTCGGGGACATCGTCGCCGAGGGCTGGTCGGTGCACGCCGACGTCGCGCCGAAGAAGGGCCGCCTGCAGCGCACCCAGGAGCTGCTGGACCGCGTCGGCCTCAACCCCGACTACGTCAACCGCTACCCGCACCAGTTCTCCGGCGGCCAGCGGCAGCGCATCGGCATCGCCCGCGCCCTCGCCCTGCGCCCCGAGGTCATCGTCTGCGACGAGCCGGTGTCCGCCCTCGACGTCTCGGTGCAGGCACAGGTGGTCAACCTGCTCGAGGACCTGCAGGACGAGTTCGGCCTCTCCTACCTCTTCATCGCGCACGACCTGTCCGTGGTTCGGCACATCTCCGACCGCGTGGCGGTGATGTACCTGGGCAGGATCGTGGAGGAGGGCACCGACGTCGAGGTCTACACCGCCCCGTCGCACCCCTACACGCAGGCGCTGCTGTCGTCGGTGCCCCTGCACGAGCCGGCGCTGCGCGGGCAGAAGGACCGGATCCTGCTGCAGGGGGACGTGCCGAGCCCGGCCAACCCGCCGTCGGGCTGCCGGTTCCGCACCCGCTGCTGGAAGGCCCAGGACGTCTGCGCCGAGGAGGTCCCGGCGCTGGTCGACCGCGGCCAGGGCCACCCGTCGGCCTGCCACTTCGCCGAGGCCCGCGCGGTGGTCCCGGTCGACGTGGAGTAGGAGGCGCGTCGCCGGCCCGGCCGCGGTACCCGCGACAATGTCCCCCGTGACCGCTGAACGACGGCTGCTGCTGGTGCACGCCCACCCCGACGACGAGACGATCAACAACGGCGCGACGATGGCGCGCTACGTCGACGAGGGGGTCGCGGTCACCCTGCTCACCTGCACGCTGGGAGAGGAGGGCGAGGTCCTGGTCCCCGACCTCGAGCTGCTGGCCGTCGACCACGCCGACCAGCTGGGCGGGTACCGGATCGGCGAGCTGCAGGCGGCCATGGCGGCCCTGGGCGTCAGCGACTGGCGGTTCCTCGGCGGGCCGGGCCGCTACCGGGACTCCGGGATGATGGGGACGCCGGCCAACGACCGGCCCCGCGCCTTCTGGAACGCCGACCTCGACGAGGCGGTCGCGCACGCCGTCGCCGTCGTCCGGGAGGTGCGGCCGCAGGTGGTCGTCACCTACGACGAGCACGGCGGTTACGGCCACCCCGACCACATCCAGGCCCACCGCGTCGCCATGGGCGCCGTCGAGGCCGCCGCCGACCCGGGGTACCGCCCGGACCTCGGCCCGGCGTGGGACGTCGCCAAGGTCTACTGGTGCTGCATGCCGCGCTCGGTGCTGCGCGAGGGCATCGCGGCGATGGCCGCGCTGGGGGAGGAGTCCCCGTTCGACTCGCTCGGCGACATCGAGGAGGTGCCGTTCGCCGTCCCCGACGAGCTGGTCACCGCCGCGGTGGACGGCCGGCCGCAGGCCGGGCGCAAGGACGCCGCGATGCGGGCGCACGCCACCCAGATCACCGTCGACGGCCCGTTCTTCGCCCTGTCCAACAACCTCGGCCTCGAGGTCATGGGCGTCGAGTACTACCGCCTCGTGCGCGGCGAGCGCGGACCCGCCGGCGGGGCCCCCAACGGCTGGGAGGACGACCTGTTCGCCGGTCTGACCGGATGAGCCGGAGCCCCTGGGCGCGTGCCGGGGCGGGGCTGCTGGTCGTGGTGATCGCGGTGGAGCTGGCGCTGGTCGAGGTGTTCTGGCTGCCGCTGCGCGTGCTGGGCGTGCTCGTTCCGGTGTCGGTCGTCGCCGCCGTCGCCGGCAACCTGCTGCTGGTGTCGCTGGCCGCCCGGCTCACCGGGTCGCGGGTCGCCGCGGCGCTGCCGGCGCTGGTCTGGCTCGTCGTCGCGGTGGCGGGCAGCATCCGCCGTCCCGAGGGGGACCTGCTCATCACCGGCGGCGGCGTCGCCGGCTTCGTCAACCTGGCGTTCCTGCTCTGCGGTGTGGTCGCCGCGGCCTTCGCCGTCGGCAAGGCGATGGCCGCGCCGCCGGTCAGCCGGGGGCGTACCGGTAGTGGTAGCGGTGGTGCTCGATGAACCCGGCGCTGCGGTAGAACGCGCGGGCGGGCGCGTTGGACGACGTGACCTGCAGGTACACCCACGCGGCTCCGCGCTCGGCGGCCCAGCGCTGCAGCGCCGCCATGACGGCGGTGGCCAGGCCCCTCCGGCGGTGCTCCTCGGCGACGGTCACCGCGGTGACGCCCAGCCAGTCCCCGGTGACCACGCCGCGGGCGACGGCGGCCAGCGGCGCCGGTCCGGGGTCGAGGCGCACGGAGGCGAAGACGACGTCGTCGGCGTTGGTCAGCACCGCGCGGGCGGTGGGCGGCAGCGGGCGGCCGCGGTGGTGGTAGCCGGCCAGCCAGGCGTCGTCCGGCTCGGGGGCGAGCGCGACGGGGACGCCGCCGTCCGGCGGAGGGGTCAGCGGTGCGGTGAGCACCAGGACGTCCTCGTCGCGGTCCCAGCCGGCGGCGGCGAGGGCGGCGTCGGCGGCCCGGGCCTGGCGGCCGGGCAGCTGGGCGCAGGGCCGCAGGTCCCGGTCGCGGTACCAGGTGGCGACGGCGTCGACGGCGTCCGCCAGGGGCAGGCCGGGATCGCCGACGACGAGCACGGAGTTGGCCCGCCCGGTGAAGCCCCCGCCGGCGCGCAGCAGCCAGTCGCCGAGCGCCGCCTCCTCGGTGCCGCGCCACCCCCGCGCGGCGATCCGCTCCAGGCCCGCGACGTCCAGGGGTGAGCGGCTCTGTCCCATGCCGCGATCCTGCGCCGGTGCCCCCCGTCCTCACCCGCGCGGGTCCCCGCGCCGACCCGTCGCACCCACGACCAGCGCGACGCGCCATACTGAGCACCGGAACAACCGGCCTGGCCCCGGCCAGAGCCCGAGCCTGCGCGTCCCCGGGAGGGATCCACCGTGACCTACGTCATCACCCAGGCCTGCGTCGACGTCCTCGACAAGGCGTGCATCGACGAGTGTCCGGTGGACTGCATCTACGAGGGCGACCGGATGCTCTACATCCATCCCGACGAGTGCGTCGACTGCGGTGCCTGCGAGCCGGTGTGCCCCGTGGAGGCCATCTACTACGAGGACGACGTCCCGGACAAGTGGAAGGACTTCTACAACGCCAACGTGGAGTTCTTCTCCGACCTCGGCAGCCCCGGCGGTGCGGCGAAGACCGGCAAGATCGGCAAGGACCACCCGCTGGTCGCCGCTCTGCCGCCGCAGGCGGAAGGGCACTGACGACCACCGTCGCGGGGACGGCGGCCGGCCGGCTGCCCGACTTCCCCTGGGACTCCCTGGCCGCGGCGCGGGCGAAGGCGGCCCGGCACGCGGGCGGCGTGGTCGACCTCTCCATCGGGACGCCGGTCGACGACACCCCTGAGGTGCTCGCCGACGCCCTCGCCGGCGCGGGCAACGCACCGGGGTACCCGACCGCCCTCGGCACCGCCGAGCTGCGCACCGCCGCGGCCGGCTGGCTGCAGCGACGGCTGGGCGTGCACGTGGCGGACCCGCTCGGCACCGACCCCTCGGTCATCCCGACCGTGGGCTCCAAGGAACTGGTCGCGCTGCTGCCCACGCTGCTGGGCCTGCGCGGCGGCGGGAGCGTCGTCCTCCCCGAGGTCGCCTACCCCACCTACGAGGTCGGGGCGGTGCTGGCCGGGCTCAAGGTGCGCCGCACCGACACCCCGCCGGACGACGCCACCGGCATCGTGCTCGCCTGGCTCAACTCGCCGGGCAACCCGCACGGCCGCGTGCTCACCGACGACCAGCTGCGGCGCTGGGTGGCGTGGGGCCGGGCGCACGGCATCCCGGTCGTCGCCGACGAGTGCTACGTGACCCTCGGCTGGGACGTGACGCCGCGGTCGATCCTCCACCCGGAGGTCGCCGGGGAGGACCACAGCGGCCTGCTGGCCGTGCACTCGCTGTCCAAGCAGTCCACCGCCGCCGGCTACCGGGCCGGGCTGCTCTCGGGTGACCCGGAGCTGGTCCGCCAGGTCTGGGAGGTGCGCCGCCACGTCGGCCTGCTGGTGCCGGGCCCGGTCCAGGTGGCGATGACCGCCGGGCTGGCCGACGACGCGCACATCGACGTGCAGCGGGAGCGCTACCGCGCCCGGCGCGACAAGCTGGCCGCCGCGGTGCGCCGGGCCGGCGCCCGCATCGACCACTCCGAGGCCGGGCTCTACCTCTGGGTCACCCGCGACGAGGACTGCTGGACGACGATCGACTGGCTGGCCGGCCTGGGCATCGTCGCCGCCCCGGGGTCGTTCTACGGCCCCGCGGGCGTCCGGCACGTGCGCCTGGCCCTCACCGCCACCGACGAGCGGATCGCCGCCGCGGTCGAGCGCCTGGCGGGATGAACCCTGTCGTCCCTCCCGCGCTGGTCGCGGCGATGGGCGACCTGCACGGCGACGCCGGACGGAACTGGTGTGCCGGGCTGCCCGACGCGGTGCGGCGTGCGGCGCGCCGGTGGGAGGTGACGGTCGGTCCGCCGTACCCGGCCACCTACCACTGGGTGGCGCCGGCGGTGCGGGCCGACGGGGCCGCCGTCGTCCTCAAGCTGGGCCTGGCCGGGGACCTCGCGGAGGAGGCGGCCGTCCTCGGCGCCTGGCGCGGTCACGGCGCGGTGCGGGTGCTGGCGTACGAGCCGGACGACGGCGGGACGGCGGCGCTGCTGGTGCGGGCCGCCGTCCCGGGCAGCGACCTGTGCACCCTGCCCGACGAGCAGGCCCTCCCGGTGCTGGCAGCGGTCGCCCGCCGGCTGCACGACAGCGGCGCGGCCCGGCCCGAGGGCGTCCCGGACAGCCGCCGGCGGGTGCCGCTGCTGCGCGCCGGTCACCCGCTCGTGCCGGCGACGGTCACCGGCGCCGCCGCCGACGTCCTCGAGGGGCTGCTGGCCACCGCGGCGCCGCCGGTGCTGTGCCACGGGGACCTGCACTCGGCCAACGTGCTCCGCGACGGGGACGGCTGGGTGGCGATCGACCCGCACGGCGTCTGGGGCGAGCCCGCGCTGGACGCCGGCACGGCGCTGCACAACCCGGTGCGGCCGTGGGCGTCGGTCCCCGGGCTGCCGGACCTGCTGGCCCGTCGGGTGGCCCTGCTCGCCGAGGGCCTGGGCGTGCCGGCCGCGCGGGTCCGCGACTGGGGCCTGGTGAGCGCCGCCGTCGGGGCGGTGTGGACGGCGGAGGACCACGGCCGGCGCGACGACGACGCCGTCGCGCTGGTCGCCGCGCTCAGCGCGCTCGACGCCTACGCGCTCGGGGCCGGCGCCCTCGGGTGAGGTCAGCCGCAGGGCAGGTCGTCGACGTCGATCGCGGCCGTGAGTTCGACGGCCATGCCCTCGTGCTTCTGGTAGGCCTCGGGGAAGCCGCTGCGCTGCACGATCTGGGCGGCGTCGGTGAGCCGGCGGGTCTCCCAGCCGGGCACGCGCACCAGCCCGTCGTAGAACTTCCCGGCCGCGTAGACCGGGTCCTGCACCTGCGCTTCGGTGCCCCAGCCCTGCGACGGACGCTGCTGGAACAGCCCGAGGGAGTCCCGGTCCCCGTAGGCCAGGTTGCGCAGGCCCGACTCCTGCATGGCCGTGGCCAGGGCGATGACGACGGCCCGCTCGGGCAGCCCGCGGTCGTGGCCGACCCGGGCGATCGCCCGGGCGTTGGCGATCTGCTCAGGGGTGAGCTGCACGCCGGTCGCGGGCAGGGTGCACTCCGCGGTCACGGTGGCGGTGTCCTCCGGGTCGTTCGTCGTCGTGAGCGCCACGAGCGCGACCACGGCCACCACCACCGCGAGCCAGGCCCAGGACGCCAGGTCCCGGCGGCGGTTGCGCCGCCCCGGCGACGGGCGGCGCGCCGACGGCCGTCGACGGCGGTGCGGACGGCGGGCCGAGGAGGGGCGCCGGGCCGCCGTCCGCCGGACCGGGCGGGCCGCGGTCGCACTCCGTCCACTGCTCATCACCGCCGACTCTAGGTGCCGGTGCCGCGAGGACCGTGGTGTCGCGGCCGAGGTGTCCGTCGCTAGGGTGCCTCCGCCCGTCACCTGTGAGGAGACCGATGAGCGACGTCCTGCTGCCCGGCATCACCGCCACCCGCGTGCCCACGCCGCGGCTGACGCAGAACGTCCTGCAGCCGGCCGGCACCGACCCGGCCGGCCCGGGCGAGGCGGTGCTGTTCGTGCACGGCAACGTCAGCTCCGCGCTGTTCTGGCAGCAGCCGATGCTGGCGCTCGCGGAGACCGGGCGGGTGCGGCCGCTCGCCGTCGACCTGCGCGGGTACGGCGACACCGATCCGCTGCCCATCGACGCCCGGCGCGGCGTGCGCGACTGGGCCGACGACGTCGCGGCGCTCGTGGAGGCGCTCGGCCTGGAGCGGGTGCACCTGGTCGGCTGGAGCATGGGTGCGGGTGTGGTGCTGCAGTACCTGCTCGACCACCCGGAGCGGGTCGCCTCGGTGGCGCTGGTCGCGCCGATCTCCCCGTACGGCTTCGGCGGCACGGCCGGCCCCGAGGGACGGCGGCTCTCCGACGAGGGCGCCGGCGCGGGCGGGGGCGCGGCCAACCCCGCGTTCGTGGCCGCCCTGGCCGCCGGCGACACCAGCGCGGACGAGCCGACCAGCCCGCGGTCGATCCTGCGGGCCTTCTACGTCGCGCCCGGCTCGCTGCCGATCGACCCGCAGCTGGAGGACCTCTTCGTCGCGTCGATGCTCAGCACCCGCACCGGCGAGGACCACTACCCCGGCGACGCCGCCACCTGCGGCACCTGGCCCGGCATCGCGCCGGGGGAGCGCGGGGTGCTCAACACGATGGCGCCGACGGTCTTCGACCTCAGCGGGGTCGTCGACCTGGCCCAGAAGCCGCCGGTGCTGTGGATCCGCGGGGACGCCGACGCCATCGTCTCGGACGCGTCGATGTTCGACCTGGCGCAGCTCGGGGCGCTGGGCGCGGTGCCGGGCTGGCCGGGGGAGGAGGTCTGCCCGCCGCAGCCGATGGTCGCCCAGACGCGCGCGGTGCTGGACCGCTACGCGGCGAGCGGCGGCGCCTACCGCGAGGTCGTGCTGCCCGGCGTCGGCCACTCCCCGCACGTGGAGCGCCCGCAGGAGTTCGTCGTCGCGCTGCTCGAGCACCTGAGCTCCCCGGCGGCCGCGCCGTCGAACACCCCGGAGACGCCCGGGCCGGGGGACCTGGGCTGATCCGGCCGGGCCTCAGGCCCCGGCGGGCACCGGCGGCAGCTCGGCCAGGCCCGGCGCCAGGCGGTCGTCGGTCACGTCCTCGTCGGTCATGCGCCCGGTCAGGTACGCCTCGTACGCCGCCAGGTCGAAGTGGCCGTGCCCGCACAGCGCCGTGAGGATCACCTTCTCCTCGCCGGACTCACGGCACGCCTGTGCCTCGCGCAGGCAGGCGGCGAGCGCGTGCGACGGTTCCGGCGCCGGGACGATGCCCTCGGTGCGGGCGAAGCGCACGGCGGCCGCGAAGCACTCGGTCTGCGGCAGCGCGAGCGCCTCCACCAGCCCCAGCTCGTAGACGTGCGAGAGCAGCGGGGACATCCCGTGGTAGCGCAGCCCGCCGGCGTGGATGGGGTCGGGGATGAACCGGTGGCCGAGCGTGTGCATCTTCAGCAGCGGGGTCATGCCCGCGGTGTCGCCGAAGTCGTAGGCGTACACCCCGCGGGTCAGCGACGGGCAGGACGCCGGCTCGACCGCCCGGATCGTCGGGGACATCCGGCCGGCCAGCTTCTCGCGCAGGAACGGGAAGGCGAGGCCGCCGAAGTTGGAGCCGCCCCCGGTACAGCCGACGATGACGTCCGGACGCTCGTCGACGGCGGCCAGCTGGAGCAGCGCCTCCTCGCCGATGACGGTCTGGTGCAGCAGGACGTGGTTGAGCACGCTGCCCAGGGCGTAGCGGGTCTGCGGGTCCTGCGCGGCGACCTCCACCGCCTCGCTGATCGCGATCCCGAGCGACCCGGGGTGCTGCGGGTCCTCGGCCCGGACGTCGCGGCCGGCGGCCGTGAGCTCCGAGGGCGAGCGGTGCACGGTCGCCCCGAAGGTCTCCATCATGACCCGCCGGTAGGGCTTCTGGTCGTACGAGGCGCCGACCATCCACACCTCGCACTCGAGGTCGAACAGCGCGCTGGCGAAGGCCAGCGCGGTGCCCCACTGCCCGGCGCCGGTCTCGGTCGTCAGCTTCCGCACGCCGGCCTTCGCGTTGTAGTAGGCCTGCGGAACGGCGGTGTTCGGCTTGTGCGAGCCGGCCGGTGAGACGCCCTCGTACTTGTAGTAGATGCGGGCGGGCGTGCCGAGGGCCTTCTCCAGCCGGCGCGCGCGGTACAGCGGCGAGGGCCGCCACAGCCGGTAGACGTCGAGCACCTCGCCGGGGATGTCGACGAAGCGCTCGGCGGTGACCTCCTGCGCGATGAGGTCCATCGGGAAGAGCGGGGCCAGGTCGTCGGGGCCCACGGGCTGCATCGTCCCCGGGTGCAGCGGGGGTGGCGGTGGGCTGGGCAGGTCCGGGACGACGTTGTACCACTGCGTCGGCAGCTGGGACTCGTCGAGCTGGATCTTGGTCCGCGTCTCGGTCACCGTCGTCTCCTCCGACTCGGTCCGCGCACGAGTGCGGGCGAGCGTAGTGCCGGACGCCGTCGGTTTCCGCGGAAACCGACGGGGCTCGGTCCACCCCGGACTTTCGGCGCGGAAAGTCCGGTAGCCGTAGGCGTCGGTTTCCGCGGAAACCGACGGGGCTCGGTCCACCCGGGGGAGTCCGGGAGGTGTTCAGTTCTTGTGGAGCTCCGCGTTCAGCGCGCCCCAGTCGCCGTCGCGGGGCAGGGCCTCCAGCGCGCCGCTGACGCTGTTGCGCCGGAACAGCAGCCCGTCCCGGCCGGAGAGCTCCGCGGCCTTGACCACCGAGCCGTCGGGGAGGGTGACCCGGGAGCCGGCCGTCACGTAGCAGCCGGCCTCGACCACGCACCGGTCGCCGAGGGAGATCCCGACGCCGGCGTTGGCGCCCAGGAGGCAGCCCGAGCCGATCGAGATGACCTCCTTCCCGCCACCGGAGAGGGTGCCCATGATCGACGCGCCGCCGCCCACGTCGCTGTCGGCCCCGACGACGACGCCGGCGCTGATCCGGCCCTCCACCATCGACGGGCCGAGCGTCCCGGCGTTGAAGTTGACGAAGCCCTCGTGCATGACCGTCGTCCCCTCGGCCAGGTGCGCACCGAGCCGCACCCGGTCGCCGTCGGCGACCCGCACGCCCGAGGGGATGACGTAGTCGACCATCCGCGGGAACTTGTCGACGCCGAACACGGTGACGTGGCCCAGTGCCGCCCGGAGCCGGTGGACGTTGAAGGTCGCCGCCTCGACCGGGCCGGCGCTGGTCCAGGCGACGTTGGTGAGCAGCCCGAAGACCCCGGTCATGTCGGCACCGTGCGGGCGGATCAGCCGGTGCGAGAGGAGGTGCAGCCGCAGCCAGACGTCGTGGGTGTCGACCGGCGGCGCGGACAGGTCGGGGATGACGGTGCGGACGGCGATCACCTCGACCCCGCGGGCCTCGTCGCGGCGCACCAGGCCGCCGTAGTCGGGGCCCAGCTCCCCGGAGAGCTCGAGTGCCCCGAGCCGGCTGGTCCCAGCCTTGGCGCCCTCGGGCGCACCGAGCCGGGGCTCGGGATACCAGGTGTCGAGCACCGTGCCCGAGGGGGTCACGGTGGCCAGACCGGCGGCGACGGCGGAGAGCGGGGCGGTGTCGGTCACGGCGACGACGCTACCGAGGGCGGGACGACGGCGTGCCCGGCGGCCCGCGGGGTGAACGTCGGGTGACCGGTCGGTGCCCTGGCGCGCTGCGGCGGCCGGGCGCGACCGCCGCCCGTAGGCTCGGCTGCCGTGAGTGCCGCGCTCGATCTGTCCGCCGACGTCCTGACGCTGACCCGGGCGCTGGTCGACACCCCGTCGGTGTCGGGCACCGAGGAGGCGCTGGCCGACGCGGTGGAGACGGCGCTGCGCGGGCTCGGCGGCCTGGAGGTCGAGCGGGTCGGCAACGCCGTGCTGGCCCGCACCAGCCTCGACCGGCCCAGCCGGGTGGTGCTGGCCGGCCACCTGGACACGGTGCCGATCGCCGACAACGTGCCCAGCCGGCTAGACGAGGAGTCCGGCCGCCTCTACGGCTGCGGCACCAGCGACATGAAGGCCGGCGACGCGGTGATGCTCCGGCTGGCCGCGCGGTTCGGCGTCCCCGGTGCGGAGCCGGCGCACGACCTCACGTTCGTCTTCTACGACAACGAGGAGGTCGAGGCGGTCAAGAACGGCCTCGGCCGGGTGGCGCGGGAGCGCCGCGGTTGGCTGTACGGCGACCTGGCGGTCCTGCTGGAGCCGACCGACGGCGAGATCGAGGCCGGCTGCCAGGGCACCCTGCGGGCGGTGCTCGAGGTGCCCGGACGGCGGGCGCACAGTGCGCGCGGCTGGCTGGGCGTGAACGCGATCCACGGTGCCGCCGACATCCTCACCACACTGGCCCGGTACCGGGCCCGCGAGGTCGAGATCGACGGCTGCACGTACCGCGAGGGCCTCAACGCCGTCCGGGTCGAGGGCGGGGTCGCCGGCAACGTCATCCCGGACCGGTGCGCGGTGACGGTGAACTTCCGCTACGCGCCGGACCGGGACGAGGACGCCGCCGAGGCGCACGTCCGCGAGGTGTTCGCCGGCGCGCTGGCGGCCGGCGTGACGCTGACCGTCGTCGACAACGCCGGCGGTGCGCTGCCCGGGCTGGCCGAGCCCGCGGCCGCCGCGTTCGTCGCCGCCGTCGGCCGGCCGGCGCGGGCCAAGCTCGGCTGGACCGACGTCGCCCGGTTCGCGGCCTTCGGCATCCCCGCCGTCAACTACGGGCCCGGCGACCCGCAGCTCGCCCACACCCGCGAGGAGCACGTCGTCGTCGACCGGCTGCAGCCGGCCGAGGACGCGCTCGTCGCCTATCTCTCGACGCCCACCGGAGGAAGCGCCGCATGACGACCACCCCTGAGCCCGCGACCGGCCGCAAGCCGCGGCCCACCCGGCACCGCGGCCCGGTCATGCTGCGCGGCGGCGAGCCGGACCCGCGCACCCAGGGGACGACGACCGATGCCCGGCTGCTCGACCGCCGCGGCCCCACCGACTGGGTGCACACCGACCCGTGGCGGGTCCTCCGGATCCAGAGCGAGTTCGTCGAGGGCTTCGGCCTGCTCGCCGAGCTGCCGCGCGCGGTCAGCGTCTTCGGCAGCGCGCGCACGCCCCGCGACCACCCCCACTACGAGTCCGGCGTCCGGATCGGCGCGGCGCTGGCCGACGCCGGGTACGCGGTCATCACCGGCGGCGGTCCCGGGGCGATGGAGGCGGCCAACCGCGGCGCCTCGGAGGCCGGCGGGCTGTCCGTCGGGCTGGGCATCGAGCTGCCGTTCGAGCAGGAGCTCAACGAGTGGGTGGACGTCGGCATCGCGTTCCGCTACTTCTTCGTGCGCAAGACGATGTTCGTGAAGTACGCCCAGGCGTTCGTGATCCTCCCCGGCGGCTTCGGCACCCTCGACGAGCTGTTCGAGGCGCTCACCCTGGTGCAGACCCGCAAGGTCACCCGGTTCCCCGTCGTCCTCTTCGGGTCGGAGTACTGGACGGGGCTGGTCGACTGGATCCGCGGCACGATGGTCCCGGCTGCCACCATCCGGGAGAGCGACCTGGACCTGTTCACCGTGACCGACGACGTCGACGAGGTGGTCCGGGTCATCCAGGAGGCCGAGGCCGGCCGCGTGGCCGGCGACGCCGGCGGTGGGATGCGGTCGCTGCCGGTCGACACCGCGCCCAGCGACGCCTGAGCCGTGCTCTCCGCCGTCGTCTTCGTCGTCACCGTCCTGGTCGTGGGGGCCCTGGTCTTCCTCGGCGGGTCGCTGCTGCTCGGGCGCGGGGAGACCCGGCCACCGGCCGATCCGGACCACTCGCCGGTGGAGCTGCCCGAGGACCGGCCGGTCACCGCGGACGACGTCCGCGGGCTGCGGCTCTCGGTGACCGTCCGCGGCTACCGGATGACCGAGGTGGACTGGCTGCTGGAGCAGCTCGCCCGGACGCTGGAGGAGCGCGACGCGGAGCTGGCCGCGCTGCGCGGCCGGGTGGACGCCGGTGGCCCGGGCGACGCGCCGTCCGGCCCGAGCGGGCGGCACGCGCGTGCCTGAGCTGGTCGAGACCGTCGACGTCGACGCGCCACCCGAGCGGGTGTGGGCCGCGCTCACCGACTGGACGCGGCAGGGCGAGTGGATGCTCCTCACCGACGTGGAGACCGTCGGCGACACCGTGGCGGGCGTGGGTGCCCGGTTGGCCGCCCGCACCGGCGTCCCCTGGCGCCGCGGCCGGCACCTCGGGGTCCTGGACACGATGGTCGTCACCGAGTGGGACCCCCCGCGGCGCGTGGTCGTCCAGCACACCGGCCGGATCGTGCGCGGCCCCGGCATCTTCGTCGTCACGCCGCGGGGCGAGCACGCGACCCTGGAGTGGACCGAGCGGCTGTACCTGCCCTTCGGCGTGCTGGGCCGGCTGGGCTGGCCGCTGGTGCGCCCGGTCATGGTGATCGGGGTGCGCCGCTCGCTGCGCCGGTTCGCCGCGTTCGCCGCGACGCACCCCGGCTGAGCGCGACGGGCCTGGTCAGGCCGGCCCCCGCGGCCCAGACTGGAGCCATGACCGAGCGCGCCGGCGGGCCCTTCGACCTCAGCCTCGAGGAGTTCGACCGCCTCGTCCGGGTACCCGAGGAGGTCCGTGAGGAGTGGGTGCCCGTGGTGCCGCCCGTCGTGCCCGACCCGTCCACCTGGCTCGCGGCCGGCGGCGGCGGGGGAGCGGACGCCGGCGGCTGCGACGGTGACTGAGCAGCACAGCGGGTGACCGCGGCGCGGATCCGGGCGGAGCTGGCGGCGGCCGCCGACCCCGAGCGGGCCGCCGGGATGGCCCGCTACTTCCAGGTCCGGCCCGGCGGGTACGGGGAGGGTGACCGGTTCCTCGGTATCGGCGTGCCCGCGCAGCGGCGGATCGCGCGGCGGCACGCGGCCACCACGCCCCTGGAGGACGTCGAGGCGCTGCTCGCCAGCCCGCTGCACGAGGAGCGGCTGACCGCCCTGTTCGTGCTGGTGCAGCGCTTCGGCACGGCCGACGTCGGCGAGCGGCAGCGGATCGTCGACCTCTACCTGCGCTGCCGGGCGCACGTCTCCAACTGGGACCTGGTCGACGCCTCGGCGCCGTACCTCCTCGGTCCCTGGCTGATCGACCGGGACCGCGCCGTGCTGGACGAGTTGGCGGCCTCGCCGTCGGTGTGGGACCGCCGGATCGCGGTGATGGCGACCTTCGCCCTCATCCGCGCCGGGGAGTTCGCGCCGACGCTGCACCTGGCCGACCGGTTGCTCGACGACCCGCACGACCTCGTGCACAAGGCGGTCGGCTGGATGCTGCGCGAGATCGGCGACCGCGACCGCGCCCTGGCCGAGGAGTTCCTCGCGTCCCGCTACCGGCGGATGCCGCGGACGATGCTGCGCTACGCGATCGAGAAGTTCCCGCCCGAGCGGCGCCGCGGCTACCTCGCCGGGACGGTCTGACCTCAGCGGCGCCGGGAGCGGACGAACTCCAGGGCCTCGCGGGCCAGCGGCAGGTCGGAGGCGGGATCGCCGTCCGGCAGGGTGACCCACTCGCGGTACGGCTGCCCCTTGCCGTTGCCGAACGGCGCCCCGGTGCCCGCGGCCAGCAGCGCCTCGACCCGCGTGCCCGGCAGCTTGAGCACCAGCGCGCCCTGCACGAGCATCGCGAAGATCGAGCCGCCGGCCCGCAGCGTGGCCGAGCCGAAGCGGCGACCGCCGTCGGCGTCGGGCGGCGTCACCCCGGGGTCGTCGGCGAGGGCGTCGACGAGGGCGGTGAAGCGGTCCTGTGCGTCCACCCGCCCATGTCAGCGGTCCAGGTGCCGGTGCACAAGCCCGGCCGGGCGGACGCGCGGCTGACGTACCAGCGTCAGGCGCGCTCGGTGGCCAGCCGGGCGCCGAAGCCGAGCAGCGCGCAGCCGGTCAGCGCGTCGAGCGCGCGGCGGAGCGGTCGCCGGGAGAGCACCGCGCGGGCCCGGTCCAGCCCGGCGACCAGCAGCAGCAGCCAGCCCAGCCCCAGGACGGCGTGGGTGAGCGCGAACGCCGCCAGCACCGGCACCGTGGCACCCGGGCCGAGGAACTGCGGCAGCACCGCGAGGTAGAAGGCGAGCACCTTCGGGTTGGTGATGTTGGAGACGAGGCCCTGCCGCCAGCCGGCCAGCGCCTGCCCGGTGGGGGCGTCTCCGGCCGACAGCGCCGGGTAGCGGCCGCGCACGGCCGAGCGCAGCGCCTGCACGCCGAGCCATCCGAGGTAGGCCACGCCGGCCCAGCGGATCGCCTGGAACACCGGCTCGACCCGCACGACGACGGCGGCCAGCCCTGCGGCCGCTGCGACGCCCTGCACCACGTTGGACGAGGTGATGCCGAGCGCGGCCCAGGCACCGCGGCGCCGCCCGCCGGAGAGCGTGTTGGTCACGACCACCGCGAAGTCCGGCCCCGGCACGAGGACCAGCACCGCGGCGAAGAGGACGAAGCCGCCGTACCCCGACATGAGCCCACCGTAGGACGTCGGTGGGCTCGGGCAGGATGTCCGCCGTGAGGTCGTGCAGCGCAGCGCGTCGGCAGCGATGAGCCGGAAGGGCTGGGCGCTGTTCCTGGCGATGTCGGTGATCTGGGGTGTCCCGTACCTGCTCATCAAGGTGGCGGTCGGCGAGCTCTCCCCGGTCATGGTGGTCTTCGGCCGCTGCCTCCTCGGCGCGGCGCTGCTGCTGCCGTGGACGGTCGCCCGCGGCCAGCTGCGCCCGGCGCTGCGGTACTGGAAGCCGCTGCTGCTGTTCACCGTGCTGGAGATGACCGGCCCCTGGCTGCTGCTCTCCTACGCCGAGCAGACGCTGTCGAGCTCGCTGACCGGGCTGCTGGTGGCCGGCGTCCCCTTCGTCGCCGCGCTGGCCGGCCGGCTGGCGGGCGACGAGGAGCGGCTCACACCGGTGCGGCTGGCCGGCATGGGCCTGGGCGTCGTCGGCATCGCCGTCCTGCTGGGCCTCGACGTCGAGGGGCTGGCCCTGCTGCCGCTGCTGGCGGTGGCGCTGGTCGTCGTCGGTTACGCCACCGCTCCGCTGATCGTCAGCCGGGCGCTGCCCGACGTGCCCGGGGTGGCGGCCAGCGCGATCGCGCTCACCGTCACCGGTGTCGTCTACGCACCGTTCGCCGTCCCCCGGCTGGGCTCGGCGGTGCGGGCTCCCGCCGACGCGCTGCTGTCGGTGCTCACCCTCGGAGTGCTGTGCACCGCGGTCGCCCTGGCGCTGTTCTTCGCGCTGATCCGCGAGGTCGGTCCGCAGCGGGCGCTGGTCATCACGTTCCTCAACCCGGCGGTCGCGGTGCTGCTGGGCGTGCTGCTGCTCGACGAGCCGTTCACCCTCGGCCTCGCCGTCGGGCTGCCGGTCATCGTCCTGGGCTGCGCGCTGGCCACCCGGCGCAGCCCCGTGCGCACCGACCGCTGCGAGCTGTCCGACGTCGACGCCGCCGTCCCCTGACCCCGGCGGCCGGTCAGCCCAGCCGGCGCAGCTGCGGCGGGGGTAGCGGTGCGACGGGGCGGAGGGAGGTCGCCGGCGCGGCCACCGGACGACCGTAGGGGTGTCGGTGCCCCCGGCTAGCGTTCCGCGCCGTGGACCGCATCAGGTGTGAATGGGGGGACAGCGCCCCCGAGTACGTCGTCTACCACGACGAGGAGTGGGGCACCCCGCTGCACGGCGACGACGCCCTGTTCGAGCGGCTCTGCCTGGAGGCGTTCCAGTCGGGGCTGTCGTGGATCACCATCCTGCGCAAGCGCCCGGCGTTCCGGACCGCGTTCGCCGGGTTCTCGATCGACGCGGTCGCCGAGTTCACCGAGGAGGACGAGGCCCGGCTGATGGCCGACGCGGGCATCGTCCGGAACCGGGCCAAGATCCGGGCGTCGATCGCCAACGCCCGGGCCGCGCAGCAGGTGCCGGAGGGGCTCGACGCGCTGCTGTGGTCGTTCGCACCGCCCGGTCCGCGGCCCCGTCCGGCGTCGCTGGCCGACGTCCCGGCGACCAGCCCCGAGTCCACGGCGATGGCCAAGGAGCTCAGGCGCCGCGGCTTCGTCTTCGTCGGCCCGACGACCGCTTACGCGCTCATGCAGGCCACGGGGATGGTCGACGACCACGTCGCCGACTGCTTCCGGGCGGGCCCCTGAGGGGGCTCGTGTTGGAACCCTGCCGCGGATACGGGATCATGGGACCGGAGCTGAGCATCGACGAACGCCACACCACGACCGGCCCGGTCGTGGGTGGCCGGTGAAGGAGGCACGCATGGCGGCCATGAAGCCGCGCACTGGTGAAGGTCCCCTGGAGGTCACCAAGGAGGGGCGCGGCCTGGTCATGCGCGTACCGCTCGAAGGCGGCGGTCGCCTGGTCGTCGAGCTGTCGCCCGACGAGGCCGCGGCCCTCTCCGAGGCACTGAAGGGCGCGACCAGCTGAACACCGCAGCGCATCTGCCCCCGGGCAGCCCCGCGCAGGACGTCACGGCCCCGGCCGCCGGCAGCACGCCGGCGACCGGGGCCGCGCCGTTGCCGCGGGTCGAGGTCACCACCACGCTGCCGGCGCTGGGGGAGGACGACGTCCTCGCCGTCCCGGTCGGCTCCGGCACGGCGCTGCCCGGCTGGCTGGAGGCACCCGGCTCCCCGGTCGACGCCGCGCTGCTCACCGGCGCGCTGCGTGACACCGGCAACACCGGCCGGCCGGGCACGATCACCAACGTCCCGGTCCCCGGCCGGCGCCCGCGCAGCGTGGTCGCGGTCGGCGTCGGCGACGCCACCCTGCTCGACCTGCGCGCCTACGTCGGTGTCGCGGTGCGCCGAGCCCAGACCCTCGCCGAGCACGGCGCCCGCCGGCTGGTCCTCCCCGTGGACGACGCCGCCGCGCCGGCCGGAGCCGAGGAGGTGCGCGCCGCCGTCGAGGCCGCGCTGCTGGCAGGCTACCGCTACCGCGAGACTTCCCGGCCGCACCCGCCGCGCCTGGCGACCGTCACCGTCGTCGCCGCGGACGCCGCCGACCCCGCCGTGGGCGCGGCCGCCCGCGCCGGCGAGGTCGCCGGGCACGCGGTGGCCTGGGCCCGCGACCTGGTCAACACGCCCAGCAACACCAAGGACCCCGCCTGGCTGGCCGAGCAGGCGACCGCCCGGCTGGGCGGCCTGCCGCACGTCACCGTCACCGTGCTCGGTCCCGAGGAGCTGCGGGCAGGCGGCTTCGGCGGCGTGCTCGCCGTCGGTGGCGGGTCGGCCAGCCCGCCCCGGGTCGTCGTGGCGAGCTACCGCCCGCCGACGGCGCGGCCGGGACACCCGGTCCTCGTCGGCAAGGGGATCACCTTCGACACCGGCGGCATCTCGATCAAGCCCAACGCCGGCATGCGGGAGATGAAGACCGACATGGCCGGCGGCGCCGCGGTGCTGGCCGCGGTCGACGCCGCGGCGCGGCTGGAGCTGCCGGTGGCGGTCACCGCCGTCGTCCCCGCGGCGGAGAACGCCGTCTCCGGCTCGTCCTACCGTCCGGCCGACGTCGTCCGGCACGTCGGCGGCCGGACGACGGAGGTGCTCAACACCGACGCCGAGGGCCGCATGGTGCTCGCCGACGGCCTGGCCCACGCGCGGTTGCGCCTGGGCGCCACCGTGCTGGTCGACGTCGCCACGCTGACCGGGGCGATGAAGGTCGCGCTGGGCACCCGCACCGCCGGCCTGTACGCCACCACCGACGGCCTGGCCGATGCGCTGCGCACCGCCGCCGCGCACGCCGGGGAGGCGGTCTGGCGGATGCCGCTGGCGGAGGAGCACGCCGACCTGCTGGAGAGCGCGATCGCCGACGCCAACAACGCGCCCGGGAACCCCGGCGGCACGACCGCCGCGCTGTTCCTGCGGCCGTTCGCCGGCGACCTGCCGTGGGCGCACCTCGACGTCGCCGGCCCGGCGCGGGCGGGTGCCGACGAGGCGGAGATCGTCAAGGGCGGCACCGGCTTCGGCGCCCGCACCCTGCTGCGGTGGCTGGAGGCCGGCGCACCGGCCTCCGCCCCGATGACCGTGGACTGATGGCCGACGACACCGGCGTGGTCTTCCCGGCCGGGCCCGACGGGCGGCGCAGCACCGCGGCCCTCGGCCGGGCCGTCGTCGCCGACGCGCTGCGCGGGGTCGACCCGCCCGGCGCGCTCGCTGCCGAGCGGGAGACCAACTGGCGGGCCGGGTACCTGACCCACTTCCGGCGGCTGGTCGAGGCGGGGCTGCCCTCGCGGGCCGCGGCGCTGTCCATCGCCGACGCGGGCCTGACGTCCCTGCACGGGCGGATGCGGGTCACCGGCGCGGACGGCGCCGAAGCCGGTCTCGACGCCCTGGCCACCGCACCGGCCGGGCGCCCCCTCGCCACGGCCGAGGTGCGCGGCACCGCGGAGCCAGAACGTGAGCTGTCCGTGCCGTTCCGGGGCTCGCGGCTGCGCGGCGACGCGCTGCTGCGCCGGCTCGACAGCTGGGTCGAGGCCGGGGTCGTGGAGCCGTCGTGCGCCGAGGCGGTCCGCACCGTCGCCGCGCATCCCGAGTGGCTGGCGCTGCCCGACACCACCGTGGTGGTCCTCGGGGCGGGCGCGGAGATGGGGCCGCTGACCGCGCTGCTGCGCTGGGGTGCGCGGGTGGCCGGGATCGACCTGCCCCGTTCGGCGCTGTGGGAGCGGGTGCTCGACACCGCCCGCCGCGGGGCGGGCACGCTGCTGCTGCCCACCAGCGAGGCGGGCGCCGCGACGCCCGCCGCGGCCGGGGCCGACCTGATCGCCGAGGTGCCCGCCGCCGCCGACTGGGTGGCCGCGCTGCCCGGGCGGGCGGTGCTGGGCAACTACGTCTACGCCGACGGCGCGACCAACGTGCGGGTCTCGGTGGCCGTCGACGCCCTCACCGTCCGGCTGGCCGCGGCCCGTGACGACCTCGCGCTGGCGTTCCTCGCGACGCCCACCGACGTGTTCGCCGTCCCCGCGGAGGCGGTCGAGCAGTCGGTGCGCGCCTATGCCGGGCGGTCGCGGCTGGGCAAGCTGGTCGGTCGGCCGCTGCGGACTCTCTCGGCCGGCCGGCTGCTGCGGCGGGCCTACGTGCCGGGCACCGATCCGGGCATCGCCGACAGCCTGGTGGCCCAGCAGGGCCCGAACTACGCGCTTGCCAAGCGGCTGCAGCGGTGGCGGGCGACGACCGCGCGGGCGGCGGGGACCACGGTGTCCATGAACGTGGCGCCGCCGACCCGCACCCGGTCGGTCGTGAAGAACCGGGCGCTGGCGGCGGCCTACGCCGGGGCGCACCGGTTCGGCGTCGAGGTGTTCGAACCGGCGACATCCAACGTGCTCATGGCGGCGCTGCTCGTCCACGACCTGCACACCGGCGGCGGCCCGGCGCACGAGCACCCGTGGCAGGACGAGGCGCACGCCGCCGCGCACGGCGGCCTGTGGCGAGGCCCCTACGCGCCGCGCAGTGCCCTCGGCCTGGCCGCCCTGCTCGGCTACGGCGCCGCCCGCGGCTGACCGCCGGCCCCGGTCGTGCGACAGACGTCCGTGTCGTCGCCGTGCGTCGTGAGTCGGACAGGAGCCCGCCGCGGTCAGGTCCGTCCCCGCGCACTAGCGTGTCGCGCATCTCACCGAGCCCAGGTGGATGTCAGAGGGCGACCGCGCCCGCTGCACCGAGAGGGACGCTCATGACCCTTCCGTCTCACGGTGGGATGTCCCGACGAAGGCTGTTCACCGTCTCCGGCGGTGCCGTCCTGGCCTCGGGTCTCCTGGGGGCCGCCGCGCCCGCAGCCGCCGCTCGAACCACCGACCAGTCCACGCCGGTGCCCGGCACGGGGACGCACGTCGTCACGCTCGGCACGGCCGCCGGCCCAGCCATCCGGGGGCCGCGGATCGGCATCTCCACCGCCGTCGTGGTCACCGGGAACCTGTACCTGGTCGACTGCGGCCTGGGTATGGTCCGGCAAGCGGCCGCTGCGGGCCTGACCATGGACCGCCTGCGCGCCCTGTTCATCACCCACCTGCACTCCGACCACATCAGCGAGCTGCCCGGCCTGCTGCTCTACAACTGGGGCCCGGGCGTGAACGGCATCGTCGAACCGGTCCGCATCCTGGGCCCGGGGCCGGCGCCGCTGCCCCAGGGCGCCGAGGTCCACGTCCCTCCGTCCACGGCCAGCACCGAGCGGTTCGTCGTCGACCTGCTGCAGGCGTACGCCTACGACGTCAACATCCGGGTGTACGACGAGGGCCGGGCACCTCTCGACGACCTCGTCCGGGCCGAGGACATCCGGCTCCCCGCAGCGGTCCACGCGGATCCGGACCGCAACCCGTGCCCGGAGATGGAGCCGTTCGAGGTCTACGCGGACGCGTCCGTCCGCGTGCTGGCCACGCTGGTCAACCACCCACCGGTCTTCCCGGCGTTGGCTTTCCGGTTCGATTCGGCAGACGGCTCGGTCGTCATCTCCGGCGACACGACCGAGCACCCGAACGTCGTCCGGCTGGCCACCGGCGCAGACGTCCTGGTCCACGAGGCGATCGACCCCGCGTTCTACCAGGCGCAGGGCCTGCCCCCCGACCTGCTGGAACACATCCTCGAGAGCCACACCGACCTGCAGGCCGTGGGCCGGGTGGCCCGGGACGCCGGCGTGGGCCACCTCGTGCTCAGCCACCTCGGCGGCATCCAGGACGACTCGGACGCGGCCCCGACCCGGACCGTCTTCGGCGGTCCGGTGACGGTCGCCGCCGACGGGCAGGTGTTCGCGGTCGGGCAGTGACTCACACGGGACCGACGAGCCCGGCGACGATCTCGGCCGACAGCGCCACGAGCGGCAGCCCGCCCCCGGGGTGCGAGGAGCCCCCGACGAGGAAGAGGCCGGGGACGGGGGAGGCGTTGCCGGGACGGAGGAACGCCGCCCGGGCGCCGTTGCTCGACGTCCCGTAGATGGCCCCGCCCACGCTGCGGGTGTCCCGCTCCAGGTCGGCGGGGGTCCGGACGACGCACCAGCGCAACCGGTCCCGGACGTCGAGCCCGCGCCGCGCCATCACCTCGAGCACCCGGGATGCGTAGCGGTCGGCCAGGCCGGGGGCGTCCCAGTCGACTCCCCCGGCCGGGTCGTGGCGTGCGGCGTTGACCAGCACGAACCACGACTCGCTGTCCTCGTCGGGCCGCGTGGCCGGGTCGTCGGGCGCGCTGATGTAGACGGTGGGATCGTCCACCGGTTGCGGCCGCCCGCGGTGCCGGCCGCCGCCGAACACCGCGTCGAACTCCGCGTCGTAGTCCTCGGGGAAGAGCACGGTGTGGTGCGCGAGCCCCGGTGTCCGCCCGCGCAGGGCGAGCAGCAGCACGACGCCCGACAGCGACGGCGTGCTCCGGGCCAGGTCGCGGCGCACGCTGCGGGTGGACCGGGACGCCGGCAGCAGGTCGGCGTAGAGGCCCGCGGCGTCCGCGCCGGAGACGACGACGTCGGCGCGCACCGCCTCCCCGCCGGCCAGCCGCACCCCCGACGTCCGCCCACCCGCGGTCAGCACCTGCTCCACGGTGCAGCCGGTGCGGACGACGGCGCCGCGCTCGACCGCCCGCTCCGCGACCGCCACGGCCAGCCGGCGCAGCCCCCCGCGTACGTACCAGGAGCCGAACTCCTGCTCGACGTAGGGGACCGTGGCCAGGACCGCCGGCGCCCGCCGCGGGTCGGACCCGGAGTAGGTGGCGTACCGGTCGAGCAGGGTGCGCAGCGCCGGGTGCGCGAGGTGGGCCGCGCCCAGGCCTCGCAGCGTCTGCCAGGGCGCCACGGTGGCGACGTCGGAGGCGCTGCGGGCCAGCCGCGCGAGCGTGGCGGCACCGGCCAGGGGCGAGCGCAGGAAGGGCCCCTCGGTGACCCGCCACATCGCTTCTCCCCGTTCGAGGAGGCCGGCCCACTGCGCTCCGGCGCCCGGTCCGAGGGCGGCGTCGAGCGCGTCCGGGATCGCGGCTCGGGTGCCGGGCACGACCAGCGGCGTCCCGTCGGCGAAGCGGTAGGCGACGGCGGGATCGAGACGCACCAGCTCGACGGCGTCCTCCAGCGGACCACCGGTCGCGTCGAACAGGTCCCGGTACACCTGCGGCAGGGTCACCAGGCTCGGGCCGGTGTCGAAGCCGTGCCCGTCGCGGGCGTACCAGCCGAGCTTGCCGCCCACGGCCGGCGCCTGCTCCAGCACGGTGACCGCGTGCCCGAGAGCGGCCAGCCGGGCCGCCGCCGCCAGCCCGCCCAGTCCGGCGCCGACGACCGCCACCCGCGCCACGCGGCCACGGTAACCGCGGACGCCGAGGCAACCCCCGGTTCCCCCGACGGGTGAAGATCGTTTGACGGGTCTCCGGGGCGGGAAGGCGATCGTCCCGGCGACCACCGCCGGGTGGAGGGGGAGAGCAGGAGGGCCACGTGGGAACCTCGACGAAGAGGTGCCTGGTGGGCGCGGTGCTGGGGGTCGCGGCGCTGCTGTCCGGCTGCGCCGGTGCGCAGTCGGACGACGTCGGCGACGTCGCCGCGGCGTTCGAGGACACCGAGGGGAACCCCGGCGAGCGGTGCGCCCTGCTGGTGCCGGCCACGCTGGCCGCGCTGGAGTCCGAGGAGTCGGCGTCCTGCGCCGACGTGATCTCCGAGCTCCCGCTGGAGGGCGGCGCCGTCGAGTCGGTGGAGGTCTGGGGCGGTGACGCCCAGGTCCGGCTCAGCGGCGACACGCTGTTCCTCACCGAGACCCCCGCGGGGTGGCGGGTGGTCGCCGCGGCCTGCGAGCCCCGGGCCGATGCCCCCTACGACTGTGAGGTGGAGGGGCCGTGAACGGCGTCCGGGCGGTGTTCGTCGGGTTCCTGGTCGTGATCGTGGTGGGGATCGTCTACGTCACCGCGCTGGGGTTGATGGGCCGATGAGCGCCCCCGACCGCTACGGGTTCTTCCGGGCCAACGCGCTCAGCCTCGCGTTCGGTGCGCTGTTCGTCGTCACGCTGGCCGGCCAGGCGATCTCCGGGACCGCCGACGTCAACGCCCAGCAGGTGGCCAACGGGCTGCCGACCGTCTCGTTCCTCGACTACGTCACCTCGTCGTCCTTCGGCGTCGACGTCATGGAGAACTGGCAGTCGGAGTACCTGCAGTTCTTCCTCTACGTCTTCGCCACCGTCTGGCTCGTGCAGCGCGGGTCGTCGGAGTCGAAGAAGCCCGGCGAGGAGGGGACGGAGTCCGACGAGGAGCAGCAGGTCGGCCGGCACGCCGACGGGCACTCCCCGGCGTGGGCGCGGCCCGGAGGCTGGCGGACGGCGGTGTTCTCCCGCTCGCTCGGCCTGCTGATGGGCACCCTGTTCCTGCTGACCTGGGCCGCCTCGTCGATCGCCGGCTGGGCGGCCTTCAACTCCGAGCAGCTGGCCGAGAAGCAGGACCCCGTCACCTACGTCGGCTACCTGGGCGAGGCCGACTTCTGGAACCGCTCCTTCCAGAACTGGCAGTCGGAGATGCTCGCCGTCGGCTCGATGGCGGTCTTCGCCGTCTACCTGCGCCAGCGGGGGTCGCCGGAGTCCAAGCCGGTGGGCGCCGCACACGCGGAGACCGGCCAGACCGGCTGACCACCCGCTACGCGGAACGGACACCGCGAGCACGGCGAGGTCGTCGGCCTCGTGCCGCGAGGTGCGCAGCTGCTCCTCGACGGCGCTGGTGGGGGGCGACGGTGCCGGCGTCGAGCGTCATCCCCCTCCTCGCCTCTCCGGGGAGTGGTACCAGGGTCGCGCACGCCACGTCAGGCAGTGGACACGCAGCGTCGACATGGCGTCATGTCGACATCGCGACACGTCGGCTCAGAACGCGTAGCGCACCCGCAGCCAGGGCGCGTGCGCCGCGATCAGCTCCTGCAACCGGGTCACTCCGGCCCGCTTGACGTCATTGCGGTAGCGCACGTTCCACTGGCCGTTCTGGCTGCGCTTGGGCTGCTGGAGGTCCGGCCGCCAGAGCAGCTCCTCGGCCTTCGGGTGCCAGCCGAGGTTGACCTCGTGCAGGTCGCGGTTGTGGGTCAGCATGATCACCTCGGCCGCGGCCTGGGCCTTGGCCGCCGGGGACAGCTCGTCGTCCAGCCGGCGCAGCAGCTCGGCCCAGTCGGCCTCCCATCCCTCGCGCAGCACGACGGGGGAGAGGTTGAGGTGCACCTCGTAGCCGGCGGCGACGAAGTCGTCGACCGCGGCGATCCGCTCGGGGACGCGGCTGGTGCGCACGTCGAGCACCTTCGCGTCGACGTCGGGCATGAGCGAGAAGCGGATCCGGGTGCGGCCCTGCGGATCGAGGTCGAGCAGCTGCCGGTTGACGTACTTGGTGGCGAACGACGCCTTGGCCGTCGGCAGCCCCCGGAAGGTGCCGACCAGGTCGGCGACGTTGTCGCTGACCAGCGCGTCGACCGAGCAGTCGCTGTTCTCGCCGATGTCGTAGACCCAGCTCACCGGGTCGCACTGGTCGGCCTCGGTCTTGGCACCCTGCCGGGCCACGTGCCGGCGCAGGTAGCCGGTGATCTGCTCGATGTTCGTGAACACCGTGATCGGGTTGGCGTAGCCCTTGCGCCGCGGCACGTAGCAGTAGGCGCAGGCCATGGCGCAGCCGTTGGACGTCGAGGGCGCGATCCAGTTCGACGAGCGGCTGTTGGCCCGCGCGGTCAGCGACTTCTTGACCCCGAGCACCAGCGTCTCGGACTTCACCCGGACCCAGCGGTCGACGTTGCCCGCGTTGCCGTGCAGCTCGGGGATCTGCCAGTGCGACGGGACCTCGATCACCTCCGCGCCGGGGAAGCGGGCCAGCACCTCCCGTCCCCGGGCGGAGTCGAGGGCGGCCGGTTCGGCGTGGATCTCGCGGACCTGCAGGAGGCGCGACAGATCGGTGTCGGGGTGGACGGGGGACGGCGAGGCGGCGGCTCCCACACCAGGTCCAGCAGCGCCCGCGGGCGCGGGATTCCGGCCGGGACTGCGCCCTGGGCCACCCTCGTCAGCGCAGGTCGAGGCCGCGGTCGGTGAGGAAGGGCAGCGGGTCGACCGGGGCGCCGTCCTGGTACACCTCGAAGTGCAGGTGGCACCCGGTCGAGTCGCCCTTCGTGCCCACGCGGGCGACCTGCTGGCCGGCGACGACCGGCTGGCCGACGACGACGAGCAGGTCGTCGTCCTCCATGTGCGCGTACCGGGTGACGACGCCGCCGCCGTGGTCGACGACGACGAGGTTGCCGTAGCCGGAGGACGCGCCGGCGCGGACGACCACCCCGGCCGCCGCCGCGACGATGGGCGCGTCGCAGCCCGGCGCGAGGTCCAGGCCGGCGTGCAGCCGCACCCCGCCGCCGGTCGGGCTGTTGCGCTGCCCGAAACCGCTGGTGAGCGGGCCCTCGGTGGGGATGGTCCACTCGCCGGTGACCGACCGCAGCAGCGGGCTGACCCCGGTGCACGCGACCGATCCGGTGCCCGGCGCGAGGCCGGTGACGGTGGCGCCGGAGAGCGCGGCGGCGACCTCCAGCGCGTCGTCCCACCAGCGGGCGTAGTGGTACGGGTCGGCGTTGCGCTGCGTCTTGTGGGCGGCCAGCGTCGGCGGCAGCGCCTCCCAGCCCTCCACCTCGAGCAGCGCGGCGTAGAAGTTGGTCGCCGAGGTGGTCGGGTTCATCCGGTCCTCGTAGCTGCCCCACGCCCCGTTGGCGCGCTGCTGGAACAGCCCGCGACTGTCCGGGCCGACGGCGTCGCCGTGGTCGACCACCGTCAGCGAGGACTCGCCCATCGCGGTCATGACGCCGATGACCTGGCCGCGGGCGCTCACGCCCATCGCCTCGCCGGCCTCCATGATCAGCGCCGCGTTCACCAGCTGCTGGCCCTCCCAGCCGGCGACGGGCCCGTCCGGCATGCCCGCCACGCTGACCGACGTCCCGACCGGGGCGCAGGCGCCGGCCTGCGGGTCCTCGTGGGTGACCAGGGCCGCGGTGACCAGGCCGCCCGCGACGAGGACCGGTGCGACGGCAGCGGCCACCAGGAGCAGGCGCCTCACGGTGCCGGCTCCGTGGCTCCGGTCCCGGGAACCGGGGCGTCGCCGTCCAGCGCGCCGCCCGCGTCCTCCGCGGTCCCGGCCTCCGGCGGCACGGTCTCGGCCTCCGGAACGGCGGGCTCGGCCGGGTCCACCGACCCGGGCCCGGCCGGGTCCACCGGCTCCACCGGCGCGACGTCCCCGGGCACCGCGGGATCGGCGGCCTCGACCGGCGTGATCCGCTCGACCAGCCACGGCGCGCCGGCGCCCTCGCGCACGAGGAGGACGGCGTACTGGCCCGCGTCGGTCGGCACGCGCACGGTCGCGAGGTAGGGGCTGACCGCCGGCGTCGGCAGCGGGGCCCCGGTCACCGCGGACACCGGGACCAGCGCGGGGTCGGTGCCCTCGTAGGCGACCGTGGCCGACGGGCTCAGGAACGGGGAGAACTCCGTCCACCAGGTGCCGGCGTCGAGGTCGGGCCGGGCGAAGGCGGTCATCGCGGCCGTGGCCGCGTCGAGGGCGGACTGCTGGGAGTCGGCGTCGTCGGTGGGGGAGGGCAGCGCGGCCGGGAGGGCGGCGTCGGCGTCACCGGGCCCGTCCTCCGCCGCGGCGGTGGGCTCGGGGCGCGGCTCGGGTCGATCCGGGGCGCCGCCGCAGCCGCCGAGCAGGAGCGCCACGACCAGTGCGGCGGTTCCCGCGAGCCACCGTCGCGAGCTGGACATGCCCGAGCCCTCCTGTCAACCCCGGCGGGACCCCCGCCACACCGGTGCAGCAAGGAGTAGAGCCGGTCGGAGGACCCCGACGGCACCCCCAATGTCGGGCATTGCCGCTGGTGCGGCCCGCACTGCACCGTGGTCATGCCACTCACGACATCCAGGGACGGAACCGATGAGCTCGCTCGCACCTCTCGCGCAGGCCGTGGTCGACCCCGGCCAGGGCATCGCCCCGCCCGGGTCGGAGGGCATCGTCACCATCGTCCAGTGGGTCGCGTGGACCGTGCTGGCCGTCTGCGTCGTCGGCGTCCTGATGGTCGGGGCGCGGATGGCGCTTGCCCACCGGCGCGGTGAGGGCGCCGAGCACGCGGTGAGCCTGGCCTACGTCCTGGGTGGAGCGGTCCTCGTCGGTTCGGCCTCCGGGCTGATCGCGGCCCTGGTCTGACGGGCGCTCGGGGGCGAGGTCAGGCATGGCAGCGGAGACGACGACGGCGGAGGCGACGGCCACCTCGGCCGCGCCCACGTCTGCGTCGACGTCCGTGCCCGAGCCGTCCCCGGAACCCGCGGTGACCGCCACCGCAGCCCCCTCGCCGGAGCCGGAACCCGAGCCGGAGCCGCCGGCCCCGGCTCCCGAGCCGAGCCCTGAGCCGACCACCCCGGCTCCCGAGCCGAGCCCCGAGCCGACCACCCCGGCTCCCGAGCCGAGCCCCGAGCCGACGACGCCGGCTCCCGACCCGACGACGGACCCGGCGACGCCGACCACGGACCCGACGACGGACCCGGCGACGCCGACCACGGACCCGACGACCGACCCGGCCACCCCGACGACGGACCCGGCGACGCCGACCACGGACCCGACGACCGACCCGGCCACCCCGACCACGGACCCGACGACCGACCCGGCCACCCCGACCACGGACCCGACGACGCCGACCACGGACCCGGCGCCGCCCACGCCGGAGGAGACCGCGGTCGAGACCGACCGCATCCCCGCCGGCGTGGTGGACAACGCCCCACCCCCGCCGGCGCCGCCCACGCCGCAGGAGACCGCGGTCGAGACCGACCGCATCCCCGCCGCGATCGTGCCGCCGGCCGCGGACCCGGGCGACGGCCGCTCCGGCGGCGGCGACTTCGGTGGCGGCGGGCCGGGCGGCTCGGGGCTCGACGGTCCCGACGGCGCCGGCCTCGACGCAACGGGCCTCGACGGCTCGGGGCTCGACGGCTCCGGCCTCGACGCCCTCGGCATCGGCGACACGCTCTCCGGCAGTGCCGACATCAGCAGCACCGACCCCACCGCCGCCGACTTCGGCGAGGCGTTCCTCGACCCGGCCATCCCGGCCGCGGGCGTCGGCGTGGTGGACCAGACTGGAGGAAGTGACCCCTTGGGCGACTTGGCGCGGGAGATCGTCGAGGCGGCCGGCGACGCGCTGGCCGCCGTGGCGCGACTGTGGGCGGACCCGCCGTCCCCCGGCATCGGCACCATCGGCGCCGACGGCATCGCGACGCCGTCCGAGGCGACCGGGCTGCTGACCGGGTCGCTGGCCTGGTACACCGGCGCGATCGCCGTCCTGGCCGTGCTGGTCGCGGCCGGCCGGATGGCCTGGATGCGCCGCACCCAGCCGCTGGCCGAGCTGCTGCGCGGCCTCGGCACGCTGGTGCTGGTCTCCGGCGCCGGCCTGACCGGCGTGATCCTGCTGGTGAGCGCGTCCGACGCGTTCTCCGGCTGGATCCTCGAACAGGCCACCGGCGACGTGGAGGCCGGACTGACCGACCTGCTCGCGCTCCAGCGCACCGAGGAGCTCTCCGTCGTCCTCAGCGTGCTGGTCGGCACGGCCACGCTCCTGGCCGCCGTCGTGCAGGTCGTGCTGCTGGTCGCGCGGGGCGTGGTGCTGGTGGTCCTCGCCGGCGTGCTGCCGCTCACCGCGTCGGCGACCAACACCGACACCGGGCGCGCCGTCTTCGTCCGGACCCTCACCTGGACCGTCGCGTTCGCGCTCTACCAGCCGGCCGCCGCGCTCGTGTACGCCGCCGCCTTCCTCACCCCGCTGCCCGAGGACTCGCCCCTGGTCGCCGCGCTGACCGGGACCACGTTCCTCCTGCTGGCCATCGCCGCCCTGCCGGTGATGCTCCGGGTGCTGCGGCCGATGGTGCGGACCGTCGCCGCCAGCAGCCGGGTCCGCGCCGCCGGCGCACACGGGCTGCCGACCGGTGCCCGTGCGGTCGCCCCCGTCACCGTGGCCACCGGCGCCGGCGGCGGTGCCGCGTCGGTGCGGGTGCCCTCGGCCCGCGGCGCTGCCCCGCGCCACGCGGCCGGCACCCTGCCCCGGGACGCCCGCGTCGGCGCCGCCCGGCTGGGCGTGGCCGGCCCGGTCGTCGACGCCTTCCCCGGGCTGGGCCGCAAGCCCGAGCGTGAGGCCATCCGTGCCCGGGTCGCCAGGGCCGGCGCCGCCACCGAGATCGCCCCGATCCCCACCCAGCGCCCGGATCGAGAGGACTCCGACTCGTGACCGCGCCGTCCGACTCCCCCCGCACCTACGGGAACTGGCGCCGGCCGGGCAGCGCCGGCCTGGGCAGCCTGGGCGCCCTCGGGACGGCGCTCCTGCTGCTCGGTCTGATCGGCGTCATCGCCGCCCTGATGCTCGCCGGTCTGCTGTGGGCGATCGCCGTCGCCGTGGTCCTCGGCCTGCTGCTGACCCTGCTGGTGGTCCGTGACCGGCACCACCGGTCGGGGGTGCAGCGGCTGTCGACCCGGCTCGGCTGGGCGCGGGCCCGGCGCAGCGGGGCGAACGTGTACCGCTCGGGCCCCCTCGGCCGCGTCCCGACCGGGACGAACCAGCTGCCCGGGCTGGCCGCGGCGTCCGAGCTGTCGGAGTGGCAGGACTCGCACGGCCGCCCGTTCGCGATGGTCACCGTCCCGGCCACCCGGCACGCCACGGTGGTCCTGGTCACCGAGCCCGACGGCGCCTCGCTGGTCGACGAGGAGCAGATCGACACCTGGGTGGCGCACTGGGGTGCCTGGCTGAGCGCGCTCGGCAACGAGCCGGGTCTGGTGGCCGCGTCGGTCACGGTGGAGACCGCGCCGGACTCCGGCACCCGGCTGCGCCGCGAGGTCGACACCCACCTCGACCCCCGCGGCCCCTCGGTCGCCCTCGAGATGCTGCGCGAGGTGGTCGACACCTACCCGGCCGGCTCGGCGACGGTCACCGCGTACGTCTCCCTCACCTTCACCGCCGCGGGCCGCGCCGGCGGCCGCAAGCGGGAGCCCGCCGACGTCGCCCGCGACATCGGCACCCGGCTGCCCGGCCTCACCGCCGGCCTCAGCGCCACCGGCGCGGGCGTCGTCCGCCCGGCGACCGCGCAGGAGCTGTGCGAGGTGGTCCGGGTGGCCTACGACCCGTCCGCCGCGCGGGTGCTCGACGAGGCGCACGCCACCGGGGCCGCTCCCGAGCTGCAGTGGTCCGACGTCGGCCCGACCGCCGCCCAGGCCGCCTGGGGTCACTACCGCCACGACGGGGCGCTGTCGGTCACCTGGTCCATGACGGAGGCGCCGCGCGGCGAGGTGTACTCCTCCGTGCTGGCCGACCTCATCGCCCCGCACCCCGACATCGACCGCAAGCGGGTCACCCTGCTCTACCGGCCGCTGGACGCCGGCCGCGCCGCCCGCGCCGTCGAGCAGGACCGGCGCACCGCCGACTTCCGCGCCTCGTCCTCCTCGCGGCCCACCGCCCGGACGCTGCAGGAGCAGCGCGCCGCGGCGCTCACCGCGGAGGAGGAGGCCCGGGGCGCCGGCCTGATCGACTTCGGCATGCTCGTGACGGCGACCGTCACCGACGCCGACCTGCTCGACGACCCGCACGCCGCGCTCGACGTCGTCCGCGCCGCCGTCGACAGCCTGTCCGCGACCGCCCGGATCCAGCTGCGCCCGGTCTACGGGTCGCAGGACTCGGCCTTCGCCGCCGCGCTGCCCCTGGGTATCGTGCCCTCGGCCCACCTGAACGTCCCGAGCGAGCTCCGGGAGGCGCTGTGACGCGCAAGCGGGCGAGCCGGCCGGCCCCGGGGCCCGGGTCCCGCGGCTGGCCCGGCCGCGGCGGGGGAGCGGCGACGTACGTGCAGGCCCCCGACGAGTGGCGGGCCACCACGGTGCAGGCGTGCGGCCTGTGGCCGTTCGCCGCCGGCGCGGGGACGCCGATGACCGGCGTGCCGCTGGGCCGCAACCTGCTCTCCGGCGCGACCCTGTGCTGCGACCCGATCAGCTGGTTCCAGCGGGCCAACCTCATCAGCAACCCGTCGGCCTTCGTGCTGGGCAAACCCGGCCTCGGCAAGTCGACGGTCGTCCGCCGGATGGCCCTCGGCCTGGCCGGCTACGGCGTGCTGCCGATGGTCCTCGGCGACCTCAAGCCCGACTACGTCGACCTGGTGGAGGCCATCGGCGGCCAGGTCATCCGCCTGGGCCGCGGCCGCGGTCACCTCAACGTGCTCGACCCGGGCGAGGCGCTCGCCGCCGCCCGGCGGCTGACCGGCGACGCCCGCACCCAGGTGCTGGCCGACGCCCACGGACGCCGGCACGCCATCGTCTCCGCGCTCATCACCGTCATGCGCGGTACCCCGCCCACCGACCGCGAGGAGACGGTGCTCGACCGGGCGCTGCGCGTGCTCGACGACACCCACGACGCCGAGCGGCTGGGAGCGCCGACGCTGCACCACCTGCTCGAGGTGCTGCGGGCCGCGCCCGAGGACGTCCGCGCCGCGGCGCTGGACCGCGGGGACCGTGCCCGCTACGACGACGTGACCGAGGAGCTCGAGGCGACCCTGATCGGCCTCACCGGCGGTGGGCGGCTGGGCCGCATCTTCGCCGAGCCGACGACGACGCCGATCCGCCGCGACCGCCCGGTCGTCTTCGACGTGTCCAGCGTCGACGACGCCCAGAACGACCTGCAGGCCGCGGTGCTGCTCGCCTGCTGGTCGGCCGGCTTCGGCTCGATCAGCGTCGCGCACGCCCTGGCCGACGCCGGCCTGGAGCCGCGCCGGCACCACTTCGTCGTCCTCGACGAGCTGTGGCGGGCGCTGCGCGCCGGCCGCGGCATGGTCGACCGGGTCGACGCGCTCACCCGGCTCAACCGGCAGCGCGGCGTCGGCATGGCGATGGTCAGCCACACGATGAGCGACCTCCTGGCCCTCCCCACCGAGGAGGACCGGATGAAGGCCCGTGGCTTCGTGGAGCGCTCCGGCATGGTGATCTGCGGCGGGCTGCCGTCGGCCGAGATGCCGATGCTGACCTCCGCCGTCCCGCTCACCCAGGCCGAGCAGGACCTGCTGGTCGGCTGGCAGGACCCGCCGGCCTGGAACCCGGGCACCGGCGCGGAGGCCGAGCCCCCCGGCCGCGGACACTTCCTCGTCAAGGTCGGCGGCCGCCCCGGCATCCCGGTGCACGTGGCGCTCACCGCCGTCGAGCGCGAGCTCAACGACACCAACAAGCTCTGGCACGAGCTGTCGCGGTCCGCCGACGACCTCGCGTTCCCCTCGGCCGGTTCGCCGGCCACCGACGGCCCCGTCCGCGGCTGAGCCGTCCCGGTCGCCGCTGAGTGGCGACCGGGACTCCTCCTCCCGAGGCATCCCGCACCGCAGCGAGCTCCGGTGGCCGGACCGGCCACCGGAGCTCGCGGGCGTGCGGGGAGGGCCTCAGCAGCCCGCGTACGGGTCGGGGAGGGTGCCCGGGGACGGCCAGAGCCGCAGGGACACCGTGCCCACCATCGAGCTGGTCGGCACCGGGCCGAACGTGCGGGAGTCGATCGAGCGGTCGCGGTTGTCGCTCAGCAGGAAGAGCGTGCCCTCGGGGACGTCCACCGGCCCGTGGAAGACGCCGTCCAGCCGGGACCGGTCGATGGCCGGCTCGCAGACCTCCACGCCGTTGACCAGCAGGACCCCGTCCTCGATGGCGACCACGTCGCCGCCGACGCCGACCACCCGCTTGACCAGCATCCCCTCGGCGTCCTGGGGGTCCTCGACGGCGACGACGGTGCCGTGCTCGACCGGGCCCGAGCCACGGTCGACGACGAGGAGGTCCCCGATGTCGATCGTCGGCTGCATGCTGTCCGAGTCGACCCGCATGACCTGCCAGGGCAGGAGCCCGGACATCGACGCGATGAGCACCAGCACCGTGCCGATCGCGAGCCAGGGGCCGAGCTGCAGCAGCCGGCGCCACAGGGCACCGCCGCGGACGCCGGTGCGGGGGTCACCGGCGTCCGCGGCGGTCGTCCGGGGGGAGGTGCCGCCGTGGTCACCGGTGCGGGGGTCACCGGTGACCACGGCGGCAGACCGGGCGGCCGTCCCCGGGCGGGGACGACGGTGCCGGCCACCGCCACGGTCACCGGTGCGGGGGTCACCGGTGACCGTGACGGTTGATCGGGGGGCGGTCCTCATCCGAGGACGCCGGCGAACCAGAGGATCCAGGCCAGCCCGCCGAGGGCGAACAGGCCGTTCACCGCGGTCCGTCGCCAGGACGACGGCAGGAGCGCGGTGAGCCCCAGGACGGTGAGCAGCTCGACCGCGACCGTCGCCGTGCCGACCGCCTCGGGCCCGTGCCGGGTGGCGACCGGGTCGCCGGCCATGGCGACGGGACCGTCGGCCTGGGACATGCCCGCGAAGTAGTCGACGCCGGTCACCGGGTCGTAGCGCAGCATGCGCTCCATGTTGTCGCTGTGCGCGTGGGCGCCGGTGGCGTGGTCGGCCACCGCGAACGCGTCGAGCAGGTTCGTCGCGTGGGCCACCAGGTACAGCGCCAGCAGGCCGACCGTGCCCAGCAGGGCCAGCGCCACCAGGCGACGGTCCGGCGTCGACCTCGTCATGCTGGTGAGGAGCAGCCAGCCGGCGAAGCCGACCTGGACGAGCGCGGTGAGCAGGAAGAACCCGACCGCGAGCTCACCGGCACCCAGGTGGTCGACCGCGGCGGCCACGTGCAGCGCGCCCGCCGCGGCCGCGCCGAGGGCCGTGATCCGCAGCCACCAGGCGGACCGGTCGCGGCGTCCGTCGGTGGGTGCCGCGACCGGCTCGGCGACGGCGGTGCTCACTGCCCGCCGCCCTCGGTCGTCGTGGTGCCGGTCGTCGTGGTGCCGGTCGTCGTGCTGCCGGTGGCCGGGGTGGTGGACCCGGTCGAGGTGGTCTCCGACGAGCCGGACGTGCTCGACGTGCTCGACGTGCTGGAGGTGCTGGACGAGTCACCCGAGGACGAGTCGTCGACCGGCTCGGCCGGGGCCGCGGCCGCCGGCGGCTGCGCGGGAACCAGGTCGGGTGCCGGCAGCGGCTTGGGCGGGCAGGAGTTGATCGCGTCGCAGTCGATGTCGTGGTGCCCCACCTGGTACTGGAGCATCATGTCGTGGTCCTCGTGCGACAGGTTGTGGCAGTGGATCATGTACCGCCCGTCCTCGTGCTCGAACTTCATGAGCAGTCGCACGGTCTCGCCCTCGGCGATGTAGACGACGTCCTTCGGGCCACGTTCCTCGGGCGCCGGCGGCAGGCCGTTCCGGGTGAGGACCTTGAAGTCGATCAGGTGGATGTGCAGCGGGTGGAACCAGCCGCCGCCGTTGTTCGTGACCTCCCAGATCTCGATGTCGTCACGCTGGGGGTTGGCGAACAGGCGGGTGTAGTTGGACCGCACGACGTCGTCCCACGTCTGGTCGTTGATCTTCCACAGGCCGTTGCTGCGGTGCAGCTCCATCGTCCGGACGGTCTTCCGGTCGGCGGCCTTCAGCGCCATCGCCGGGTGCGGCGCGCCCAGCTGGCCGGGGGCCTTGTTGTTCGCGGTGCTGGTCACCTTGGTGCCGACCTCGAACTGCATGATCTTGCCGGTGTTGTCGTAGTCGATCGCGTTGGCCACGCCGTCGTTGAGCAGCTGGACCTTCTGCCCCTTGAGGTCCTTGAAGTCGAGGATGAACTCGTAGCGCTCGGCCATGCCGATCCGGAACGTGGTCACGTCCTGGGCGAACTGCATGAACCCGCCGTCGGTGGCGATCAGCTTGAACGACATGCCGTTGCTCATCCGGAGCTGGTAGCCGCGGGCGAGGGAGCCGTTGAGCATGCGGAACCGGTACTTGCGCGGCTCGACCTTCATGTTCGGCCACGGCACGCCGTTGACCAGGATGATGTCGCCGTAGAGGCCGTCGTCGCCGGAGTCGTCGAACACCAGCTGACCGTCGGCGCTGAGGATGACGTCGCTGAGGATCAGCGGCGCCTCGTACTGGCCGGGGGCGACCGGCGGCAGGTTCGGGTCGTACTGCGGGATCTCGAGCGCCTGCTCCAGCTCCCGGTCGACCAGGTGGTACTGGGCGGCCAGGCCCATGTAGACGTTCTCGGCGGTGTGGTGCACGCCGTGGTCGTGGTACCAGAGCGTCCGGGGGGTGCAGCTGTTCGGGTACTCGTAGTTCTTCCACTCGCCCGGGTTCGTCAGGTCGCCGGCGTAGCCGTCGAACTGCGGCTTGGAGGGGGACCCGTGCAGGTGCAGGGAGGTCCACGGCACGTAGCCGGCGGTGGGGTGCTTGACCGGCAGGTCGTTGATGACCTGCATGACGGTGCGGCGGGGGGCCTTGTTGCCGTTCGCGTCCCTGCCGATGTAGGACCGGATGGTCGGGCCCGGCACCGAGCGGATCGTCGAGCCGTCCTTCGCCTTGCCGGAGTAGCACCAGAACTTCGTCCACATGCCGGGCGCGATCTGCGCCTGGACGTTGGTCTCGGTGATCCGGTAGTAGTCCGTTCCGGCGTAGGCGCTGCCCGTGATCGGCTGGCCGGGGAAGTGCGAGTTGCCCGGGACCGGGACGTAGTCGTCCGGGACCTTGCCGTAACTGTTGCCGGGGACGTCGTCCCGGGCGACCGGCTCGAGCACCGCCGGTGCCTTGAAGGCGGCGAGGAAGGGCTTCGGCATCTTGGTCTCGGCGAGGGTCGACGCCGTCGCCGCCTTCAGGACAGCCTGGAAGGGCAGGGCCGCTGCGGCGGTGCCGGCGAGCGAGACCTTGAGAACGTCGCGTCGGTTCAGGCTGGGCGTGTCCATCGGGGAAGCTCCTTCTACTGCCGCCTCGTGCGGTAGTGGAACTCTCCCGTTCGGGACCCTCTCGTCACAGCCGTCACAGGGGGTGGACGGCATCCCGTATTTGGGGGGTCTGTGCAGGTCAGACGCCGTATTGGGTCACTGACCGTCACTCAGTGGTACCACTGTGGTCAGCATCGCCCCTCCACCGGGCCGCTCACTGAGCGTCACGGTGCCACCGAGGTCGACCACGCGGTCCCGGAGGAGTGACATGCCCAGGTGGCCCTCCTGCCGGCGGTCGGTCCCCGTCGCCGGGAAACCCACCCCGTCGTCGGCGATCTCCAGGCGCACCGCGGGACAGTCGGCCACCTCGGTCTCCTCCAGGGTCACCCACGCGTGCTGGGCCTGGGCGTGCTTGGCCACGTTGGCCAGAGCCTCCTTGGCGGTGCGGTAGAGCACCGCCGCGGCGTCCGGCGTCATCTCCGGCAGCGGGCCGGCGTCCACGAGGACCTCGACCCCCTCGGCCCGCAACGGTTCGGCCATGTCCTTGATCGCCTCGCCCAGACCCGGGCCGCTGAGGTCGGGCGGGTAGATGTCGACCATGAGCCGGCGCAGCGACTGGACGGCGTGCCGCACGGCACCCACCAGCCGGTCGACCGTCGGTTGGCGCTCCGGTGGCAGGCTGCCGCGCAGCGCGGAGAGGGCGTAGCTCACCCCGGCGAGGTCCTGGACCGGCCCGTCGTGCACGTCGGCAGCGATGGCGCGGCGCTCGCGGTCGGAGGCGTCCATGGTGCGCTGCATGAGGGCGGTGCGCTCGGCCTCCTGCCGGCTCACCCGGCGGGCCAGGGACGTGGCGATGGGGATCTGCACCAGCTGCAGGAGCACCAGCGCGCCGATGGCCATGGGGATGATCTGCCCGCGCAGCCGTGCGGCCTGCCGGTCGATGGTCTCGTAGGAGAAGTACGCCTCGAAGGCGAAGTCCTCGCCGGCCGCGGAGAGCGGGGCGTAGACCTCGAGCAGCGCCTCGGCGCCGTTCGTGGAGGTCTCGGGCGACTCGTCGACGTCGGAGACGGTCTCGCCCCCGACGGCCCGCAGCATCTCCTCCGAGGGCTCCAGCGTGCGGCCCATGAGGTTGGGGTCGCTGGAGTAGACGATCTCGCCGGTGGCGCGCCAGACCACCATCTTGGTGACCGAACCGTCGCTCATCCGGTTCTGGACGGCACGGTCGAGCACCTCCCGCCGGCCGGGCAGCCCCAGCAGCAGCTCCTCGAGGTCCGGTGCGACGAGGAGCGCACCCAGACGCTCGGCGGAGCGCTCGGCCTCGGCGAGGGCGTTGGCGCGAGCGATCCGCTCGCTGATCCACACCGTCCCCGCCGACACGACCAGCAGGACCAGCAGGGCGGTCAGGCAGAAGGCCAGCAGCTCGCGACGTGGGCCGCCGCCCCGGGCGGGACGGCGGCCCTTCGTGGACCTGGTGATGACGGAGGGGATTGGCGCAGGGGCCTCAGTGCTCATCAACCGAGCTGATCAGGCCCAGCTGCTGGGCCTTGACGACCGCCTCCAGCTGCGAGCGGACGCCGAGCTTCGCGTGCAGCGACTTCACGTAGCCGCGGCAGGTCTCCAGGGTGATGCCGAGGACCCGCGCGATCGCCTTGACCTGCATGCCGCGGCCGAGGCAGTCGAGGACCTCCTGCTCGCGGCGGGTCAGCTGGGGCACCGTGCCCCGGTCGCCGGTCGACGCCGGCGCGCAGGTGGGGCCGCCGGCGAAGGTCGAGGGCGCGACGAGCATCTGGCCGGGCTGCACCCGGGAGAGCACGTCGATCATCTCGGCGAGGGAACCGTCCTTGGGGATGAAGGCCGAGGCGCCGGCCTGCGCCGCGCGGACCACCCAGTCGGGGTCGCGGTGCGCGGTCACGACGGCGACGACGGCCTGCGGCGCGACCTCGCGGATGCGGCGGGTCGCGGCCAGCCCGTCCTGGCGCGGCATCTCGATGTCCATGACGACGATGTCGGGCTGCAGGTCCTGGGCCATGGCGATCGCCTGGGCGGCCGAGTTCGCGGTCCCCACGGCGTCCATGCCCGCGAACGCCAGCGCTCCCGACAGCAGCTCGGCGAACGTGCGGTGGTCGTCGACGACCAGCACACGCGTCGTGGCTGTGTCTGCCGGCCGGTCCATCTGTGCAAGCGCCATGGGATCCCCCCCGTTGGTCAGCGAGTGCTCCCGCCCGACTCAGCGGGGGGAGCGCGCTTATGTGACCTGAGCGGGGCTCTTCTCACCAAGGGCTTCGCGCCCATTCGGGTCGAAGGTCCCTGCCGTCACCCACATCACATCAGCGAGTCGACACGCAGCGTAAGTGAGACGGTGGGGTTCCGTGCCCTGACCCGAGGGGACCCGTCACCCGTTCGGGGCACCTGCCGATGCGGCCGCATCACTCCACGCCGTCCGTCCGGCCGCCACCGCACGTACGTGGCCCGGGAGCGCGCCGGGGTCGTCGTCCTTGAGCAGGTAGCCGGCGACGCCGATCTCCTGCGCCTCCTTCACCAGCGCGGGGGTGAGCTGGCCGGTGAGCAGCACGATCTTCGCGTCGGGGTGTGCCGACAGCAGCTGTCGGGCCGCCTCCAGCCCCGTGACGCGGGGCATCCCGACGTCGAGCAGCACGACGTCGGGCTGGGTGCGCTGCGCGGCGTCGAGCACCTGTGCGCCGTCCTCGCAGGCGGCGACGACCTCGACGTCGCCGCTGGAACCGAGAAGCTCGACCAGGGAGTCCCGGACGAACGCGTGGTCGTCGGCGAGCAGCACCCTGATCACGCGTCACCTCCTCCTTCGGCACCTGCGCCCCACCCCGGTGGGCGGAGCGCACCGTACCCACGGTCCGTCACGACGATGCGAGGGACCTTGGTCGGCAGGGACGAGTCTCGCAACCGGTGGACCCCCCGGCGACAGCCGAACGGCGGGGGTGTCCGACCCCCAATCGAAGGGATGGCGCGCAGCCGACCCGTGACCCACGGTGAACGCGGCGAGCTCAAACGGGTGGCCGCTCCGCCGGGTCGTCGACGTCCGCGCGGAGGTGGGCCGGGTCCACCCGGCCGTGCACCACGTCCTCGGCCAGCTCGTCGACCGACCGGTCCGACGACCAGGCCGCGGCGCGGAGCAGGTCGAGCGCCGTCGGGGCGTCGACGTCGCGCGCCATGCTCGTGTGGCCCATCGCCTCCCAGACCAGCGCCCGGCGCTGCGCGGTCGGCCCGTGCAGCCACGCCGGCCCGCCCTGGGGCGACCAGGACGACCACACGGCGGCGTCCCCGAGCGCGGCGGTGACGAGGTCGCCGACCACCATCGCCTCGAAGACGTCGAGGTCGGTCACCGTCGCCTCGTCGGTGAAGAACAGGTCGAGGGCGCCCTTCCCGGCCAGGGTCTCGCCGAGGGGGAGGGCGACGACCGCGCGGTACCCGGTCCGCTCGACCAGCAGCTCGGCGAAGGTGGGCCACCGGCGGCGGAGGTCGGACAGGGCGGCGAAGACCGGCTCCCGGTGCTCCTGCGCGGTCTCGCACGGCCCGCTGCCGGCGGTGAACTGCAGGCGCTCGGCGACGGCGGCCTCGGCCGAGCTGGCCCCCAGTGGGATCCGTCGTCCAGCGGCGTCGTGCACGCTCAGACCGGCCCCGTCGACGCCGAGCATCCGGGCGCAGGCCCGGGACAACCGCACCGGCAGTAGTTCGGGAGCGGCGAGGTCGGGGTCGTCCTCGAGGTCCAGCGCGGCCGTGAAGCGCGCGGCGATAGACACACCTCATGATGCGGCACGCCGACGTTCCGCACCGGGTGAATCGGGACGTCAGCGGGCCGGGTGCCGGGACCCCGGCGACGACTCACGCCCCGTCGTCCCCCGGGGCGCGGAGCGGGAGGACGGCGGGGCCGAACGGGCCGGGGACGACCTCGGCGCGGGCTCCGTAGTGCCGCTGCAGCGCCTCGGCGGTCAGGACCTCGGCCGGCCGGCCCTCGGCCACCACCCGTCCCTCCGACAGCAGGGCCAGCCGGTCGGCGTACTGCCCGGCGAGGCTGAGGTCGTGCAGCGTGCTCAGCACGGTGAGCCCGTCCTGCCGGCGGAGCCGGTCGACCAGGTCCAGCACCTGCTGGGCGTGGCCGAGGTCGAGCGCGGCGGTCGGCTCGTCGAGCAGCAGGACCCGCGGCTGCTGCGCCAGCGCCCGGGCCAGCACGGCGCGCTGCTGCTCGCCTCCGGAGAGGGTGGACAGCAGCCGGTCGGCCAACCCGGAGAGCTCCAGCCGCTCCATCACGTCGGCGACGACCTGCCGGTCCACGTGGCGGGGCGCCGCCAGCAGCGCGCGGTGGGGGGTGCGGCCCAGGGTCACGTAGTCCCCGGTCGTGACGCCCTCCGGGACGATCGGGCGCTGGGGGGCGTAGGCCAGCTGCCGGGCGCGCTCCCGGCGGGGCATCCCGCCCGTGGGGACGCCGTCGACCCGCACCATCCCCTCGTGCGGGTGGAAGCGGAGCACCGCGCGCAGCAGGGTGGACTTGCCCGAGCCGTTGGGGCCGATGACCGCCGTCCACCCGCCGGGCTCCACCGCGAGCCGGACGTCGGACAGCACGCGCGTGCGCCCATAGGCCGCCGACAGCCCGACGACCTCGACGCTGGCCCCGCCGCGGGGCGTCACCGGTGCCGCGCCCCGACCCAGAGCAGCCCGGCGAAGAAGGGCGCCCCGACGAAGGCGGTCACCACGCCGATGGGCAGTTCGGCCGGGGCCAGGGCCACCCGCGCGACCAGGTCGGCCAGCACGAGGAAGGCCCCGCCGGTGAGCAGCGCCGTGGGCAGCACCCGCGCGTTGGACCCGCCGACCAGGCGGCGGGCGATGTGCGGGACGACCAGCCCGACGAACCCGATCAGCCCGCTCACCGCCACGGCCGAGGCGGTGGCCAGCGACGCGGCGACGATGACCAGCAGCCGCAGCCGCCCGGGGTGGACGCCGAGGGACCGCGCCTCGTCGTCGCCGACGGCGAGCACGTCGAGGGCCCGCCCGCACAGCAGCAGCACGAGGCAGGCCGCGCCCAGGTAGGGCAGGACGAGCACGACGTCGGTCCACTGCGCCCGGCCCAGCTGGCCGAGCAGCCAGCCGTAGACCTCCCGCAGGTCGTCGGTGTTCTGCTGCTGCACCAGCGTCTGCGCCGCGGCGAGGAAGGAGGCGACCGCGATCCCCGCGAGCAGCAGGGTGGCGCTGTGCGACCCGCCGGCCGCCGTGCCGAGCACCAACGCGGCCCCGACGCCGACCAGCGCCCCCGCGAAGGCGGCCAGCGGGACCACGCCGAACGGCCCCAGGGACGTGCCGGGCGCGTACGCGATCACCAGGGTCGCGCCCAGCCCGGCCCCGGCGGCCGCGCCGAGCAGGTACGGGTCGGCCAGCGGGTTGCGGAAGACGCCCTGGTAGGCCGCACCCGACACGGCCAGCCCCGCGCCGACGAGCGCGGCCAGCACGACGCGGGGCAGCCGGAGCTGCAGCAGCACCGCCGCGCCGGTGCCCTCGAGGCCGCCGGGCACCTCCACGCCCAGCGGCGCGAGGGCGCGGTCGGCGAGGGTGGCGACGACCGCGCCGGGAGGGAGCGGCAGCGCCCCCACCCAGACGCCGGCCAGCATGGCCAGCACGAGCGCCGCAGCCGAGCCCCACAGCACCAGTGCGGCCCGGTGCCGGCGGCGGGCGGGCGCGGGTGCTGCGGGGCTGCGGGTGCCGCCCGTGGTGGCCGTCATCGCCGTGCCGGTCAGCCCTGCAGGACCCCGGCGACGTCCTCGGCGAAGTCCGCGACCCGCGGCCCCCACCGGGAGGCGATGTCGTCGTCGGCCTCGAGCACCCGGCCCTCCTGCACCGCGGGCACCGTGTCGAACGCGGGGCGCTGGGCGAGCGCGGTCGCGTCCTGCGCGCAGCACACCGTGTCGGCGAGCACGACGACGTCGGGCGCCTGGCCGACGACGTACTCGGCGGACAGCTGCGGGTACCCGCCGGCGGTGTCGGCGGCGCCGTCGGCGATGTTCTCCAGGCCGAAGAGCGAGTAGATCCCGCCGATGAACGTCTCGCTGGTCGCGGAGAAGAAACTCGGGTCGAGCTCGTGGTAGACCCGCATGCCCTGCGCCTCGGCCGGGACCGAGGCGACGGCGGCCTCGATCCGCTCCTGCACGTCGGCGACGACCTCGGTGGCCTCGTCGGCGTGGCCGGTCGCGTCGCCGAGGGTCTGCAGCTGGGCGTAGCTGTCGTCGAGGCTGCCGGCGGCGCCCAGGAGGAGGGTGGGCACCTCGAGGGCGTCGAGGGCGGCGACGATGCCGTTGAGGTCGTCGCTGAGCACGACCAGGTCGGGGGAGTACGCGGCGATCGCCTCGGCGTTGGGCGTGAAGCTCGACAGGTCGGTCACCGGCGCCTCGGCCGGGAAGTTCGACGTGCTGTCCACGGCCTCCACCTGCTCGCCGGCGCCCACGGCGAAGAGCATCTCGGTCGCGGTGGCCGACATCGACACGATGTTCTCCGGCCGCTGGTCCAGGGTGAGCTCGCCGTCGTCGCCGGTCACGGTGACCGGGAAGTCCTCGGCGGCACTCGGGGAGGCGCCGGCGGTGTCGCCGGCGGCGTCGTCGCCGGCGCACGCCGACGTGACGAGGAGCAGGGGGAGCAGCAGCGCGGCGGGGGCGAGCCGGCGGGAGACGGTGCTGGGCAACGGAGGCCTCTCGGGAGGCGGCAGGCGCCGCCCACAGGGCGCCCGACGCCCGATGCGCGACCCTTGCCGCGAGGGTCGGAACAGGGCGCACGGCAGGCGATCTGGCTCAGGTCGACGGGCGACCATCACAGTTGCGGGACAGCACCGGGTTCGCACCGGACTTCGCTGATCGTGCGCCGCCGGCTCGGTGGCCGGCGGGGGAACGGTACCAGCGGCGCGGCGGATCAGCCGCGCGTGGACAGCACGGCGGAGTAGACCCCCACGGTCTGCTGCGCGATCGCCGGCCAGCCGAACTCCGCGAGCACCCGCTCCCGCCCCGCGGCGCCCATGGTCGCGGCCCGGGCCGGGTCGGCCAGCAGCTCGGCGATCCGGGCGGCCAGACCCGCTTCGAACGTCGCCTCGTCCTCGGGGGTGTAGGGCACCAGCAGCCCGGTGCGGCCGTCGTCGACCACCTCCGGGATGCCGCCGACCGCGCTGGCGACGACGGCGGTGCCGCAGGCGGCGGCCTCGAGGTTGACGATGCCCAGCGGCTCGTACACCGACGGGACGACGAAGACGGTCGCCGCGGTGATCAGCGGGACGAGCTGCTCGCGCGGCAGCATCGCCTCGATCCACACGACGCCGTCCCGCCGGGCCTGCAGCGCGGCCACCGCGTCGGCGACCTGCTGCCGCTCGGCGGGGGTGTCGGCCGCGCCGGCGCAGAGCACCAGGCCGGCGCCGGCCGGCAGCTGCTCGGCGGCGGCGAGCAGGTGCATCACCCCCTTCTGCCGGGTGATCCGCCCGACGAACAGCGCGTAGGGGCGGTCGGGGTCCACGCCCAGGGACCGGACGACGCCGGGGTCCTGCACCGGCCGGTAGGCGTCGGCGTCCACGCCGTTGCCGACGACGTGCACCCGCTCGGGGTCGAGGTCGGGATAGGCGTCGAGCACGTCGGCCCGCATGCCGTTGCTGACGGCGACCACCGCGTCGGCGGCCAGGTAGGCCGTGCGCTCCACCCACGAGGAGAGCCGGTACCCGCCGCCGAGCTGGTCGGCCTTCCACGGCCGGCGCGGCTCCAGGGAGTGGGCGGTCACCACGTGCGGCACGCCGTGCACCAGGCCGGCGAACAGCCCGGCGGCGTTGGCGTACCAGGTGTGGCTGTGCACGAGGTCGACCCCGGCCAGGGCGCCGGCGATCTCGACGTCCACCCCGAGCGCCTGCAGCGCGCCGTTGGCCGCCTGCAGCCCCGCCGGGACGGCGTGACCGGTCGCGTCCGCGCGCGGATCGCCGAAACAGTGGACGTCGAGTTCGGGGCCGGCAGGGAGCGCCCGGAGCGCCGCCACGAGGTGCTCGACGTGCACCCCCGCCCCTCCGTAGACGTCCGGCGGCCACTCGCGGGTCACGATCCCGATGCGCACCGGCTCACCCTAGGGGGCACCGCCGCGCACCGTGGTGCGGCGACGACCCCGTTCAGCAGCTACGTTGCGTCACATGCGTGGCGGTCCTCGGGTTCTCGGCATCGTCCTGGCCGGCGGTGAGGGCAAGCGGTTGGCCCCGCTCACCGCGGACCGGGCCAAACCGGCGGTGCCCTTCGGTGGCAACTACCGGCTCATCGACTTCGTGCTGTCGAACCTCGTCAACGCCGAGGTCCGGCAGATCGCGGTCCTCACCCAGTACAAGAGCCACAGCCTCGACCGGCACATCACCACGACGTGGCGGCTGTCGCAGATGCTGGGCAACTACATCACCCCCGTGCCGGCGCAGCAGCGGCTCGGACCGCGCTGGTACACCGGCAGCGCCGACGCGATCTTCCAGAGCCTCAACCTGATCTACGACGCCCGGCCGGACATCGTCATGGTCTTCGGGGCCGACCACGTGTACCGGATGGACCCGGCGCAGATGATCGACCAGCACCTGCAGACCGGCGCCGGCGTGACGATCGCCGGGCTGCGGGTGCCGCGCGCCGAGGCCACCGAGTTCGGGGTGATCGACGCCGACGCCGACGGCCGGGTGCGCGGCTTCCTCGAGAAGCCGGCCGACCCGCCGGGGCTGCCGGACTCTCCCGAGGAGAGCTTCGCCTCGATGGGCAACTACGTGTTCAGCACCGACGCCCTGCTCGAGGCCCTGCGCGCCGACGCCGAGGACGAGAACTCCGTCCACGACATGGGCGGCTCGATCATGCCGATGCTGTCGGACGCCGGGGACGCGTGGGTCTACGACTTCTCCACCAACATCGTCCCCGGCACCACCGAGCGCGACCACGGCTACTGGCGGGACGTCGGGACGATCGACTCCTACTTCGACGCCCACATGGACCTCGTGTCGGTCACCCCGGTGTTCAACCTCTACAACGACCGGTGGCCGATCCTCACCTCGCCCCCGCAGCTGCCGCCGGCGAAGTTCGTCCTCGGCGGGCGGGCGGAGGAGTCGATGGTCAGCGCGGGCGCGATCATCGGCGGCGGCTCGGTGCACAACTCGGTCATCGCGCCGGGCGTGCGGGTCGAGCGCGGCGCCCGCGTGGAGGACAGCGTGCTCATGGACGGCGTCTACGTCGGTGAGGGCGCCTACGTCCGGAAGGCCATCCTCGACAAGAACGTCGTCGTCCCGCCGTGGGCGCGGGTCGGCGTCGACCTGGTCGGGGACGCCGAGCGCTACCACGTCAGCGCGGGCGGGGTGACCGTCCTCGGCAAGGGGTCCCGCGCGTTCGTCTGAGGCGGCCCCCCCGCTCCCACCACTGGTGTCCCTGCACCGGCCCCGACCAGGGCACCGCCCCGAGGGTGCGCGGGGCGGGGAGGGCGGGGTCCGTTCCTAGCGGCGCCTGGTGGCGACCAGCAGTCCGGCGCCGATCGGCAGGACGGCGGACGTGAGGTCCTCGTGCTCCCGGACGGCGCGGGCGAGCTCCCGCCAGGTCACCGTCTGCGCGTCGCGCGCGGCCCGGTCGGCGATCCGGTTGCCCTCGAGCAGGCCGTGGCAGGCCAGCGTGCCGCCGATCCGCACCAGCTCGAGCAGGGCGTCCAGGTGCGCGGCGTACTCGGTCGGCGCGCCGGCGCAGACCACCATGTCGTAGGCGCCCGGCGAGAGCCGGGGCAGCACCTCGCCGGGTGTCCCGAAGATCATCCGGGTGCGGCCGGCCGGGAAGCCCGCCTCGGTGAACGCCCGGCGGGCGGCGCGCAGCTGCTCGGGGTCGCCGTCCAGCGCCGTGAGGACGCCGTCGGTCCGCATCCCCCGCAGCAGCCAGAGCCCGGCGACGCCCCCGCCGCTGCCGATGGAGACGACCGAGCGGGCGCCGCCACCGGCGGCCAGGACGGCGAGCGTGGCGCCCACCGCGGGCTCGACGGGCGCCGGGCCGCCGAGCTGCGCGGCGCGGGACCGGGCGGCCACCAGTTCGGGGGTCTCGGTCGCGAAGCGGTCGGCGTACGCGGCGCCGTCGCCGCCCGGTCGCGGCCGCTCCGCTCCTCGATCACCGGCGCTCATCACCGGGCGAGGGTAGTGGCCCTCCCGGCCGCGACGGCCCGCGACCGGCGCAGCTGTGAGTGTCCTGTGAACGGGAACACCACCCCGTCGCCGGCCCGTTGGTCCTGACGTGCGCCCTGAGCGAGGAGTCAGACCCCGAACCGCCGACGGCGGGGAGTCGCCGACGACGTCCGTCTGCGATCCTGGTGGGGTGTCCGACCCCGCTTCCCCCGTCCAGCCGGCCGCCGCGCCCGACGAGCCCGGCCCGGCGGCGGACGTCTGGGTCGCGCCGACGTGGGAGCAGGTCGTCCGCGACCACTCCGCGCGGGTCTACCGGCTGGCCTACCGGCTCTCGGGCAACCCGCAGGACGCCGAGGACCTGACCCAGGAGACGTTCGTCCGGGTCTTCCGCTCGCTCGCCGACTTCTCGCCCGGCACCTTCGAGGGCTGGCTGCACCGCATCACGACCAACCTGTTCCTCGACATGGTCCGCCGCCGGCAGCGGATCCGGTTCGACGCGCTGCCCGAGGACACCGAGCGGCTGCCCGGCACCTCGCCCAGCCCGGAGCAGGTCTACACCGACACCCACCTCGATCCCCAGGTGCAGGCGGCGCTGGACGCGCTCTCCCCGGAGTTCCGCGTCGCCGTCGTCCTCTGCGACATCGAGGGTCTGACCTACGAGGAGATCGCGGCGACCCTGGGGATCAAGCTCGGCACGGTGCGCAGCCGCATCCACCGCGGCCGCGTGCAGCTGCGCGAGGCCCTCGCGCACCTCGCCCCGCGCCGCCCGGGTGCCGCCGTGGGCGTCGTCGAGGGGGGCGCCGGGTGAACATCCCCGAGAGCCACCTCGCGCAGGAGGCGATCGCGGCCCTGGTCGACGGCGAGCTGGCCGGCGGTCCGGCGGCGCGCGCGGCCCGGCACCTCACCGGGTGCGCGCAGTGCCGGATGGCCGTCCAGGCCCAGCGCGAGGCCAAGGAGGCGCTGCACACCTGCTCCGAGGTCGCGGTGCCCGGTGACCTCCTGTCCCGGTTGCGGGCCATCCCCTTCACCACCGACGTCCCCGGCACCGGCGGGGGACTCGGTGCGCTCAGCGCGGGCCCCGGGCAGCTGACCGTCAGCGGCGCGTCCGGCTCCTGGTCGGTGCCGCTAGACCCGCCCGCCCCGGCTCCCGCACGGCCGCACCAGGCACGGTGGCTGCGCCGCGGCATGGGCGGCGCGCTGGCCGGGCTGGGGCTCGGTGTCGCCGTCCTCGCCCTCAACCTGCCCGCCGCCGGTGCCGACCGCGACCGCTCCGTGCCGGCCTCGGTCGCCGACTCCCCGGCGGAGGTGCGCACCGAGATCGTGCCGCCGGTGGTGCGCGCGATGACCGTCGGCGCCGGCGGGTCACCCGCACCCGGCACGCCGGGCGGGACGCCCTGACCAGCCGCACCGACCCCCCGGCCGGGGAGGACCCGCTGCCCGAGACCCCGCAGACCCCGGAGGAGCCGCGGCCGGCGCCCGCCGACCCGGTTCCCGACGAGGTCTTCGCCCGCCCGCGGGACGGCGTCGGCGGCTTCGACCCGCCCCCGGCCCACCCCCGGCCGGCGGGGGCCTCCGTCCCGCCGCCGAGCCCGGCCCAGCAGGCCGCCTTCGGCCGCCCGGCCGCGATCTCCGGCAGCTTCGCCGGCGACCGTCCCCTGCCGCCGGCCCGTCCGGTCCCGCCACCGCCGCCGGAGGCGGTGCTGCGTGCCTTCGCGCCCGCCGGACCGGGACAGCGCGGCCTGCAGGAGCCGCCCGGTGGGCGGCCCGGACGGCGGCGCACCGCCACCGGCCCGTGGTGGAAACCCGACGCCCGCAACGACCCCTGGCGGGACCCGCACGCGCCGGCCGGGCTCACCGGCCCGGCGGTGTTCGAGGAGCCCGAGGAGCAGGAAGGCCCGGTCGTCGTCGACGCGAAGGGTCGCAAGCGGCTGCGGCTGCGCGACCTGACGGTCCGGCTGTCGGTGCTCGTGCTGCTCGCCGTCCTGCTCGTGGGCGCCGCGGGCGGGGCGGCCGGCTACCTGCTGACCCGCACCGCCACCGAGGAGCCGCTGCTGGCCCCGGACACCCAGCTCAACCAGACCGACGAGGGGATCGCCCGCGAGCCGGGTTCGGTCTCCGACATCGCCGAGCGGGTGACCCCCACGGTGGTCTCCGTCGAGGTGCGGCTCGGCCAGGCCGGCGCCACCGGGTCCGGCGTCGTCATCGACGGCGCCAACGGCTACATCGTCACCAACAACCACGTCATCTCCGGCGCCGACGGCGTCGAGGGCGCCGAGATCCGCGCGGTGTTCTCCGACGGCAGCGGCTCGGCGGCCCGCATCGTCGGCCGCGACCCGGCCAGCGACGTCGCCGTCCTCAAGGTGGAGAAGCCCGGGCTGCTGACCGCCGCGCTCGGCAGCTCGGACGCCGTCGTGGTCGGCGACCCGGTCGTGGCCGTCGGCTCCCCGCTGGGTCTGGCCGGCACTGTGACCAGCGGGATCGTGAGCGCCCTGGACCGGCCGGTGCGGCTTTCGGGGGAGGGCAGCGACACGAACGCCGTCATCAGCGCCGTGCAGACCGACGCCCCGATCAACCCCGGCAACTCCGGCGGCGCGCTGGTCAACGCCTCCGGCGAGCTCATCGGCATCAACACCGCCATCGCCTCGCTCGGCGGGGGCAGCGTGGGCCTCGGGTTCGCCATCCCGATCGACGCCGTCCGCGACATCGCCCAGCAGCTGATCACCACCGGTCAGGCCGTGCACGCCGCGCTCGGGGTGAACGCGCGCTCGGTGACCGACGGCACCCGCGACGGCGCCCTGGTCGTCAACGTCGAGCCCGGCAGCGGCGCGGCCGAGGCCGGGATCCAGGAGCAGGACGTCATCATCGCGGTGGACGACGACGCGGTCGGCAGCTCCGAGGAGCTGGTCGTCGCCATCGACGCGCACGACCCCGGGGAGACGGTCACCCTCGAGCTGATCCGCAACGGGTCCTCGACCACGGTCCAGGCCACGCTCGACCAGGCCTGAGACACCCCCCGGACTGGGCACTGACCGGGCGGCCCCGTCCGCCTAGTCTTGAGGCCTCGGCGGTCAGGGGGTCCGCAGGAGGAGGGAGGCGCGCGTGTTCGACTCGATCGGCTGGGGCGAGATCATCGTCCTCGCCCTGGCTGCGCTCTTCATCTTCGGGCCCGAGCGGCTGCCGGACCTCGCGAAGGACGCCGCCGCCGGCCTCAAGAAGGCCCGCTCGGCGATCACCGGCGTCCGGGCCCAGGTCGACGAGTCACTGGGTGACGACCTCGCGAAGCTGCGCGACCTCGACCTACGGCAGTACCACCCGCGGACGTTCATCAAGAACCAGTTGCTGGGCGACGACGACGAGCCACCACTCCGGCGGGGCAGCGTCAGCGGGACGGTGGGCCTCACCAAGGGGGGCGCCGGAGCCGCGGTGGCCGCGCGCGACGCGGTCCGCACCCGGGACGCCAACACGCCGCCCCCGTTCGACCCCGACGCGACGTGATCAGCGGCCCGGTCCCCTCCGATGAGGGGACCGGGCCGCTGTCGCGTCCGGCTAGCGGCGGACGGGCGTGAGCCCCAGCGACATCCCGGACAGCCCGCGCTGACGGCTGGCGAGGCCTTCGGCGATCGCGGCCAGCGCCATGGCGGCCGGCGACTCCGGCTCGGCGAGCACGACCGGCGCACCGGCGTCGCCCGCCTCGCGGACCCGCGTGTCCAGGGGGATCTGGCCGAGCAGCGGCACGCGTGCACCGAGGGTGCGGGTCAGCGCGTCGGAGACCGTCTGGCCGCCACCGGAGCCGAAGACCTCCATGCGGGAGCCGTCGGGCAGCTCCAGCCACGACATGTTCTCGATGACGCCGACGACCTGCTGGTGGGTCTGGGTGGCGATCGCGCCGGCCCGCTCGGCCACCTCGGCGGCGGCCAGCTGCGGCGTCGTCACGACGAGGATCTCGGCGTTGGGCAGCAGCTGGGCGATGGAGATGGCGACGTCGCCGGTGCCGGGCGGCAGGTCGAGCAGGAGGACGTCGAGGTCGCCCCACCACACGTCGGCGAGGAACTGCTGCAGCGCGCGGTGCAGCATCGGCCCGCGCCACACCACGGGGGTGTTGCCCGGGGTGAACATGCCGATCGAGATGACCTTCACGCCGTAGGCCTGCGGCGGCATGATCATGTTGTCGACCTGGGTGGGCTTGTCGTCGACCCCGAGCATCCGCGGCACCGAGTGGCCGTAGATGTCGGCGTCCACGACGCCGACCGACAGGCCGCGCCGGGACAGCGCGGCGGCCAGGTTGACCGTGACCGACGACTTGCCGACGCCGCCCTTGCCGGAGGCGACGGCGTACACGCGGGTCAGCGAGCCGGGCTGGGCGAACGGGATGACCGGGTCGGCGGCGTCGGTGCCGCGGACGGTGCGGCGCAGCTCGGCGCGCTGCTCGTCGTTCATCACGTCGAGGCCGACCTGGACCGAGGTGACGCCGGCGACGGCCGACACCGCCTGGGTGACCCGGTTGGTGATCGTCTCGCGCATGGGGCAGCCCGAGACGGTCAGGTACACCTCGACCCGGACGGCGCCGTCGGCGCCGATCTGCACGTCCTTGACCATGCCCAGCTCGGTGAGCGGGCGGTTGATCTCCGGGTCCTGCACGGTGGCCAGGGCGGCGTTGACGGCGTCGAGCGCCGGCGCGCCGGTCAGCGGGGCGGACATCGTTGCGGCTGTCTCCTTCGGCGGGGGACCCGGTCCGGCCCGCCGAGAGGCGACGGCGACCTGCGCACACGGGTCTCCTGCCACTGTACGGCGGCCAGGATCCGGAACCGCCCGCCGGAGCGTGATCCGTCCCGCAGCCCGCACCGGTCTCGGCGCCGTGCCCCGCCCCCCGAGCCGCCGCCGTGTCGGACCGGGTCGTTAGCCTCGGTCACCGTGTCCGCAGATCGTTCCGCCACCCTGCGCGACGCGGTCGGGCTGGGGCTCGCGGTGGGTCTCTACGGCGCGGCCTTCGGTGCCGCGGCCGACGCGGCCGGGCTGGATCTGTGGCAGGCCATGACGATGTCGCTGCTGATGTTCACCGGCGCCTCGCAGTTCGCCCTGGTCGGCGTGCTGGGCGCGGGTGGCAGCGGGCTCGCCGCGGTCGGCAGCGCGCTGCTGCTGGGTACCCGCAACACCGTCTACGGCGTCCGGATGCTGCCGCTGCTGCGGCCGCGCGGCGTGCTCCGTCGGGTCGGAGCGGCGCACTGGGTCATCGACGAGACGACGGCGCTGGCGATCGCCGCCCCCGACCGGGCGCTTGCCCGGCTGGCCTTCCTGTCCGGCGGCGGCACGATCTTCCTGGTCTGGAACGCCACGACCGTGGTCGGCTCGCTCGGGGCCGCGGCGCTGTCCGGGGCCGCCCTGGCCGCCCTGGACGCCGTCGTCCCGGCCGCCTTCCTGGCGCTGCTGTGGCCGCGGCTGCAGCGGTCGTTCCCCGAGGCGGCCGTGCAGCGGCGGGTGGCGGTGGGCGGCGCGGTGGTCGCGCTCGCGCTGACCCCCGTCGTGCCCGCGGGCGTGCAGGTGATCGCCGCGGTGGTCGCGGTGGCGCTGGCCGGGCGGCCGCGGGTGGCGTCGGAGGAGGCCCGATGACCGGCACCGCGCTGTGGGTGACTGTCGTGGCGGCGTCGCTCGGCTGCTACCTGCTCAAGCTCGCCGGGCTCTCGGTGCCCGCCGCCTGGGTGGAGCGGCCGTGGGTGACCCGCGTCGTCGACTTCGTGCCCGCTGCGCTGCTCGCTGCACTGGTCGCGGTGCAGGCCGCCACCACCGACGGCGCGCTGGTCGTCGACGGTCGGCTGGCCGGGCTCGCGGCCGCAGCGCTGGCGCTGGCGCTGCGGTCGCCGTTCATCGTCGTCCTGGTGGTCGCCGGGGCGACCGGCGCCCTGGTCCACGTCGTCGCCGGCGGCTGAGCCGGCCGCCGTCCTCAGCCGACCGCGTCGCGCTTCTTCCGCGCCTTCTTCTCGCGCCGGTCGGCGTCGTCGGCGGCGTCCTCGGCCATGCGGTTGAGCTCGCCGCGGATGAAGTCGCGGGTGGCCAGCTCGCCGATCGCCACCCGCAGCGCGGCCAGCTCGCGGGCCAGGTACTCGGTGTCGGCGCGGGTGGTCGAGGCCCGGGCGCGGTCCTCCTCCAGGGCCACGCGGTCGCGGTCGGCCTGCCGGTTCTGCGCCAGCAGGATCAGCGGGGCGGCGTAGGCGGCCTGGGTGGAGAACGCCAGGTTGAGCAGGATGAACGGATACGGGTCCCACTGCAGCTGGACGGCGAAGACGTTGAGCCCGATCCAGACGATCACGAGCACCGTCTGGACGGCGAGGAACCGGCCGGTGCCCAGGAAGCGGGCGATGGCCTCGGCGAACTGGCCGACCGCGTCCGGGTTGAACCGCACGAAGCTGCTCAGCCGGCGGGTCCGGCCGCGGGGGACGTCGAGCCGCTGGCTCTCAGCCACGTCGGGCCCGTTCGCGCCAGTCGTCGGGCAGCAGGTGGTCGAGGACGTCGTCCACGCTGACCGCGCCCACGAGGTGCCCCTGCCCGTCGACGACCGGGGCGGCCACCAGGTTGTAGGTGGCGAAGTAGCGGGTCACCTCCGCCAGCGGCGCCTCCGGCGTGAGCGGTTCCATGTCGTCGAGCACGCCGCTGACCAGCGTGGACGGCGGCTCGCGCAGCAGCCGCTGGATGTGTGCCAGCCCGAGGTAGCGCCCGGTCGGGGTGGCCGACGGCGGCCGGCAGACGTAGACCTGGCTGGCCAGGGCCGGGCTGAGCTCGGGCTCGCGCACCCGCGCCAGGGCCTCGGCGATCGTGGCGTCGGGGGTCAGGATCACCGGCTCGCTGGTCATGATCCCGCCGGCGGTGTCCTCGGAGTACTTGAGCAGCTGGCGCACCGGCTCGGCCTCGTCGGGCTCCATGAGCTCGAGCAGCCGGTTGCGGTCGACGTTCGACAGCTCGGCCAGCAGGTCGGCGGCGTCGTCGGGGTCCATCACCTCGAGGACGTCGGCCGCGCGGCTCTCGTCCAGCGTGCCGAGGATGGTGATCTGGTCGGCCTCGGGCAGCTCGCCCAGCACGTCGGCCAGCCGCTCGTCGTCCAGCGCCTCGGCGACCTCGTGCCGGCGCTTGATCGGCAGCTCCTGCAGCGCGTGGGCCAGGTCGGCGGCGTTGAGCTCGCGGTAGGTCGCGATGAGCGTCTCGGCACCCTGTCCGGTCTGCGGCAGGCTCAGCCCGCGGACCTCGTCCCAGTTCAGCTGGTGCAGCTGGCCGCGGCGGCCCAGCCGGCCGGGTTCCTGGACGGCGAGCTTGGAGAGCACCCAGTCGCCGGTGCGGGTCTGCTCCATCCCGGCGTCGACGACCACGGCGGGACGACCGGACTCGGCGAGGTGGACCGAGCGGTCAAGCAGCTCGCCGAGGACCAGGGTCTCGCCCCGCCGCTGCTCGAAGCGCTTGAGGTTGAGCGTGCCCGAGCCGAGGACCACCGCGCCGGGGTCGACCGAGGTCACCCGGCCCATCGGCACGAAGATCCGGCGACGGGCGACCACCTCGACGACCAGGCCGAGGACGCGGGGCGGCGCCGTGCCGACGCGCAATGCGACGACGGCGTCGCGGACCTTGCCCACCCGGTCGCCGTTGGGGTCGAAGACGGTCAGCCCGGCCAGCCGGGAGACATACGCCCTCGTCACCGTCGTCACGGGACGTGAGGCTACCGTCGGCGGCGTGTCGTCCCCCGCAGCCGAGCTCGAGTACGAGGTCGTCGACGTCTTCGCGCCGCGCGCCTTCGCCGGCAACCCGCTCGCCGTCGTGTTCGACGCCGACGCGCTGACCACCGAGCAGTGCCAGGCGCTGGCCCTCGAGTTCCACCTCTCGGAGACCTCGTTCCTGTGCGCGCCGACCGCCGGCTCGGGCGCCACCTACCGGGTGCGCATCTTCACGCCCTACGCCGAGCTGCCCTTCGCCGGGCACCCGAGCGTCGGCGCGGCGCACACGCTGGTGCGGGCCGGCCGGGCGGCCACGGGCACGCTGCGGCAGGAGTGCGGCGCCGGCGTGCTCGACGTCGTGGTCGACGAGCAGGGCGCGACGCTCACCGGCGGCCGCCCCACGCTCGAGGACGGCCCGGACCTCGCCGCGCTGGCCGAGGCGATGGGCCTGTCGGCGGCCGACGTGGTCGGCGTCCCGGCGCACGTGGCCGGCTGCGGCCTGCCGTTCACGTTCCTCGCGGTGCGCCCCGAGGTGGTCGACCAGGCGGCGCCCGTTCCGGCACTGCTGGGCCGGCTCGGGGTGGGGGAGGGCGTCTCGGTCCTCGCCTGGGACGGCGCGGCCTCCACCGCGTACGCCCGGGTGTTCGCCGCCGACATCGCCTGGGGCGAGGACCCGGCGACCGGATCGGCGGCCCTGGGCGCCGGCGTCTGGCTGGTGGCCGCGGGGCTGGTGGCCGGCGACGGGACGTCGTCCTACGTGGTCCGGCAGGGCGAGGCGATGGGCCGCCCCTCGGTCCTGACCTGCACCGTCACCGCGTCCGGTGGTGCGGCCGTCTCGGCCACCACGCACGGGGCCGTCGTGCCGGTCGCGCGCGGCCGGATCCGGGTCCCGAGCTGAGAGAGGACCCCGTCCCGCTCACCCCTGGCTCCGCTCGGCGCGAGCCTCTGGACGGGGCCGGCTCCGCGTGGGCGGTGCACCGTCCCGGCGGCCGGGACGTCGGGTTGATGGCCGCCGCCGTCGTCGGCATCTCGCTGTCCGCGCCGCTGACCACGCTGCTGGCGGCGCCGATGCTGGCGCTGGCGTTCTGGCGCAACGTGGGCGGCGCCGCGGTGCTGCTGCCGGTGCTGCTCCTGCGGGAGCGTCCGGTGCTGGCCGGGCTCCGGTTCCGCCACCTCGGCAGCTCCGTGCTGGCCGGGCTGTTCCTCGCCGCGCACTTCGCCGCCTGGCTGCCCAGCCTGTCGATGACCACGGTCGCCGCGTCGACCGCGCTGGTCACGACGACGCCGATCTGGACGGCGCTGGTCGCCCGGATCAGCGGGGTGCGGCTGCCCGCGGCGATCTGGTGGGGGCTGGTGCTGGCCGTGCTGGGGGTCGCCCTCATCGCCGGGGTCGACGTCACGGTCAGCGTGCGGGCGCTGGTCGGCGACGGGCTGGCGCTGCTGGGGGCGGTCTGCGCCGGCGGGTACGTCCTGGCCGGGGCGCGGGCCCGGCAGCGGCTGTCCACCGCCGCCTACGCGATCGTCTGCTACTCGGTCTGCGCGCTGACGATCGCGGTCGCGGCGGTCGTCGTCGGCGCCCCGCTCGGCGGGTTCAGCGGCCGGGACTGGCTGCTGATCGCGGCGATCACCGTGTGCGCCCAGGTGCTCGGCCACACCCTGCTCAACCTGGTGCTCTCCTCGGTCGGACCGACGGTGGTCAGCCTGGTGGTGCTGCTCGAGGTGCCCGGGGCGCTGCTGTTCGCGCTGGTCCTGCTCGGGCAGGTGCCGCCACTGCTCGCCCTGCCCGGCGTGCTGCTCGTCGTCCTCGGGGTGGCGCTGGTGGTGCGCGCCAGCCGGCCGGTGACCCTCGTCGAGCCCGCGACCTGAGGGGCAGAAATGGCCATTTCTGCCCCTGACTACCCTCCGGTAGCGACCTGACCCCGACCAGCTGTGTCGTCCGCCCACCCCACCACCCCGGAGGACCCGTGGCCGAGCTCCGATCCCGCCGTTCCAACCTGGCCGTGCCGGGCAGCAACCCCCGGTTCCTGGAGAAGGCCAAGGGCCTGCCCGCCGACCAGGTGTTCCTCGACCTGGAGGACGCCTGCGCCCCGCTGGCCAAGCCCGGCGCCCGGAAGAACATCGTCGCCGCGCTCAACGAGGGCGGGTGGGGGGAGAAGATCCGCACCGTCCGGGTCAACGACTGGACGACGGAGTGGACCTATCACGACGTGATCGAGGTCGTCGGGGGCGCCGGGGCGAACCTGGACTGCATCATGCTGCCCAAGGTGGTCGACGCCGCCCAGGTGCAGGCGCTGGACCTGCTGCTCACCCAGGTCGAGAAGTCCACCGGCCTGCCGGTGGGGCGGATCGGCATCGAGGCGCAGATCGAGAACGCCCAGGGGCTGATCAACGTCAACGCGATCGCGTTCGCCAGCCCGCGGATCGAGACGATCATCTTCGGCCCGGCCGACTTCATGGCCTCGATCAACATGAAGTCCCTCGTGGTGGGGGCGCTGCACCCGGACTACGCCGGCGATCCGTTCCACTACATCCTCATGCAGATCCTGATGGCCGCCCGGGCCCGCGGCGTGCAGGCGATCGACGGCCCGTTCCTGCAGGTCCGCGACGTCGACGCGTTCCGCGAGGTGGCCAAGCGGTCGGCGGTGCTGGGGTTCGACGGCAAGTGGGTGCTGCACCCGGGGCAGATCGACGCGGCCAACGAGATCTACGCGCCGTCGCAGGAGGACTACGACCACGCCGAGCTGATCCTCGACGCCTACGAGTGGTCCACGTCGGAGGCCGGCGGCGCGAAGGGCTCGGCGATGCTCGGCGACGAGATGATCGACGAGGCCAGCCGCAAGATGGCGCTGGTCATCGCCGGCAAGGGCCGCGCCGCCGGCATGGCCCGCACCTCGACGTTCAGCCCGCCGGAGAGCTGACTGCCCGCTGAACGAGGCATAGGAAGCTCTCCCCCCGTCCAGCACCCGTCGACGTGGGTAGAGCTTCCTATGCCCGAGGCGTCAGGGGCCGAAGGAGACGCCGGCCAGCGCGGCGACCGCCACGAACCACAGCACGATCGCCAGGACGACGAGCGCGCAGAACACCGCGCCGACGATGATGCCGGCCAGGGCCAGGCCCTCGCCGTCCTCGCCGGTCCGCCTGATCTGCCGGCGTGCGACGACGCCGAGCACCACGCCGGCCGGTGCGAAGACGAACGCCATGACCAGGGCGAGGACCGCCAGGGTGTTGGTCGGCCGCGGGTACGGCGCGGGTGGCGCGTACGGGAGGCCGTAGCCGGGAGGCGGTCCGTAGCCGGGAGGCGGTCCGTAGCCGGGGTCGGCGTACGGCGGCGGGGGCGGCACGGTGGCGGGGGAGTCGCCCCGGTACCGGCCGTCGTCGTGCGTGCTCATCGGGTCCTTCCGTCGGGGGCGCCGGGTCACCGCCCGACGGCGGCGCCGGGCAGCGCGGCCATCCGGGTCGCGATGCCCCGGGCGGCGGTGGCGCCTGCGGCAGGATCCTCCGCGATGAGCACCGACACCACCGCGCCACGCCCTTGGGCGAGCACGTCCTGCGTGGTCCCGTCCGCCAGCCGGTAGCGCACCGCGACGACGGTCCCGGCCAGTCCCTCGACGACCGGCGGCTCGACGAGCGTGCGGTCGCCGGCCGTGCAGGACTCGAAGGCGTCCCGCAGCTCGGTCAGCGCCAGCTCACCGGACTCGGCCGAGTCGTAGGCGATCGCCTCGGAGACGACGGTGGCGGCGCCGGCCGGGTGGAGGCCGACGACGGGGTGCTTGGCGACCCGGTGCTCCTCGGAGGCGAAGGCGACGCCGCAGATGCCGTCGAGGCTCGGGTCGCCGGCCAGGTCGCCGTCCGGCACGGGGTTGGCCTGCACCGACCAGCCGGCCGGGAGGTCCGTCGCCCGCAGCGCGACCGCGAGGGCCGCCTCCTCGGGGGTGGTCGCGGCCGCGGGGTCGGCCGTCGCGGCTGCCGACTGCTCGGCCTGGGCCGGCGCGGGCTCCTCCCGCGGGGCGTCGTCCGCCGGCGGGCTCCCGCAGCCGGCGGCCAGCAGGACGGCGGCGAGCGCGACGACCAGGGACCTCACCCCGGCGACGCTAGCCCGGCGGGCGGGTGTGACGAGGGCGGGTGGGCGGTGGCCCATACTCACCGGTAACTACGGACACCGAAGTCCCGGAGGAGCGACCGCCATGACCCGTCTGGCCCAGACCGCCGACCTGACCGACGTCCAGCAGGAGATCCTGGCGACGGTCCGCAGCTTCGTGGACAAGGAGATCATCCCGCACGCCCAGCAGCTCGAGCACGCCGACGCCTACCCGACCGAGATCGTCGAGGGCTTGAAGGAGATGGGGATCTTCGGGCTGATGATCCCCGAGGAGTTCGGCGGGCTGGGCGAGTCGCTGCTGACCTACGCGCTGGTGGTCGAGGAGATCGCCCGCGGCTGGATGAGCGTCTCGGGGGTGATCAACACCCACTTCATCGTGGCCTACATGGTGCTGCAGCACGGCACGCCCGAGCAGCGCGAGCGGCTGCTGCCGCGGATGGCGACCGGCGAGGTGCGCGGCGCGTTCTCGATGTCCGAGCCGGGGCTGGGCTCCGACGTCGCCGGGATCCGCACCAAGGCCGTGAAGCAGGTCGAGGGCGACTACGTGATCGACGGGCAGAAGATGTGGCTGACCAACGGCGGGTCCTCCACGCTGGTCGCGGCGCTGGTGCGCACCGAGGAGGGTGCGGCGAAGGCGCACCAGAACCTGACCTGCTTCCTGGTGGAGAAGCCGGCCGGGTTCGGTGAGGTGCTGCCCGGGCTGAGCATCCCCGGGAAGATCGACAAGATGGGCTACAAGGGCGTGGACACCACCGAGCTGGTGTTCGACGGCTTCCGGATCGGCGCCGAGCACGTCCTGGGTGGGACGCCGGGGCGGGGGTTCGCGCAGATGATGGACGGCGTCGAGGTCGGCCGGGTGAACGTCGCGGCCCGCGCCTGCGGCATCTCGATCCGCGCGTTCGAGCTGGCCATCGCCTACGCCCAGCAGCGGGAGACGTTCGGCCGGCCGATCGCGCAGCACCAGGCGATCGCCTTCCAGCTGGCCGAGATGGCCACCAAGGTCGAGGCCGCGCACGCGCTGATGGTGAAGGCCGCCCGGTTGAAGGACGCCGGCTCGCGCAACGACGTCGAGGCGGGCATGGCCAAGCTGCTGGCCAGCGAGTACTGCGCCGAGGTCACCACGACCTCGTTCCGCATCCACGGCGGGTACGGCTACTCCAAGGAGTACGAGATCGAGCGGCTGATGCGCGAGGCGCCGTTCCTGCTCATCGGCGAGGGCACCAGCGAGATCCAGAAGACCATCATCAGCCGCGGCCTGCTCAAGGAGTACGCCCTCAAGCGCTGAGGGAGGACCCCCCGATCAGCCGGCCGAGTCGGCCGGCTGCTCGAAGGTGACCTCGACCCGGTCGACGCCGAGCGAGCGGGCCAGCCCGGTCAGCATGTCCCGCGTGTTGTCCTCGGCCCGCTCGCGCAGGTCGCTCTCCGCGGCCGCGGCGGCCAGCCGGTCCTCCGCCAGCGCGTAGAGCTCGGTGTCGTCGACCGGGTTGTCGCCGAAGGCGTCGCCGACCCGCTCGAACAGCCCGCGGTCGCGGTCGAGGACCCGGCTCTCCGCCGGGTCGATGCGCACCTCGCCGACGCGCGGCGAGGGCAGGTCGATGGTGGCCGACGTGCCGTCGGCGGAGAGGGCGACCCGGCCGGAGTCCAGCCCCTCGAAGTCGACGTAGGCGTCCGCGGTGCCGGTGGCCAGGAAGCTGACCCGCTCGCCGCTGATCACCGACGGCACGTACCGGGTGTCCTTCTCCTGGTCGACGACGACCTGGAAGGTGCCGGTGGCCGCGTGGTACTCGTGCAGGTCGTCGAGGGCCAGCAGCAGCGGCGTCGTGCTGCGGTCGACGACGTCCTGCTCGAACGGGTTGCCGGGCAGCCAGTCCCACACCTGGCCCGACACGGGCACGAGCACGGCCAGCCCGATCGCGGCGGCGACCAGGCGGCGGGGCACCCGGCGCCGGCGGCGCGGCGTCCGCTCGGCGGTGCTGTCGGTGGACCGGTCCAGCAGGAGTGCGGGCATGCGCGACCTCTTCCGAACGGGCGGGGGACTGCCCTGTTCAGCGACGGGCAGCCGCCCGTCATTCCCGCGATCGGGGACGGCGGTGCGTCAGCGGGCCGGCCGCCGGTCGTACGCGGCCCGCGCCCACAGGTACCCGGCCCAGCGCGATCGCCGCGCACCAGCCGACCGACAGCAGGCCGTTGATGCCGCCCGGTGACGGAGATGGCGGGGGTCATGGTCGTCACGCCCGTCGGACGACGATGTCGCCGAAGCCGGTGCGGGCGCGCAGCCGCACGGTCTCCTGCTCACGGTGGCCCGGACGGCGCCGAGCGGCCCGGAGCAGTCGACGTCGCCGGTCCCGCAGTCGACGGCGAGCACCGAGCGCTCCGGCAGGAGGACGTCGACCTCGACCGATGGCAGGCCGCCGCCGAAGAACAGCAGGCGGGGCCGGCGGGGCGAGCTGACCAGCAGCGTCCCGCCGTTGTACTCGACCCGGGTCTGCTCGGCGGCCTGGATGCGCGCGGCAACGGGGCCGGGGGTGGCGAAGGTGGGCACGGTGGACCTCCGGACGGGTGGGTGTCGGGGCAGCGGGCGGGCGGCGGTCAGCTGACCCAGCCCGAGTAGGTCTGGCCGGACCAGCGGCCGCGGCGGCGTCCCGGCGCGTCCGGGCCGCCGTCCTGCAGGGCGCGCGTGACGGCTCGGACCAGCCAGCTGTTGACCGAGGAGCCCTGCCGCTCGGTGGCCTCCTCGACCCCGGGCCTTGAGCGCGTCGGGCAGGCCCAGGGTGATCCGCGCCGTCCCGCCGTCGTCCGCATCTCCCGGCGCCGGCTGCGCGGAACCCCGGGTCGGCCTCCGGAGCGCCCTCCTCGTGCGGCGGCACCGGGTGCGTCACGACCAGGCCGATGTCGCTGCCGCGCAGCCGCACGTCGACGGCTCCGGGCGCCAGCTGGCCGGTGAGCTCCTCCGCGGCCGCGGAGAGGGGCCTGAGCAGGGCGAGCCGCAGCGAGGAGTCCAGCGGCGCGGTGAGCCGTTCGGCGAGTGCGCGCCGGCGTCACGGTCCGGGGTTCCACGTCACGGAAGGGCGGGGAACACGTCGCGCGGGCCGGGGCTTGGCTCGGGACATGAGAGCTGTCGGAGTGACCGAGTTCGGTGGGCCGGAGGCCCTGCACCTCATCGACGTCCCGGCCGAGCCGCTGGGGCCGGGGCAGGTCCGGCTGCGGGTGACCGCGGCGACGGTGAACCCGACCGACACCCACGCCCGCAACGGCACGTACGCCCAGCGGGACCCGGTCAAGGAGTTCCCCTACGTGCCCGGGATGGACGCCGCCGGCGAGCTGCTCGAGATCGGCCCCGACGTCGAGACCGACCTGCAGGTGGGCGAGCGGGTGATGGCGATCGTGCTGCCGTCGGGGGCGCACGGCGGCTACCGGGAGGATCTCGTCGTCCCGGCCGGGTCGGTGGCCCGCTCGCCGAAGGGCGCCACGGACGCCGAGGCCGCGACTCTGCCCATGAACGGCCTCACCGCACGGCTGGCGCTCGACCTGATGGCGCTCGAGCCCGGCCAGGTGCTCGCGGTGACCGGCTCCGCGGGTGCGTTCTGCGGCTACGTGATCCAGCTGGCCAAGCGGGAGGGGCTGACCGTCGTCGCCGACGCCTCGGAGGCCGACGAGCAGCTGGTCCGCGACCTCGGCGCCGACGTCGTCGTCCGGCGCGGCGACGACGTCGCCGACCGGGTCCGCGAGCTCTACCCCGAGGGTGTCGACGGGCTGGCCGACGGCTCCGTGCAGGACGAGCTCGTGCTCCCGGCCGTGAAGGACGGCGGCACCGTCGCGACCGTGCGCGGCTACCGGGGCGACGGGCAGCGCGGGCTGCGCGTCCACCCGGTCGCCGTCCGGAACTACGTCGAGGAGCAGGAGCGGCTGGACGGCCTGCGGCAGCTGGTGGAGGACGGCGTGGTGACCCTGCGCGTGGCGCGGACGATCCCCGCCGAGGAGGCCGCCGAGGCGCACCGGCTGCTCGAGCGCGGCGGCGTCCGCGGGCGCCTGGTCCTCACCTTCTGAGGTCGCGGGAGTGGCCCCCGACCTGCCAGGGTGGGGCCACTCCCGGGCACCGGTGCCCGGCCGACGTGGAGGTGCGCAGATGGTGCACAGGCTCGTGGTCAACTATGGGCAGCCCGATGACCCGGGCGCGTTCGACGACTACTACCGCGACACGCACATGCCCCTGGCCATGGAGATGCCCGGGCTCATCCGGTTCACCGCCGGCCACGCCAAGTCGATGGACCCCTCCCAGCAGGCGCCCTACTTCGTCGCCGAGCTCGACTTCGAGTCCGAGGAGTCGATGATGACGGCCTTCGCCTCGCCGGAGGGCCGGTCGGCGGGGGAGGACGTCGCCAACTTCGCCACCGGTGGCGCGACGATGGCGCACTTCGACGTCCGCGAGATCAAGATCGGCATGCCGTACGTGCCGTGACGGCCTGTTGCGGTCGGCCGGGGCGCGGCCGGTGAACGGGGCGCAGGCGCTCATCCGCACCCTCGTCGCGGCCGGGGTCGACGTCTGCTTCGCCAACCCCGGCACGTCGGAGATGCACTTCGTCGCGGCCCTGGACGACGTGCCGGAGATGCGCGCCGTGCTGACCCTGTTCGAGGGGGTCGCGACCGGCGCCGCCGACGGCTACGCGCGCATGGCCGGCCGCCCCGCCGCGACCCTGCTGCACCTCGGCCCGGGGTTGGCCAACGGCCTGGCCAACCTGCACAACGCCCGCCGGGGCGGCGCCCCGCTGGTGAACGTCGTCGGCGACCACGCGCGGTCGCACAAGCGGCTGGACGCCCCGCTGGAGTCCGACGTCGACGCCCTCGCCGGCGCGGTGTCGGGCTGGGTGCGCCGGTCGCTGTCGCCGGCCGACGTCGCAGCCGACGCCGCCGAGGCGGTGGCGCAGGCGGCGCGGGGAGCGGTGGCGACCCTCGTGCTGCCCGCCGACGTCTCCTGGGAGGACGGCGCCGCGCCGGCCGAGCCGGTGCCGGTGCGGCCCGCCCCCCGGGTGCCCGACGCGGTGGTCGAGGACGTGGCCGCCGCGCTCGCGTCGGGGGAGCCGGCCGTGCTGTTCCTCGGCGGCGACGTCGTGGCGTGCGAGGAGGGACTGCTCGCCGCCGGCCGGGTCGCCGCCGGCACCGGCGCGCGGCTGCTGACCGAGACGTTCCCCGCGCGGACGGTGCGCGGCGCCGGCCTGCCCGACGTCGACAAGCTGCCCTACCCGCCGGAGATGGCGATGGCCGCCCTCGAGGGGACGGCGCACCTGGTCCTGGCCGGGGCGACCGGGCCGGTGCACTTCTTCGCCTATCCGGACGTGCCGGGGACGCCGGTGCCCGAGGGCTGCACGGTGCACGTGCTCTCCGCCCCGGGGGAGGACGGCGTGGCCGCGGTGCGGGCGCTGGCCGACCGCGTCGCGCCCGGCACCGAGCCGGAGCCGGTCGAGGCCGCCCGCCCCGAGCTGCCCACCGGCCTGCTGGACCCGCGGTCGATGGCAGCGGTGGTCGGCGCGCTGCTGCCCGAGCGGGCGATCGTCGTCGACGAGGCGCTCACCTCGGGGGTGGGCCTGGCCGAGCTGACCGCGGGCGCGCCGCGGCACGACTGGCTGGCGCTGACCGGCGGCGCGATCGGCGACGGGCTGCCGATGGCGGTCGGCGCCGCGGTGGCCTGCCCCGACCGGCCGGTGCTGTGCATCCAGGCCGACGGCAGCGCGATGTACACCATCCAGGCGCTGTGGACCCAGGCCCGCGAGCAGCTCGACGTCACGACGATCGTCTGCGACAACGGCTCCTACGCGATCCTCGAGCACGAGCTGTCCCGCGTGGGTGCCGACGGCGACGGCGAGCGGGCCGGGCAGCTGCTGCACCTGGGCGGTCCCGGGCTGGACTTCGTCGCGCTCGCGACCGGTATGGGCGTGCCGGCGACCCGCGCGACGACGGCCGAGGAGCTGGCCGACCAGCTCCGGCGGGCGCTGGCCGAGCCGGGCCCGCACCTGATCGACGCGGTGCTCCCCGGCCGGCACTGAGCGTGCGGTGGCGCGGCGGGCCGCTCGCGTCGCCGTGGCCGTCGTCCTGGTGCTCGCCGTGCTGACCGGGCTGCTCTGGGCCCTGCAGCGGCGGCTGGTCTACCTGCCCGACGACGGCCCGGTGCCGGCCGCGGCCGACGTCCTCCCCGGCGGGCGGGACGTCGTCCTGCGGACCTCCGACGGGCTGGCGCTGGGGGCCTGGTTCGTGTCCGGCCGCGCCCCGGACGCCGCCGCGGTGCTGGTGGCCAACGGCAACGGCGGGCACCGCGGACTGCGGGCGCCGCTGGCCCGCGCGCTGGCCGGTCGCGGGCTGGCTGTGCTGCTCTTCGACTACCGGGGCTACGGCGGCAACCCGGGCAGCCCGAGCGAGGCGGGGCTGGCCCGCGACGTGCGCGCGGCCCGCACCTTCCTGGTGGCGGAGGCCGGCGTGCCGCCCGGCCGGCTCGTCTACTACGGCGAGAGCCTGGGCGCGGCGGTGGTCGCCGAGCTGTCCGGCGAGCACCCGCCCGCGGGACTGCTCCTGCGTTCGCCGTTCACCGACCTCGCCGCCGTGGGCAGCGAGCACTACCCGTTCCTCCCGGTGCGGGCGCTGCTGCGCGACCGCTACCCGGTGGCCGAGCGCATCGCCTCGGTGCGCGCGCCGACGACGGTGGTGCTGGGCGACGCCGACTCCATCGTGCCGCCGGCGCAGAGCCGTGCGGTCGCGGACGCCGCGGCGCGGCTGCACCGGCTGGTCGAGGTCCCCGGGGCCGACCACAACGACCGGGTGCTGCTGGACGGCGACGCGCTGGTCGACGCGGTCGTGGAGCTGGCCGGCGTCAGGTAGCCGCGTCGAGGTACGCGCGGGCCAGCCGCTTCGGAGCGCGGGCCAGCCACGCCTCGGTGACCAGCTCGGGGAGCTCCTCGACCGCCATCTCGTCGAGCCGCACCAGCACGACCGGGTAGCCGGTGAAGTGCGGCGTCGTGAAGTAGACGGCCGGGTCGTCGGCGAGCAGCTCCTCCTTGGCGCCGAGGTCGGGCACCCAGGCGGCGAGCACCGGCCCGTCGGGAGCCTGGTCGCCGAGCGCCTCGAGGTCGGCGCGGCGCAGCGGCCGCTCCCAGACGAAGCCCTTGTCCCGCACCCGCCACTCGTGGCGGCCGCGCGCGTCGCTCTCGGTGACCTCGGGCAGGGTCAGTGCCACCTGCCGGACGTCGGTCCAGGTCGCCACGGGCGGCAGGGTAGTGCTCTCGGCTGCCCTGACGGGGCCCGGCCGCTGCGCCACCGAGCCGTCCGACCCCTGGCCCGCGTGGCCAAGGGCACTGGTGGTGCCGGGCGTCCCGCGCCACCGTCCGAGGCGGCGGTGGGGGAAGCGGGGCGGCAGCGTCCCGGCGCCGCCGGTGGAGCTGATCGACATGTCGTATCGGACCGGCGGTCGGCCGCTCGCGGCACTGCTTCTCGCACTGGTGACCGGAGCCCTCTGTCTGGTCGCCGTCCCGGCGGCGGCGCAGCCGTGCACCCAGGCGGACCCGATCGAGCGCCACCACTGCGAACTGGGGGGAACGGCGTCCTTCCTCGGCCCACCGCTGGGTCCCCAGTACCCCGTGGGTGCCGGCCGCGGACAGGACTATGCCGGTGGGGCGATCTACTGGTCGCCGGGCACGGGGGCGCACGAGGTGCACGGCTGGGTCCGCGACCGGTACCTGGCGCGTGGCGGGCCGACGGCTTTCCTGGGGTTCCCGGTGACCGACGAGACGCCGGTGGGCGACGGGGTGGGGGTGTTCAGCCACTTCCAGGGCGGGTCGGTCTACTCGACGCCGGGCACCGGGGCGCACGAGGTGCACGGCTGGGTGCGGGACCGGTGGAACGGATCGGGTGGAGCGCGGGGGTTCCTGGGTTATCCGGTGACCGACGAGACGCCGGTGGGCGACGGGGTGGGGGTGTTCAGTCACTTCCAGGGCGGGTCGGTCTACTCGACGCCGGGCACCGGGGCGCACGAGGTGCACGGCTGGGTGCGGGACCGGTGGAACGGATCGGGTGGAGCGCGGGGGTTCCTGGGTTATCCGGTGACCGACGAGACGCCGGTGGGCGACGGGGTGGGGGTGTTCAGTCACTTCCAGGGCGGGTCGGTCTACTCGACGCCGGCCACCGGGGCGCACGAGATCCACGGCTCCATCCGGGGGAGGTACGACTCGCTGGGTGGGCCGCGCAGCGTGCTCGGCTACCCCATCACCAGCGAGTACGACGTCGTCGCGGGACGGCAGAGCGACACCCAGGGCGGGTTCCTCCGGTGGACCGCGGCCACCGGTGCAGTGCGGGTGGCCGTCCTGGACCCCTACGAGCACGCCGGCACCTGGATCACCCGGTTCCGGTTCAGCCGCGAGTACGGCGGCCCGAACCCCGTCATCCGCCCCGAGCACGTCGACGCCATGGCGGACGCCGGTGTGCACACGATCTACCTCCAGGCCGCGGCACCGGATCCGCGCTACCCCGGCCTGATCAGCCCGGACCTGCAGGCGGCGTTCCTCACCAGGGCGCACGCGCGCGGGATGCGCGTGGTCGCCTGGTACCTGCCGACCTTCACCGACGTGGACGCCGACCTGCGACGGCTGATGGCGATGGTCGACTTCCGGGCGTCCGGGCAGGCGTTCGACGGGATCGGCGTCGACATCGAGGACCGCACGGTCACCGACGTGGCCACGCGCAACGCCCGGCTGGTCGACCTGTCCACGAGGCTGCACGCTGCCGCCCCCGGCGTGACCCTGAGCGCCATCGTGCTCCCGCCGGTGGTTCTCGACGTCATCAACCGCAACTACTGGCCGAGCTTCCCGTGGCGGCAACTCGCCCCGCTGTACCAGGTCTGGCAGCCGATGGCGTACTGGAGCAACCGCACCGACCCGGTCTACAGCGACGCGTACCGGTACACGGCGGAGAACACCACGCGGCTGCGCGGCAACCTCGGGGAGGCCTGCGCGGCGGTGTCGACGATCGGCGGCTTCGGTGCGACGGAGACGGCCGCCGACTACGCGGGCATGGCCCGCGCGGCCCGGGAGCAGGGTGCGATCGGGGTCTCGGTCTTCGACTGGACGACGACGCCGGCGGGTGCGTGGCCGGAGCTGCGCGGCTACGACGTCCGCGGTTGCTGATCCCGGTCTCTCGCGCGGGTCGACCGCCGCCGCCGTCTCAGCGGGTGGCGCGGTAGGAGCTGAACCGGCCGAACGGCCGGCGGGTCTCGGAGCCGGTCCGGGTCACCTCCGCGAAGCCGGCCCGGCGCAGCAGCGCGGGGACGTCGGCGACGGCGTGGTCGTGGATGGGTCCGCGGTGGTGCACGTGCCCGTGGCCGTGTGCGGCTGTGGGGTCCGGGGCGTCGGCGTCCACGAGGTGCAGGGTGCCGCCGGGGCGCAGCACGCGGAGCACCTCCCGCATGGCCGTCTCCTGCTCCTCGCCGGGCAGGTGGTGCAGCATGAACGAGGAGAGGACGACGTCGATGCTCGCGTCGGCGTAGGGCAGCGCGTCGGCGTACCCGCGGTCCAGCTGGACGGCGACCCGGCGGCGCTTGGCCTTGCGGTGGGCGCGGGCCAGCGCGGCGAGGTCGGGGTCCAGTCCGACGGCGGTCGCCTCCGGCTGGGCGCGCTTGGCCGCCAGCAGCAGGTTGCCCGTGCCGCAGCCGATCTCCAGGACCGTCTGGCCGGGGCGGAGGGCCGCCTGGTCCACCAGGCGCTGGTGGATCACGCCGACGTGGAGGAGCCGGGTCAGCGGGTCGTAGAGGGGGAGCAGCCACGCGTGGGACAACCCGGGGAGGAAGGCGCGCTGCCCGCCGTCCACCGGGGTCCGCGGGCCGGTGCTGCTGGTGGTGTCGGTCATGTCTCCGCTTTCTCCCGGTCCCGGGCGGGACCATCTTCGGGTCTGCTGCCACTACTCTCGGCCGCGTCATGAGCGGGGACAATGGCGGGAGCTCGGGCGGACCGGGACCATCTTCCGGTGCGCCGACGATCGGCCGGCTGGTCACGGGTCGCCGCGTCGACGGTGCGCCGGTGTACGGGTACGCGCGGACGGCCGGCGTCCCCCCGGTGGCGGTCGCCCGGTTCGAGGGTGGCCACCCCGGCCACTCCGAGGGCTGGCCGCACCAGGCCCATGCGCACGACTTCATCGTGCTCGGCTACGTCGAGCGGGGATCCGGCCGGCTCCGGCTGGACGGTCGCTGGTGGGCGGTGTCGGAGGGGGACCTGGTCGTCGTCGCGCCGGGGGAGGTGGTCGCGCCGGAGTGGGACGCCGACACCGCGGAGGTCGCGGTGTGGACGGCGTTCTTCCCGCCGGACGCGGTCGAGCGGCAGAGCCCCGGCACCTTCGGGTCGTGGCGGGCGCACCCGCTGCTGTTCCCCTTCGTCGGGCGGCGGGCCGGTGGCGTGCAGCGGCTCACCGTGCCGGAGGACGAGCGAGGGGCCTGGGCGCGGCACTTCGCCGACCTGGACCGTGAGCTGCGGGAGCGCCGGGAGGGCTCGGCCGAGGCGGCTCTGGCGCACCTGACCCTGCTGCTCGTCGACCTCGCCCGGCTGGCGACCGACGTCCCCGGGCACCTGCGGCTCCGGGGCGAGCCGTTGCTGGCCGCGGTCTTCGACGTCATCGAGCGGCGCTTCGCCGAGCCCATCTCGCTCCGGGAGGTCGCTGACGCGGTCGGGCTGACCGCCGGGCACCTGACCACCGTGGTCGGCCGGCGCACCGGCCGGACCGTGCAGCAGTGGATCACCGAGCGACGCCTGGCCGAGGCGCGCCGCCTGCTCTCCGAGACGGAGCTGACCGTGCAGGCGGTCGCCGGGCGGGTCGGGTACGCCGACGCGGGCTACCTGACCCGGCGCTTCCGCGCCGCGCACGGCGTGCCGCCGCAGGAGTGGCGCCGGGCGGCCCGGGCCGGGTGACCCGGTGCGTTCACTCCGGCCGTCGCGGGTATGGCCGCCTTGGGCGGCTCGGACTCTGTGTGTGAGGGGGACGCAGAGCACGAGCCGCCGGCGCTCGTCCGCGCCGCCGGACCACCTGGTCTGCGGATGCTCGTGCTCTGCCCACCATGCTGGGCAGAGCACGAGCTCCCGCCGACAGACCTCGACCCCGAGCGGCTCGGTCAGCCGTCGATGCCGTCCGACCGAGCGGCGCGCGCTACGCCGCGTCGTGGAAGACGAGGCCGAGGGTGTGCCGGACGCCGGTGCGCACCGTGCTGACCCCGTGCCGCATCGGGGCGGCCGACCAGCCGCGCGCCGAGCGCACCGGCCGCTCGCGGGTGGGAAAGACGATCCCGCAGCCCTGCCGCAGCGTGGCGGCGTAGCCGCGGGACTGCGCCCGCGGCCGCTGCTCCACGGTGAGGAACTCGCCGCCGGTGTGGTCGACCCCCGGCTCGTCGAGGCCGACGACCACCTGCAGCGGGAAGACGAGGTCGCCGTAGAGGTCGCGGTGCAGCGCGTTCCAGTCGCCGGTGCCGTACCGCAGCAGGATCGGCGTCGGCCTCGCCTGCCCGGCGTCGTGGCACTGCGCCAGCCACTCGTCGAGCGTGTCCGGCCAGGGCGCCGGCCGGCCCAGCCGCGTCGCCCACTCCCGCGCGATCGGCACCAGGTGCGGGTAGAACGCCGCGCGCAGGCCGGCGACGACGTCGGGCAGCGGGTGGTCGAAGTAGCGGTACTGCCCGCTGCCGAACCGGTAACGCGCCATGTCGATCGTCGAGCGGAACCGGCCGACGTCGTCGTACAGCGCGCTGATCTCGCGGCACTCGTCCGGCGTGAGCAGCGGCGCGGTCTGCGCGCTGCCGGCCTCGTCGACCTCCGCGGTCAGCGTGGCCCAGTCGAGGGCGTCCACGCGGTCCCTCATGCCGCCGCCTCCAGGGTGAGCAGCGTCCGCTTGGCCTCGGCGCCGCCGACGTAACCGCCGAGGGCGCCGTCGCTGCGCACCACCCGGTGGCAGGGGACGACGACCGGCAGCGGGTTGGTCGCGCACGCCGAGCCCACCGCCCGGACGGCGCGGGGGCTGCCGGCGGCGGCGGCGAGCGTCGCGTAGCTGGCCGTCGTGCCGTAGGCGACGTCGCGCAGCCGGTCGAGGACGTCGCGGCGGAAGCCGGACGACAGCCGCAGGTCCAGCGGCAGGTCGAAGGACGTCCGGTGCCCGGCGAAGTACTCCTCGAGCTGCCGGGCGGCGGGGGCGAGCCGGGCGGGGGCGTGCAGCACCCGCGGGCTGATCCGGTCGGCGAGGGACTGCAGGACGGTGTCGTGGTCCTCGGCCGCATAGGCGAGGCGGACCAGCCCCTGCTCGGTGGCGGCCAGCAGCAGCGGGCCGACCGGGGAGGCGACGGTGGTGAAGGCGACGTCGAGCTGGCCCGCCTCGTCGGCGGCCAGGGCCAGCCGCGCGGCCAGCCGGTCGAGGTCAGGAGTCATCGGTCGGCTCTCGGTAGGTGCGGCGCAGCGCCGCGATGCCGTCGGCGGCCGCGCGGCGCGCGGCCTCGGGGGTGCCGCCAACGAGGGCGGCGATCTCGGCGTAGGGCAGGCCGGCCAGGTGGTGGTAGGCGACGGTCTGCCGCTGCTTCTCCGGCAGCGCGGCGAGCGCCGCCCACAGCTCGCCGTCCGCGGCGCCGGGGAGCCCCAGCGCGCTCGGCACCTCGGGCAGGTCGGCGACGGGGACGGCGCGGCGCGCGGCGGCCCGCAGCTGGTCGACGGCCTTGCGGCGGGCGATGGTCATCAGCCAGGCCTCGACGTTGCTGCCCGGCGGCAGCTCCGGATAGGCGCGCAGCGCGACGAGGAACGTCTCCGACCAGGCGTCGTCGGCGGCGTCCGGGCCGACGACGGCGCGGCAGATCCGCAGCACCGTCGGCCCGTGCCGCCGCACGACCGTGTCGAACGGTTCCAGCCGCACGTCAGAACAGCCGGCTGTCGCGCTGCTCCAGGTCGAGCAGGAACCGCTTGCGCGGCAGCCCGCCGCCGAAGCCGACCAGGGTGCCGTCGGCGCCGATCACCCGGTGGCAGGGGACGACGATCGCCAGCGGGTTGCGGCCGTTGGCGGCGCCGACCGCCTGCGCGCCGCCCGGCTCGCCGACAGCCTTCGCCACGAACCCGTAGGAGCGGGTCTCGCCGTAGGGGATGCGGGTCAGCTGCTCCCACACGGCCAGCTCGAACGGGCTGCCGAGCGGCCGCAGCGGCAGGTCGAACGCCGTCCGCCCGCCGGCGAAGTACTCGCCCAGCTGCCGGACGACGTCGGCGAACCCCTCGTCGGTGCGCTCGCCCAGCTCGGCGTCCACGAAGAGCCCGGGCGGCGACATGGCCAGCCGGACCAGGTCCCCGCCCTCCCGGACCACCGTCAGCGGACCGATCGGCGAGGGCACGACAGTGTGCGTCCTGCTCATCGTCAACGTCTCCATACCGGGTAGACGCCCTGGACCTCGCGATTGTGAGGTCGGGGGACGACATCTTCTGCCACGGTGGGTGCATGTGCGCGGCCGCTCAGCGGGCGGCATCCGGACCGGCGGACCCACCACGGACGGCGAGGGGCGCTGGGCGGTGGACGGCTCGTCCGCGCACACACTCCGTGACCGCCGGGTGGCCGAGCCCGACGGTGCCTGTCGCCCGACCGGGTGGCGTTCGCGTGGCGTCGTCCACAGATCGTCCGATCGGCGCCCCGCGGACGCTCCAGTTCTCTTACAGTCCGTCGTCCTGACCAGGTGAGACGACGGGGGTGCCGTGCCGGCTGCGACCAGTGCGCTGGAGGTCGTCGACGGCGAGGTGCGGGAGCTGATCCGCCGTCGTGGGCTGGACCCGTTCAGCGACCCCGCGCCCGTGCGGCTGCTGGTCCGGGACGTGGTCGCGGACTACTCGGAGCGGTCGCTGTCCTCGGCGCTGCCGCCGATCGGGGACGCGGAGTCGGTGGTCCGCGACGTGCTGGACCGGGTGGCCGGGTTCGGGCCGCTGCAGCGCTACCTCGACGACCCCGAGGTCGAGGAGATATGGGTCAACGAGCCCGGCCGGGTGTTCGTGGCCCGCCGCGGCCGCAGCGAGCTGACCACCACGATCCTGGGCGCCGGCGAGCTGGCCGATCTGGTGGAGCGGATGCTGCGCACCTCGGGCCGGCGGGTCGACATGTCGACCCCGTTCGTGGACGCGATGATGCCCGACGGGTCGCGGCTGCACGTCGTCATCCCCGACATCACCCGCCGGCACATGGCGGTCAACATCCGCAAGTTCGTGCTGCAGGCGCACTCGCTGGACGAACTCGTCGCGCTCGGCACGCTGACCGCGCAGGCGGCCCGCTTCCTGGAGGCCGCCGTCGCCGCCGGGCTGAACATCCTGGTCGCCGGCGGGACGCAGGCGGGCAAGACCACGCTCGATAACTGTACGAAGTGGCATACTTGATGGGTGACCGCGACCCTCAACGGCCGTACGCCCCGGCCTGGCGCCCCGCTGGCAGACGTTCCCCGCGCCGCCGTCTACTGCCGGATCAGTGACGACCGCCGAGGGCTTGGCCTTGGGGTCGACCGGCAGCGGCAGGACTGTCATGACCTTGCTCGTCGGCACGGCTGGGAGGTCGTTGGTACGTACGTCGACAACGACGTCAGCGCCTACTCCGGCAAGCCCCGTCCGCAATACGCCCAGCTCATGGGGGCCGTCCAAGGGGGACAGGTGGACGTTGTCCTGGCCTGGGATCCCGACCGTCTGCACCGCTCCCCCGCCGAGCTGGAGACCTTCATCGCCGCGGTCGAGCGGGCCGGGGTCGACGTGGTCACGGTCCAGGCGGGGGAGTGGGACCTGTCCACCGCGAACGGCAGGCTCACGGCGCGGCTGCTCGGCAGCATCGCCCGTCACGAGTCGGAACATAAGTCTGAGAGGGTGCGGCGAGCCTTGGAGCAGAACGCAGCCGCCGGCCGTCCCCATGGGCGCCGCGCCTACGGATGGCAGCGCCAGCACACCCCCGGCGGTGCAGTGCGTGAGGTGGTCGTGCCGGAGGAGGCTGCCATCGTCCAGCGGATTGCCGGCGACCTGCTGGCCGGGGAGTCGCTGCGATCGGTGACGGCTGCTCTCAACGCCGATGGGGTCCCCTCGCCGACCGGGAGGCCCTGGGGCAAGAACATGGTCCGCGCCCTGGTGCTGCGCGAACGCAACGCCGGCCTGCGTGTTCACCATGGCGAGGTCATCGGCGAGGGGGCCTGGGAAGCCATCCTCGATCGGGGGCGCTGGGAGCAGCTGCGGGCGGTCCTATCCGACCCGGGGCGGAGGACCAGCACCGGCACGGCCGCCGCTCACCTGCTCTCCGGTATCGCCCGCTGTGGCGTCTGTGGTGCCACGCTCCGCGCCGCCCAGAACCGCGGAGTCCCCTCCTACCGCTGCTCCGCCGACGGCTGCGTGATTCGCCGGAAGACGGACCTGGACCGCCTGATCGTGGGTCTCGTCACGGCCCGGCTGGCGCGTCCGGACGCCGTGCGCCTGTTCGCCGCTGATGACAGCGACGAGCGGTCCGCGGCGCTGGTGGAGACGGAGCAACTGCGAGCACGCCTCGACCACGCTGCCGACCAGTACGCCGAAGGTGTGATCGACGGTCGGCAGCTAGAGCGGATTACGGCCAAGCTGCGGCCCATGCTGGCCGCGGCCGAGCGACGCGCCCAGGTGGTCGACCCCGCGCCCCTCCTGGATGGCCTCGCCGGGACCGAAGGTGTCGCAGAGGTCTGGGAGGCGCTCCCGCTGAGCCGCCGCCGTGCCGTCGTTGGCACGCTGATGGAGATCACCGTGAACCGAACACGGCAGGGCGCACGAACCTTCGACCCCAGGGCCGTGACGATCGCTTGGAAGGGGTCGGGCGCGTGAGCAGTCGTCGGGACCCGGACCCCCGTCCGATGGTCACTCCCATGCTGCACTGGGGGCCGGGTGTGCTGGCCGAAGCGAGTCAGCGGGACCGAGAGCACGCCCGCTGGCGGAACCTGAGCTACGGCCGGACATACGTACAGGTCCCCGATCGCCCGCCGGTTCAGGTGGGGCCCATGCTGCGGCGGGACGAACCCCAGTACCGGCTGGCCCACATCCGCTGTGCGGGCTGGGGGGCCAAGGGCTGTGGGGACAAGGTCGGCATGGTCCTCGCGGTGCTCAGGGAGTGGCGGGGCCGCCCGTTCACGTGGGCTGAGACCTGGTGGACCACCGACCGGCGGACAAGTCCGGCCCTCCTCACCCCGTACTCCATGATCTTGGACCGCGAGACGGCGGACGGGTTCGTCGAGGCCGAGTGCTCGACCCACGGCATCGTCTCGGTCAAGGTTCAGGACGTCCTGGATCGGCTGCCCGCCGTGCTCGACCGCGTGGCGCAGACCAGGCGACCCAATAAGGTGATTGCCCGACCAGTCCGGGACTGACAGTCGCCGGACCGCGGGACACGGAGCCCCGCGGGTCGTCACGGTTCGTATGGCGTGCGATACTCATCGCAGCGCCTCGGATTAGCCGGAAGCACCTGTGGACTGGGCGGCCGCAGACCACCATCGCATCACGCGAGGTCTGCCTTGGCTGCCCAAGATCCTGTTCTTCGTCGCCTTTCCGCCCAGAACGCCGCCCAGCGTCGCTGGAAGCGCCCCGTCCCCGGGGTCGCCGCCGAGTTGGCGGAGGTCCGTCTCGCCCAGTACATCAAGCAGGTCGTTGACGCTGCCCCGCCCCTCACGACGGAGCAGTGCGAACGGCTGTCCGCGCTCCTGCGCCCCGGCGGATCGCCCGGCGGCTCCCGGTGACGGCGGACGCAGGGGCGGCCCGGCTGCGAAACGGGACCGCCCCCACCGAGAACGCCACCGCCAGGAAGCCTCTCGACGTCGAGTCTAGGGCCGCTGAAATCACCCTGATCTCGGCGACCTTCGCCGACCTGTCCCGGCGTCTTCGTGATGCCGGCGTGGCCGCGGCCAACGGCAACCAGGACGGCTGGTGGGCCTCGTGCTGCGACGCCGCCATCCGTCATCTCGCCGCGCTGGATCGGCCGTTCACCGCCGACAGCGTTCAGGCGCTCATCCCGCCGGCCGACCACCCCTGTCGGATGGGCGGCCGGTTCCACGCCGCCGTCCGGGCAGGCATCATCCGGCCGATCGGCTACAAGCTCAGCGAGCGGCCGAGTCGACGGCGCGGCGTCCTCCGGCTCTACCAGCGGGGGGTGGCGGGGTGAGCCGCCCAGGGTCCTCCCATGGCACCGGCGGGCGGAAGCGAGGCGCTGAGGCGGCTCTAGGGCCCCCCAGGCGCAACCTGAGACCCCCGTTCATCGACCTCATCCGCGACGGCGTCACGACGGCCGGCATGAGCAGTCGCGAGCGGGACACGGCGGTCTACAACGCCCTGCTCCGGACCGCCATGGCCGCCGTCAACGCCGGCTGGCTGTTCTCGGAGTGGCACACCGAACTCAGCAGGCGCGCCAGCGGCCTGGGGATGCAGGTGGCCACCAAGCGGAACGGGGAGGACCGCCCCGCCGCGCAGGTGCAGAAGACGCTGCAGCGGGTGTGGGACAGGGCTGTCGACCGGGTCGAGGAGAGCCCGCCCTTGGACGAGGCGGGTCGAGCCGCCTACGTCGCGGAGTTCCGGACCTGGCTGGCGGAACCCGGCTGCCCCGTCTCCGACAACCAGCGGATCGTGCTGGATGCGGTCGCTCGACGGGCGGCCGAGCTCAAGGTCACCAGCCCCAACTGCCCGAGGCGGTACTTGACGGCCGCGACGGGCCTGGGGTTGACCGCTCTGCGGACCGCCCTGCGCCAGTGCATCGACAGGGGCCTGCTCGTGCAAGTGGAGAAGGGCCAGGCGTGGGCCAAGGGGCGGAAGCGGGAGAACTGCCGGGCGGCGGTCTACCGGCTGCCCGCGGTCGAATCCCTGCCGAGGGCCAACCAGTGCCCCGCAAGCGGGGCTAGTGGTGCCCCGCCCACGGTGCCCCCGCCGGTCGAGGTGGCCGAGGTGCCACTGACTAGTGGTGCCCCTCAGCCGATGCCCTCGGCCGAGACCGTCCCCGGTCCACTGCCTAGTGGTGCCCCCCCGTCGAGCAACCCACCCCCGGAGGAACAGGTGACGCTGAACGAACTGGCCCAGGCGCACGCCTTGATCACCCAGATCAAGGCGGAAGTGCTCGGGGCGCTCCGAGTCGAGCTGGGACTGGTCGCCCCCGACCGGTCCGAGGCGACCGTCCGACCACTGCGGGTGGTCCGCGGGGAAGCCGGGGCCTGATCGACCGGGACCCCGCTTCGATCGCGCACGCGCGCGAAGCGGGGTCCCGGAAGTCCCGGAACTGTTCGCGCGCACGCGCGTAAGGCGGAGCGCGAAATGCCCGAAACTGCGCCCCTGCTGAGCCGTTCACCAGCGACAACGCCAGCCGGGTGTTGGGTGGGCGTAATACACGAGGCGCTACCGACGGCCGGGATGTTGAGGGGAGGCCGGCGGTCCGCCGCCTAGGGTCAATCCTGCGGATCTCGTGCCCCACCGCCCTGTCCCCGAAGGCGGCCTCAGGGACACCCGCCGGACAACCCGCGCCCGCCCAGAAGGTGCTGACATCAGCGCCGGGGCAGGATGCCCTGGTGCGTCCCGACCTGAGCTTCGTGTGGAAGCGACCCGTCCTCAGCGCGGCGGTGTTCGCGGCGCTTGAGAGCGGCCTCCTCTACGTCCTCCAGCGATTTGTTTGGGATCGCGAGGGCTGGGACCAGGCGGCGACCGCTTGGTTCGGCCTGATCGTGTACGGCCTGAGCTTCTTCGCCCTGAACCTCTTCGCCTTCATGCGTGAGCGTCGCCGCCGACAACGCCGTGACAAGGAGGCGGCCTCGCCGTAACTGGGCGGCTCAGTGGCGCAGCGAGTGTGCCTGAGAGTGGGCCGCTAAAGGACACACGGCGGCTTTGGAACGTCGCTGGTGCGCAGATAGCCGAGACTCAGTCCCAGACGGCGGGGACGGTGCCTGCGACGTCGCACAGCGCGGCAGCATCGATGGTCACAGCGACGGGCTCGATCCCGAGAGAGGCGCACTCGACGGAGAAAGCGAGCGGTCCCGGGGGCGGCAGCGGGGTCAACCACAAGCTCGTGGTGAGCCCGGAGTTGTTCGCCGCGCGAGGGATGTGCCGAACCATGTACGGCCCATGGGGCCATTCACCCACGGGAGCCTGGAGCCGGGCCTCATCGGCGAGGACCAGTCCGAGGATGAAGTCGGGCCGGCGCCCAGGAATGGGCATGATCGCCGCCGTGACGGGGTCGTCGCCGTCGTCGTGGCCGTCATCGTCCACGCGGAAGAGCGCGGTGAGCTTGAAGGACACTCCCCGGGAGTAGACCAGGCAGTGGGTCAGGGTCACTGCAGACTCGGTGGTGCGGACCAGTGCCGCGTTGAGCCCGACCACGACGGGGATCTCGTTGCCAGGAGGCAGGCGTTCGCGCTGCCACGCCCGGAACTCCGCCTGAGTCATGTCGGAATCTGCGTCAGGCCACATCCCGGCAGTGTCTCTGAGTGGGCCGCTCAGAGACACCGGCGGCAGTCGCGGCGCACATGATCCGCAGGACAGGGCTCCGGTCACCGTCGACCAGCCGGCGGACGCGGGCCTGGCAAGGTGATCGCGTGCCGCCAGACGTGTCCACCGTTCTCACGAGTGCAGGCCTGTCTGCCGTCGTGGCAGTGTTCACCGCGGGGACCGTGGCCCGCCGGAAGGATCGCGCCGACCGGGATTTGGCCGCCCGCAGGGCAGTCCGCGAAGCGGTGCGACCCGTGCGGCAGGAGGTAGCTCGGTGGGATCGGCAGGGGTCAGGCGACCGGAAGCCGGGGCTCGCCGTTCCGGCTGACCCCGAGGCGGTGTCCGCGGTGCTTGGTGCGTTGCCGGACCTGCCGGCCTGGCGTGGATGGCTGGTGCGGAGGCGGCTGAGGCGGCTCTTCGGGGCGTTGTGGGTCGAGCACCTGGAGGTGTTCCCGTACAACCCGGAGACGACCATGCTCAGCGCGATGCTGCGGCAGGAGCGCGACGAGGGTCCGACTGGACGGACGCGGCTCCTGACCGATGGGCAGGTTCACCGCACGCTGGCCGGAACGCCCTGGGGCCTGTCGGCCAGGGATCTAGACCGTCAGCTGCGCCGACTGGCTGCCTGCTGGTGAGGGGCGGTGTGGACTCGTAGGTGTCCCTAGGCGGCCCACTCAGGGACAGGTGCGGTGGGCGTCAGATGCGACGGATCGTGAGTGCGGCACGAGGACGTCGGACCATGTTCCAGATCGCCGAGAACGGCAGCGCGACCTCCACCCGAACCTGCGCATCGTCCCCCAGCTCTACGTCGAGCGGCGGACTGCTCGTCCAATCCATTCGGCCCGTCACTGTGTGGGGACCCGGTGGGAGAGGGATCTCGGCAGACTCGCCCTGCTTGAGGGCAGCCACCTGGCGGCCATCAACGTCGACCCGAAGTCGACGCAGGATGCCCCCGCCATCATGAGGACGCTCGATGCGGAGATTCGCCACAGGAGCGGAACCTACCTTCGTCGCCGAGACACCCATGTCCCTCGTCTGGGCGGAGTTGGCCGCTGCCCCTGAAGTCCTGCATGTCCCCTGTCGGGGAGCGCCGTTCCGGGCTGAAAATGGTGCGCGGCCGCCCGTCGACGTCGTGGTGGCTTGGTCGTTCGAGGCCGGTCTGAAGTCGGGCGCCGGGAGCTGCGCTGTGGGCCGTTGCGTGTGCTTCGAGCACGAGGATCAGATTCGCCTTTCCCTGCAGCTCCTGCGGGTGGCCGCCTCCATCGGAACCGGGAGGCGAGGGCGATGCGGGTCGACACCGATGAACCCGAGATCATCGAGCGGGTCGCCGCTCTCGACGTGGCCAAAGCCGAGGTGGTGTGCTGCGCCCGAGTGCCCGGCCCGGGCCGGCAGCGGATGCAGGAGGTCCGCACCGTCTCCACGATGACCGCCGCGCTGCTCGGGCTGGGCGACTGGCTGGCCGAGCTCGGGGTGACCCGGGTGGTGATGGAGGCGACCAGCGACTACTGGCGGGCGCCGTTCTACCTGCTGGAGGACCGGTTCGAGACCTGGCTGGTCAACGCGCACGACGTCAAGCACCTGCCGGGCCGACCCAAGACCGACCGGCTCGATGCGGTGTGGCTGTGCAAGGTCGCCGAACGGCAGATGCTGCGGCCCAGCTTCGTGCCACCGCCGGCGATCCGGCAGTTGCGGGATCTGACCCGCTACCGGGTCGACCTGCTGGCCGTGCGCACCGCGGAGAAGCAGCGGGTGGAGAAGCTGCTCGAGGACGCGCTGATCAAGCTCTCGGTCGTGGTCAGCGATGCGTTCGGGGCCTCCGGGCGGGCAATCATGGCCGCGCTGATCGCCGGCGAACGGGATCCTGTGGTGCTGGCGAACCTGGCCCGCGGCAGCCTGCGGTCCAAGACCGCCCGCCTGGCCGAGGCGCTGACCGGCAGGTTCACCGACCACCACGCCTTCCTGCTGACCCAGATGTTGCAGCGGGTGGACGCGGTCACCGCCGACATCGCCACCGTGCAGGCCCGGATCGATGCCCGGATCGGCGAGCTGGCGCCCGCAGTGGCCCGCCTCGATGCGATTCCGGGGATCGGGCCGGTCGCCGCGCAGATGATCCTGGCCGAGATCGGCACCGACATGACCCGTTTCCCGACCCCGGCGCACCTGGCCTCGTGGGCGCGGTTCGCGCCGGGAGTCAACGAATCCGCCGGCCGCCCGACGGGCAAAGCGGCCAGCGGCAAGGGCAACCGCTACCTGGCCCGGGTGCTCGGCGAGGCCGCCGTCAGCGCCGCCCGCACCGACACCTTCCTCGGCGAGCGATATCGGAGGATCGCCCGCCGCCGCGGCAAGAAGCGGGCCATCGTCGCGATCGGCCGCTCGATCCTGGTCATCATCTGGGCGCTGCTCTCCGACGAGCAGGCCCACTTCATCGACCTCGGTCCGGACTACTACGCCGCTCGCAACAACCCCGAGCGCAAGGCCCGTCACCACATCCGCGAACTGCAGTCCCTCGGCTACTCGGTCACCCTCAACCCCGCGGCCTGACCGGGGCTCGGGGGGATTTTCGGATCAGCCGCCCTCAGGGAGCCACTGAGTCGGCGTGGACGGCGGCCACCGGCCTGCCGATCCAGGGCCGGTGCCCGGCGGCGAGAGCAGGAGTCCTACCGGGCGTGGGTCGGTTCGCCGCCGCCGGGCTCGGCCGTCATGAGGCTCGACTGATTGCCTGCTGACCGGTCGCCAGCTTCTCCGCGGCGCGGGTGATCGCCTGCTCGACCTTGTGCAGACTGCCCGCCGGGATGGCCTCCTGGTGCGCCATGTCGCCGAGACTCAACGTGTAGGTCAGGGGTTCGACGGGGCCGAATGGACCGTCGGCCTCCACCGTGACGAGGTACTCGGTGGGCACGGCGCTGTCGTTCAACAGCTTGTCGCCCCAGCCCAGCGTCCAGGTCATTACTCGGCCGGGCGGCATCGAAGGCAGGCGGCGCGGCGCCAGCGCCGCGAAGCCCTCCTTGGTGTGTTGGCGCTCAGGCAGTGGGGGCTGCCAGGTCAGCTGCACGTTGGTCGCCACCGTGGGGCCGCGGTTCTCCAGGTGCACGCTGACCAGGGCGGCTTGGGCCTTGTCCATGCGGAAGTCAACGAACACGTAGGGCTGCGCGCTGTCGACGCGCATATGGCGCTGCAGTTCGGTCTGCTGACGCGCACTCCGGGCCTGCTGAAAGGTCGCCAATGCGGCGGCGGCAGCGATGATGGCGGCGATGATGGCAACGACGGTGGCGGCGTCCACGCCTCGACCCTGCCAGCCGTCCCACGGTGGACGGCGCTGATAAACGTCGGCGCGCCGAGGGCCGCCCCGGCACCGCACCCGCTCGTGGCGAGTGCCGGAGGGCTGGACAGACGGTAACTCATGTCCGTCTGTCCAGATGTCGCTGCTCAACTGCCTGTGCGCGGCCATCCCGGCGCGCGAGCGGGTGGTCACCTGCGAAGAGGTGTTCGAGCTGCGGGTGCCGCTGCCCGACGTGGTGTCGATGCAGACGCGGCAGCCCAACCTCGAGGGCGCCGGGGAGATCCCGCTGCGACGGCTGGTCAAGGAGGCGCTGCGGATGCGGCCCTCGCGGATCGTGGTCGGCGAGGTGCGGCAGGAGGAGTGCCTGGACCTGCTCATCGCGCTGAACAGCGGGCTCCCGGGCATGTGCACCCTGCACGCGAACTCCGCCCGCGAGGCGGTCGTGAAGATGTGCACGCTGCCTCTGCTGGCCGGCGAGAACATCGGCCACGCCTTCGTCGTCCCCACGGTGGCGGCCAGCGTCGACCTCGTCGTGCACGTCGGCAGCGAGCCCGACGGACGTCGTCGGGTGCGCGAGATCGTCGCCCTCCCCGGCCGCGCGGAGGACGGCGTCATCGAGCTCGCCGACGTCTTCACCACGCGCGAGGGACGGCTGGTCCGGGCCTCGGGCTACCCGCCGCACCCAGAGCGGTTCGCCGCCCACGGCCTGGACCTGGCGGCGCTGCTCGACGACGGCCGGTGGACGCCGTGAGTCTGTCCGGGGCGCTGCTGGGCCTGCTGCTCGGCGTCGGGCTGCTGCTGGTGTGGCGCAGCGGTCCGCGGGCGCCGCAGCGACGGATCGGTGCGCGCGGGCCGTCGCGGCGGCGCGAGCAGCTCGCCGCGGCCGGCCTGCCGGGCATCAACCCCGCGCAGCTGACGGCGCTGCAGGTGGGCTTGGCACTGTTGACGACGGTCGTCGTCCTCCTGACCACGGGGACCGTGACGGTCAGCCTGCTGTTCGGCGTCTTCGGGTTCGCGCTGCCCGCCGTCCAGGTGCGGCGGCTGGCCGGAAAGCGGCGCGCGGACCTGCGCGAGGTGTGGCCGGAGGTGGTCGACAACCTGGCGTCGGCCGTCCGGGCCGGGCTGTCGCTGCCGGAGGCGCTGTCGGCGCTGGCGACCCGCGGGCCGGAGCCGCTGCGCGCGCCGTTCGCCCGGTTCGCCACGGAGTACCGCTCCAGCGGCCGGTTCGGTCCCTGCCTCGACCGGCTCAAGGACGACCTGGCCGACCCGGTCGGCGACCGCATCGTCGAGACGCTGCGGGTGGCTCGGGAGGTCGGTGGCAGCGACCTGGGCCGGGTGCTGCGGACGCTGGCCACCTTCCTGCGGGAGGACGCCCGCGCCCGCGCCGAGCTGGAGACCCGCCAGGGCTGGGTGGTCCAGGCGGCGCGGCTGGCGGTGGCCGCGCCGTGGGTGGTGCTGCTCCTCCTCGCGACCCAGTCGACGACGCTGGACGCCTACGACTCACCGATCGGGACCGCGTTGCTGCTCGGCGGGGCCGCGGTGTGCCTGGTCGCCTACCGGCTGATGCTGCGGATCGGCCGGCTGCCGCAGGACGTGCGGGTGCTCCAGTGAGTGAGCATCGCAGCGAGCGCCAGCGAGCGAGGAGCGGAGCGAACGGGCCGCGGAGCGGCCTGGTGACGCAGTGAGTGGGGCGCTGGCGGGGATGCTGCTCGGGCTGGCCGCGGCGGCGGGCGTGCTGCTGGTGGTCACGTTCGCGCCGCCGTTCCGCTCGGTCCGGCTGGTCGACCGGCTGGCACCGTACGTGCACGACACGCCGCCGCCGTCCCGGCTGCTGGGCACCGTCACCGAGCCGGGGCTGCTGACCGCGGTCCGGCGGGTCTTCGGGCCGGTGGTGGCCGACGGCGCCCGGCTGGTGGACCGGGTCCTCGGTGGCCGGACCGCGGTGCGCCGGCGTCTGGACGCACTCGGCACGGACAGCACCGTCGAGGACTTCCGCATCGAGCAGGTGGTGTGGGGCGGCCTCGGGCTGCTCGGGTCGGCGCTGCTCGCCGCCGTCGGCTCGCTGCTGGCCGGCGACCTCAACGTGCTGTCGGCCGGGCTGCTCTGTGTGGCCGGGCTGGTGGGCGGTGTGCTGGGGCGCGACTGGTGGCTGACGCAGGAGGTGCGCCGCCGGGAGGAGCGGCTGCTCGCGGAGTTCCCGGTGGTGGCCGAGCTGCTGGCGCTGGCGGTGACGGCGGGGGAGAGCCCGACGGCGGCGATCGCGCGGGTGACGCGGTTGTCCGGCGGAGCACTGGCCGCCGAGCTGGGGTCCGCGCTCGGCCGGGCCCGCGCCGGGGTGCCGCTGGTCGAGGCGCTGCAGCAGGTCGCCGACCGCACGTCGCTGGACCCGCTGGCCCGCTTCATCGACGGCCTGCTCGTCGCCATCGAGCGCGGCACCCCGCTGGCCGAGGTGCTGCGCGCCCAGGCGGCCGACGTGCGGGAGGCCGGCAAGCGCCGGCTGCTGGAGGCCGGCGGCCGGAAGGAGATCGCGATGATGGTCCCGGTCGTCTTCCTGGTGCTGCCGGTGACCGTTCTCTTCGCCCTGTTCCCGGGGTTGATCAGCATCGTCTCGCTGGCGCGATGAGCGCGGCGGACCGACAGGAAGGACGCCGCATGCGCGGGTTCACGGTTGTTCTCGCGGCACTGGCCGCTCTGGCGGATCGGGTGCGAGGTGAGGATCCCGAGCGAGGCGACGTCCCGGGCTGGGTGATGATCACGGTGATGACGGCGGCGCTGGTACTGGCCATCCTCATCCCGTTCCGCGAGGCGATCGTCGCGGCGGTCCAGAACGCGCTGTCCTCCGTCACGAGCGGTGGCTGAACCCTTTCCTGGACTTTCGGCGCGGGAAGTCCGTTTCCTGCCTGGACTCTCCGCGCGGAGAGTCCGGGGCGGGGAGCGCGGCGGGGCGGTCGTGGAGTTCGTCTTCGTCTCGGTGCTGGTCGTGGTGCTGCTGCTGGCCGTGCTGCAGGTGGCGGTCTACGTGCACGTGCGCCACGTGGTGACCGCCAGCGCGCAGGAGGGGGCGCGCTACGCGGCCAACGCCGACGTGCCGTCGTCCGCCGGTGCCGATCACACGGTGGCGGTGGTGGCACGGGCGACGTCGCCGGGCACCGCCGACGGGCTGCGCTGCACCGCGGGCGAGGAGACCGACCCCAGCGGCCTGGCGCTGGTGGTGGTGCGCTGCTCGGGCTCGGTGCCGACGCTGCTCGCCGGGCTGGGCGACCTGCTGCCGCTGACGGTGACCGGCCGAGCGGTGAAGGAGGCCGCGGGGTGAGCTGGGTGCGGGCCCGACTGGGTCAGGCGGCGGGCGAGCGCGGTTCGGCGCTGGTGGAGTTCGTGTTCATCGCGATCGTGGTGTTCGTGCCGCTGGTCTACATCGTGGCCGGGTTCTCGGCAGTGCAGCGTGGCGTGTTCGCCTCGACCGCGGCGGCGCGGGAGGCCGGGCGAGCGATGGGGACGGCGCCGGATCCGGCGACCGGCGCGGCCCGGGCGGCGGTGGCGGCGCGGTTGGCGGTGGAGGACCAGTCGGTGGACGCGACCGACGTGCGACTGGCCTACGCGCCCGCCGGCGCCGGCTGCGACGCGGCGGGGAGCTACGCGCCGACGCTGACGCCGGGGGAGGAGTTCTCCGTCTGCGTCACCGTCACGGTGCGGATCCCGCTGCTGCCGGAGTTCATCGACGCCAACACCGCCACCGGCCAGTTCCTCGTCGAACGCGATCGCTACGTCGACGGCTGAGGCTCGACCACGACGCTGCCACTGCCGACCACGGGGATGCCGAGGCCCGCCGTCGTCCAGCCAGTCCTGCACCGTCCTCCGGTGTTGTGCGGGATCACGCCTGTGGCAGCGGGAGGCGCATGGGATCGACCTTCCAGGCGGCACGATCATCAGACGGCGCGCGGCACCCGATGGGTGACGCTCTGCCTGCCGGATTCGACGCTCTGTAGCCGCTACGCTCCGGGAGCAAGGCATCTCAGTTCGCTGACACGGCAGGGGGAGCCGACATCGTGGACGCGCCAGAACTGATTCTCGTGATAGCGGGCGTCGTGGTCGGAGCCGGCGCGTTGTTTCCGACGGCTTTCCGGATGTGGTTCGGAGTAGCGGGTCTCACCCTGCTCCTCGTCGGCGTCGTTGTCTGGACGTTGTCTCCCGTCCCTGCGGAATCCACCTCGTCGTCCGGCGCCTCGGCGTCAGCATCCTCTGCGCCTTCCACGACTTCCTCCAGTCCCGCCGGGGAGGCCGGGGTGCGGAACGTGAGCCTCGAACTGGATGGAGCGCAGCAGCAGCGCTTCCTGGGAGTCGATCTGGACACCGGCGAGATGTCCACGGAAGAGAGGGACTCCCTCGACATCGCCGTGGACGTCAACGGTCGTCTGACGGCGCTCCAGGGCAACTTCGGCCGTCCAGAGCCGAGCGAATACGACGGAGTGGATGCCGCGGCGGACCTCTCCGCCTGCATCGGCGGAGGCCTGACGTCGAACCTGACCGGGGCCATTGACGTCAACGACCTGCAACCGGGCCAGGTCTTGTGCGTCTCCACCGATCAGAGGAGCGCGGTGGCCCTGCTGGTCCGCCAACGTACGCATTCCGTCTACGATGCAGCGCTGATCTTGGATGCTGCGGTTTCCAGGCGATAGATGACGACAGTCATCTCCTCCTGCTCGCGCGAGTCTTCGACGTCGCGTCGAGCCCCACGGCATGCGCAGCGGGGGACGTCACCGGCGCAACAGCGCGCCGGTCGCGACGGCCGTGGGGGTCGATGCGAGCGCCGGGGTCAGCCCATCGTCTTCTGACCGTCGATCGATTCCCGCAGGATGTCGGCGTGGCCGGCGTGCTGAGCGGTCTCGGCGATGATGTGGAGGAACACCCGCCGGGCCGACCAGCGGGCGCCCGGCTCGAACCACGGTGCCTCCGGCAGCGCATGCTCGGCGTCCAGGTCGGGCAGGGTGGCGACGAGGTCGTCGGTGTGCCGCGCGACCGCCTCGTAGTCGGCCAGCACGCCGGCCAGCGTCTCCCCGGGCGCGAGATGCCAGTGCCGGGTCGAGGCATCGGGACCCCAGTTGCGGTGCATCGCCTCGGCCCCGCCCTCGGCGAACTGCACCCATCCCGCCTCCGTGGCCGACACGTGCTTGATCAGCCCGGCCAGGTTGAGCGCGCTGACGGTCGGCCGCCGCATCGCCTGCTCGTCCGTCAGGTCGCGGACGGTGTAACGCAGGAAGGCCCGGTGTCGCCGCAGGGACTCGATCAGGTCCGCCCGCTCGCGGGTGAGGGTGGTCGAAGCGGTCATGGGATCGCCTTCCGTCGTCCTCCGGTGGGGTCGGTGCCGACGCTAGGGGCAGGGCGCGCCGGATGGGACCGATAGCGGTGTGAGCAGTCGAACCTCGGACCTGCGACGTCGTCACCGGGCCAGTGGGTCAGGGCGCGTCGGGAGGTCGGAAGGCGAAGAGGACCGAGGCCGTGAGGATCCACAGAGCTCCGAGAGCGCCCATGAGCCCGGCTGGTCCGAGCGGAGTGAAGGCGATGACGACCGGCACGCTCAGGGCGAGGCTGAACCAGCGGAACCAGCGAGGGAACAGGTCGTACCTGAAGCCGGCCACCACGGCGGTGGCGACCATGATGAGCGACGGAACCGCGAGGAGTCTCGCCACCTCATAGTCGGCAGTCATCAGGCTCCGCGCCGCAACGCCGTCACGGAGGTCCGCCGCGCTCGCCAAGCCGACACCCTCGGCGGCGAACTGGAGAGTCTGTGTGGCCCACAGGACCCCGCAGGCGACTCCGACGACGGCGAGCCCTTCCGACGCTCGCTTGAGCTGGTTCCACAGGGGCCCGAGGAAGACGACGGCGAGAACCGCGCCCAGCGCCGTGAACGACGCGCCTGTGCTGATCGCGGCCCCGTGCTCGCGAAGTCCGTCGACCAGCGCCTCGGGCGCCATCGTGGGGTCGAGGCCCTTGCCGCCCACGTCTCCGATGGAGCCGATGGTCAGCGTGATGACGGCCGACGCCGCCCCCGACAGAGCTGCGATCCGGTCAGCAGGGCCGACGCGCCCCGTTCGCGGATGCCCTGTCCCACTGGTCATGGCGGATCCATCTCTTCAGGAGGGGCCGGCAAGCGGCCGGGCCACCGGACTCTGGGGCGACGGACGCCCACGAACAAGGGGCCGAAGACGCCCGCCTCCTCACCCAGCCGGCTCGGTGAGGAGTGCCGGGGCCGCAGGTCCGGGCCGGCGGCGCCGGGCGCGGGTGGGCCGGGCCCGACGGGAGAGCGGGGGTTGACCCCAGGTCCAAGTGGGGGGATCTGCGAGCGGAATGCGGGGGTTTCCTCGATGGTTCGGCGACCGGCCGGCCGCCATTCTTTTCCCAGGCAAGAACACGGGAAACGAAGTTCCCGGGCCTGGAGCGAAGGAGAATCCCATGTTCGACCGCCACGGAAACCGCTGGGACAACGACCACGGCCACCACGGGCACGGCCACCACGACCACGGTCACCGCCACGACAACCACTGGGGCCACGACCGGCACGACAACCACTGGGGCCACGACCGGCACGACGGGCACCGCGAGTGCCACGACGACTACAACGACTACTCGGGTCACGACCACTACTGACCCCTGACCAGGCGTGGCCCGGGCCTCACGGCCCGGGCCACGCCCATGTCCGGCTCGACCTCGAGCGCCCGCGGCGGCTCCCCGCCGCGGGCGCTCAGTGCTGTCCGGGGCAGGCACCGGAACCGGTGGGGGGCGGGCCCCACCCACGTCCGGGGAGTCCCCTCCGGGTGATCCGGGGGCTGGCTCGATGTCCCGACGGCTGCGGGAAAGCCATTCTCTTCTCAGGGCACGGAAACACCGGGAAATCCATTCCGGAGCCTGATCGGACCGGCGGAGACGGATCTCGGGTTCCGCACCCATCGACGACATCGTGGAGCGATCATGACCATGACCCTGCCCATGACCCCCTCCGGTCTGCGCGACGAGCTCGAGGTCGACTTCGCCCAGGCGGCCTGCGAGCTGGCCGAGGCCCGCGCCCTGCAGGCGGAGAAGGACACGCCGGACCACCGGGCGGCCGTCGCCGAGTGCAGCGCCCGGCTGGACGCCGTCCTGGACATGTACCTCGACGCCGGCTTCCCCCGCTGACCTCCCGACCGGGGGGTGCGGTCAGCCGCCGACGTTGAGCACGGCCAGCCGGCCCTCGTTGAGCAGGCTGACGTAGGCCCGGCTCCCGTCGGGCAGCACCGCGACCGACGTCGGCCCGTCCCCGAGGGGCAGCCGCGCGGTCACCTCGAAGGTCTCGCCGTCGATCACCGACACGCTGTCGTCCTCGACGCTGGCGACGTAGGCGAACCGGCCGTCGGCCGACCAGGTGATGTCCTGGGGGTTCCGCCCGACGTCCACGCGGTCGATGACCTCGTTGGTGTTGGTGTCGATCATCGTGACCGAGGCGGAGTCGTAGTTGACGTTGGCCACCAGCGGCCGGGTCGGGTGCACCGCCACGCTGTGCGGACTCGTCTCCACCGGCACCTGATCGATGACCTGGAGGCTGTTCGGGTCCAGGACCGTGACCAGGTTGGACTCGTGGTTGGCCACGTACGCCCGCGATCCGTCGGGGGTGAACTCGATCCAGTGCGGGTTCGGGGGGACGGTGACGTCCTCGAGCACCGTGTTGTTCACCGTGTCGATCACCGAGATGCTCCCCGAGTCGTGGTTCGGCACGAACAGCCGTGACCCGTCGAGGGTCACCGCCCCCAGGTAGGGCCGGGTGCGCACCGGGATGGTGGTGATCTCCTTGTTGTTCGAGGTGTCGATGACGGTCACCGCGGCGATCGTGCGGGCGTCGTTGAAGACGCTGACGTAGAGCCGGCTCCCGTCCCGGTTGAAGATGAGGAACTGCGGGGGGCCCGCCGGGATCGGGATGTTCGAGGTGACGGTGTTGAGCGCGGTGTCGACCACGGTGACGAAGCCGGCGGCCCGCCGGGCGACGTAGAGCTGCTGCCCGTTGGGCGCGACGGCGACGAAGCCCGAGAGCTCCCCGACCTCGATGGGCGTCCCGACGGGCGGGATGGGCACGGCGGCCCGCGGGGGAGCGCTCGGCGTCGGAGCGGGGGCGGCGGATGCGGACGCGGACGGCGACGCCGCGGGCGGACCGCCGTCCGTGCTGGGAGCGTCGTCGTCCCGCAGGAGGACGATCGCGAGCCACACCCCCAGCGCCACCACCAGCAACGCCGCGGCGCCGACGAGCAGGGGACGGCGCCGGTTCGGCTGCGTCGGCATGGGCGGCGGCGGTGGGGATCCCGGCGGCCGGCCGTGGCCGGCGTCCTCCGACCACGCCTCCCGCGTCCCCCCGTCCGCCCCGGGGGGCGGGCCCGTCCGCCGGGGATCCGCCCCGTTGCGGCCGGACCACCCGCCTCCCGTCGACCGGTCGCCGCCGTTACCGGCCCCCTGCTGGACGGGGATGGCGCCGACGCCGGCCGGTCGCTCCGGAGCGGTCGCGACGGCCGCCTCCGTCCGGGGTTCGGCCACCGACGTGCCCGCCCGAGCGGCGGGCTGGGCGACGGTGGCCGCGGCGGCCGCGGCAGCGGCGGCGCCACCGGCGGCGGTGCGCCGGTCGGCCGACGACGTGTTCGGGCTCTGCGCCCGGCCGAGCCGGCTGTGGGCCTGGGCCAGGGTGGCGGCGCCGAGGGCGACGGCGTGTTTGGGGTGGGTGTCGACGACGGTGGGCCGGCCGAGCTCGTCGGCGATCATCCGGCCGATGAGCGGGATCCGGGAGGAACCGCCCACGAGCAGGACGGCCGACAGCCGGTCCGGGGGCACCTCCGCCGTCCGCAGCGCCCGGCTCAGGGTGCCGATCGTCGACTCGACCGGCGCGCGGATCATGTCCTCGAACTCGGCCCGGGTGAGCGGGACGTCCAGGTGCCGGGTGGGCAGGAAGACCGGGATGGTCACCTCGGTGTCGAGGGAGAGCGCCTCCTTGGCCAGGACGCAGTCCTGCCGCAGCCGGGAGAGCGCGACGACGGTCTTCGGGTCGCCGAGGTCGAGCTCGTTGAGCGCCCCGCCCGACTTGTGGTTGACGAAGGACAGGATGGCCTCGTCGAAGTCGGTCCCGCCCAGCCGTTCGATGCCGTCCGGCGAGCCGAGGATCTCGATGCCGTCGGCGACGCGCTGGAGGACCGTCGCGTCGAAGGTGCCGCCGCCGAGGTCGTACACGGCGATGACCTCGCCCTCCTCGAGCTGGCGGGTCGCCGCGTAGTAGGCGGCCGCCGCCTCGGGCTCGGTGACGGTCAGCGCCGACGACAGCCCGGCGAACCGCGGCACCTCCTCGAACAGCTCCCTCCGGAAGGGGCCCCAGTTCGCCGGGTGGGTCAGCACCACGATCCCGGGCTCGCCGCGTTCCGCGCCGACCCGGGTGAGCACGTCCTGCAGGAGCGCGCCGAGCAGGTCGGTGACGGCGTACGACGAGCCGCCCAGCAGGACCGGCGTCGGGTCGCCCAGCCGGCGTTTGATCTCCGTCGCGACGCGGTCGGGGTTGCTCACGACCCGGCGGGCGGCGGCGTCGCCGGTGACGAGCGCGCCGTCGTCCCGGGCGAAGACCGCGGCGGGGATCACCGTCGAGCGGTCCCCGAGGGCGAACATCTCCGTGTTGCTGTCATGGCTGACCGCGGCCGCCACGAACGTGGTGCCGAGATCGACTCCGAGGTAGTACTCCACAGCGTCTCCCGGGCGAGCGGCATACGGAATGAGCCCGTGTCGCCGACACCAAACACTGCCCGCAGCGGCCTGGCAACGACCTGTTTCCCGGCCCCGTGCGGCGAACACCGGGCGGGGTGACAACCCCACCAGTGGGTAGGGAGAGCACCCCTACCGCCCGGGGGCGGGGGCCACGACGATCCAGGGATGACGTCGACGCCTGCCGCCTCCGCGGGCGACGCTCCGGGCGCGGCCGGGCAGCCGGACGCCGATCCCTCCCATCCGGTGCCGGGCTCCCTGCTGCCGCTGCCGTCCCGCGCCGAGCGGGAGCGGTGGCAGCGCCGGCTGCGCCTGCAGCGGCAGCTGCACGACGGCGCCTCGCTGCGGATCTCCGCTCTCGTCCCGCAGCTCGGCGTGGTCCGGAACAAGGTGCCCGAGGCGTTGCCCGACCTGCACGCCTCCATCGAGGGCCTGCAGGACCAGTTGCACACGGCGCTGCAGGAGCTGCGGGAGATCGCGCGGGCCATCTACCCGCCGCTGCTCGACGAGGCGGGGCTCGGGCCGGCGCTGCGCGAGTTCGCCGACCGCGCCGAGGTGCCCGTGCGCATCGACGTGAGCCCGGCGCGCTGCGGCCCCGCTGCCGAGGGGGCGGCCTACTTCGCGGTCACCGACTGCCTCGCCGCCGTCCGCGCGGGAGGGGCACCGATCGAGGTGGCCGGCGGGCGCGAGGGCGACGTCCTCGTCCTGGTGCTGTCCGGGGTGCCGCTGCGGCTGGCCGTGGGGGTCCTCGACCACGTGTGCGGGCTCGACGGGCAGGTCACGCCGTCCGGCCCGGAGGAGAAGGGGAGGATCGAGGTGAGGATCCCGTGCGCGTAGCCCTGGCCGAGGACGGCGCCCTGTTCCGCGAGGGCCTGCTCATGCTGTTGGAGGCCGCCGGCCACGAGGTCGTCGGCTGCACCGCCGACGGTGACGCGCTGGTCGACCTGCTGGCCGAGCAGGAGGCGGACGTGGCGATACTGGACATCCGCATGCCGCCGGAACCGGACGGCGGTCTGGTCACCGCGGAACGGCTGCGGGCCGCGCACCCCGGCATGGGGCTGCTGTTCCTGTCCCACTACGCCGAGACCCACTACCTGATGCGCATCCTCGAGATCGGCACCGAGGCGGTCGGCTACCGGCTGAAGGAGAAGGTGGGCAGCGTCGACGTCCTCACCGACACCCTCGACCGGATCGCCGACGGCGAGATCGTGATCGAGCCGGTGCTGGCCAAGCGGCTGGTCGAGCGCCCGCGCGGGGACCGCAAGGAGGTCGTCGACGCCCTGTCACCCCGGGAGCTCGACGTGCTGCGGCTGATGGCCGAGGGCCGGTCCAACAACGGCATCGCCGCGCAGTTGTTCGTCACCCCCAAGGCCGTCGAGAAGCACATCGCCAACATCTTCAGCAAGTTCGGCCTGCAGGACGACGGCAGCGAGCACCACCGCCGGGTCCTGGCCGTCCTCACCTACCTGCGCTCCCAGCGCGGCGAGCGGTAACGCGCGGGTTGGCCGGGGCGGGCGGTCCCCCTAGCGTGGCGGCACGGGACCTGCCGGTTCCGCATGCCGAGGGGTCGGTGGTGGGGATGGCCCGGGCGACCGTGGCCGGTGCCGTGCGTGGACTGCTGGTCGCAGTCGGGGTGGCCGCGGTGCTGGTCGCCGTCGTCCAGGGCCTCGGCCGGGTGGTCGGGTCCGCGGTGCCGGCCGTGCTGCTGCCGGTCGCCGGCGCCGCGCTCGCGGCCCTCGGCCTGCACCTGTTCCTGCCCCGTGGCCGCGGGTCGCGGGCCGGTTCCGAGGCGTCGGACCGGTTCCCCGCCCTGGCCGAGGCGGCCCGGCGGATGCAGTCGGGCTCCCTGGAGCGGGCGCTGCCGGGCCTGGCCCAGGTGGTGGCCGACGGCACCGGGGCCGCGCAGGCGACGGTGTGGCTGGCGATCGGGGAGCGCCTGGTGGAGGTCGCGCGGCACCCGCCGGAGCCGGACGCCGGGGAGGTGACCGTGCCCGATCTCGCCACGCTGCTCGCCCGCCCGGACACCGACCACGTCGTCCCGGTCCTCGACGGGACGGCGTTGCGCGCGGTGGTGGCGATCCACAAACCGGGTGCGGTCACCGCCGAGGACCGCCAGCTCATGCAGGACGTGGCCAACGGGGCGGGGTTGCTGCTGCGGGTGGTCGCGCTCAACGCCGAGCTCGCCGAGCGGGTGCGGCGGGCGGCCGACCTGGCCGAGGAGCTGCAGGCGTCGCGGCGCCGGCTCGCCTCCGCCCGTGACTCCGAGCGGCGGCGGCTGGTCGCCGAGCTCGCCTACGCGACGGGCGACCGGCTGGACGCGCTGCGGGCCGAGGTCGGTCTCGCCGCCGCCGGACTCGCCGACCCCGAACCCGACCCCGCGCCGGTGACGGAGGCCCTGGCCCGGGCGCGGGTCCAGCTCGACGACCTGCTCGAACGGTTCCGGGCCGTCGCCCGGGGCGTCTACCCGGCCGTCCTGCGCGACCACGGACCCACCGCGGCGCTCGACGAGGTGATCTCCGACCTGCCCCGGCCGGTCCGGCTCAGCGGCGGCCTGGGGGAGCGGCTGCCGTGGGAGCTGGAGTCGGGCATCTACTACGTCGCCGCCTCGGCGGTCCGGGCACTGGCCGGCCGGCCCGGCGACGGCGCGGTGCTGGTGCGGCTGGAGCACGCCGACGGCCGGATCGTCGTGCACGTCGAGGACCCGGCCCCGCCCGTGCCCCCCGAGCGGCTGGGCGCCCTGCTGGCCGACGACGCCGACCGGCTCGCGGCGCTGGGCGGGGGGATGGACGTCGGGACCGGTCCTCCGCCCGGTGGCGACCCGGACGCCGCGGTGCCCCTGGTCGTCCGCGCCTGGCTGCCCGACCGGGTGGAGCCGGTCGTGGTGGCCACCGCCGGGACGGAGGTCGCGGTCCGGTGAACCGGGGTCGCCCGGAGACGCCTGCGCTCCTGGCCGGTCTGCTCTCCTGGGCGCTGGTCACGGTCGCGATCGGCGGCGCCTACCTGCTGGTGGAGCTCGTGGCGGGCCGTGTCGCCGGGCCCGCGGGAACGGCGGCGACGGCCACCGCGGTGGCCGCGGTGATCGCCCTGCCCGCGTACGAGGGGGCCCGGCGGGTGACCGGCAGCCGGACCGACGACGACCGCCCGGCCGGCTACCAGGTGCTCGCCCAGCTGGCCGCGCTGCCCCGGCCGACCCGCGACGTCCCCGACCTGGCCCGCGTCGTCGAGGCGGTGGGGCTGGGGCTGGGCGCGGATGTGTGCTCGCTGACGGTCCGGCGGCCCGGGCTTCGCGACCGGGTGCACACCTGGACCCGCCCCGGTGTCGAACCCGGCGAGACGCGGTGGGAGGTCCTCGTCCGGCACGGCACGGAGGACGTCGGCACCCTCGCCGTCGACCGCGTGACCGTCGCCGGGACCAACGCCGAGCGCCGGCAGCTGCTCGAGGCGGTCGCGAGCAGCCTCGGGGTGGCGCTGCAGGCCACGCGGGCCGGCATCGAGCTGGAACGGCAGCTGCGGGCGGCCCTGGCGCACGCCACCGACATCGCGGCCGCCCGCCGCCGCGCCGTCGCCGAGTCCGACGGTGAGCGCCGCCGGATCGAGCGCGACCTGCACGACGGCGCCCAGCACCACCTGGTGTCCCTGAGCCTCGGGCTGGGGTTGGTGGAGCACGAGCTCGCCACCGGCCGGCTCGAGCAGGCGCGCACCGGTCTGGACCAGATCACCGCACGGATCGCGACGGTCGAGGAGCTGCTGACCCGGACCAGCACCGGCGTCACGTCACCGGTCCTCGCCGAGGCCGGTCTGGTCGCCGCCCTCGAGGAGGACCTCGGCCACGACGACCCACCCGTCGCCCTCGACGCCCCGCGGGGCCTGCGGTTCCCCCCGGAGGTCGACGCCGCCGTCTACTTCTGCTGCCTGGAGGCGGTGAACAACGCCCGCAAGCACGCCCCGGGTGCCGCCGTGTCGGTGCGGCTGTGGGTCGAGGGGGACCGGCTGCACTTCGCGGTGCGGGACGACGGCCCGGGCTGGGACCCCTCCGCCGGCGCGCCGTCCCAGGGGCGCGGCATGCGGAACCTGGCGGCCCGCGTCGCCGCCGTCGGCGGGCAGGTCGACGTCCGGTCCGCGCCCGGCGCCGGCACCACCGTCGAGGGCTCCGTGTCGCTGCCCGAACCCCCTGCGGGCCCCCCGCCGAGGGAGGAACCGGCGGTCCCCGGGCTGCTCGGCGACGTGCGGACCGCCGTGCGGACCGCCCGGGAGATCCACTCCGGCACCGGCGTGGCCAGGCAGCTGGAGTTCCTCGAACGAGCGCTGGGCGAACCGCTCCGGATCGTCGTGACCGGCTCGCCCGGTGCGCCGGCGGCGGCGCTGGCCGAGGCGCTCGCCGCCACCGCGCCACCCGGTGTCCGGTACTCGCCCGCGGGGGTTCCCGGCGGTCCGCCCGACACCGCGGCCGACGCCCACGTCCTCGTCCTCGGCCACGCCGGGCCGGAGGACGACGACCGCCCGGCCTGGCTGCCCGCGACCGCCCGCCCCGCACAGACCATCGGCGTGCACCTCGGGGACGGACCTCCTCCGGCCGCGGCCCGCTCCTGCCAGACGGTGGTTACGGTCGGGCCCGGCGGGCCGGCCGGGGTCCTCCTGGACGACGACGCGCTGTCGCGGGTGCGGGAGGTGGTCGACAGCCGGCTCGTCGCCCGCGCCGCGGTGCTGAAGGCGCGGACCGTGCTGTCGGCTCTGGAGACCGTCCTGCACGGTGCGCCGTCCGGGCCGCTGGTCTACCAGCTGGAGGCGATCCGCTCCGGCGCGCACGAGCTGGTCGAGCTCGACCTCCTGGACGCCCTGTGCTCGGGGGAGATCCGCGTCCCCGACGACCAGCGCCGCGCCGCGGAACGACTGCTCGGGGTGGACGGCGTGCCCGCGTGGGCCCGCCTGGGCCGCGGCCCGGACGCGCTCCCGGCCGAGCTCGCCGACGCCGCGGCGGCGGACCTGGCCCGCTGGCAGCGCGCCGCCGCCCACCCGACGTCGACGGCGGCGTCCCGCCGCCTGGCCGAGTTCCTGGTGCGCACCTGCGAGCGGCTGCTGTCCGCGTCGGCGGCCTCGGGAGACCAGGGGACCGGGGGTTGTCCCCACCCGGGCGCGGGGGACGGTCCCGACCGGTCGTAGGGGCTCCCCGGTCGCCACGGACGGGCGCTCCGGACGACGCTTCGTGATGACGCCGCAACGGTGCTCACCGGAGACGACGAGGACGAGGCGCGAGATGACCCCCACGCGGCCGGACCGCACGGAGAACGGGATGCCCGAGGTCGACGTCCGGGAGCTCCTGGACCTGTGCACCAAGGGCGCCACCGTGCACGGCCGCCGGGACCTGGTCCAGCGGCTGACCGTCGCGCGACGGTCCCTGGGGACGGCGGGGCCGGGGCGGTTCTCCTTCGGCGCCGTCCGGGACGCCGCAGCCGTCGCCCTGCACGCGTGCGACGCGCTCGAGCACGACCTCCGCGCGCGGCGCGCGGAGCTGCTGGACCCGGCACTGCCCGCCCGGGCGCGCGCGGAGTACGGCGATGCCCGCGCGCGCTGGGAGGCCTTCGAGACGCCGGCCCAGGTGTGGCCCGCGGTCCTGGGGGAGGGCTTCGCCGCGCTGAGCTCCGACCTGGAGTTCGAGGCCCGCAGCGCGACCCGCGCCGTGCAGGCGGACGCCGACTCGAGCATCGAGGCGGGGGACCCCGGCCGGCACCGCGAGCAGCTCGAGGGCTGGCTGCGCGAGCGCCTGACCTTCGAGGCCGAGCGCATCCACCACCGGCTGCACGCGGGTGCCCGCACGATCGCGGCCCGGGTCGCCGGGGAGCTCGGGCTGGCCCCGCACCCGACGCCGGCCCTCCCGGTGCTCCCGGCCGCGGAACTCGTCGCCGGCCTGGACCCGCACACGCCACCCGTCGGGGGTGCCCAGCCGCTGTCCACCCGGCTGCTCATGGTCGTGATGCCCGGATACGCCGGGATCATGATGGCCTTCGTGCTCTCCCGGTTCCTGGGGCTGCACCTGCCGATGTGGGTCATCGCCCTGTGCGCCGTCCTCGGTGCCCTGGCCACCGGGGGTGCCGCGCTCACCGGGGACCGCCGGCGCCAGCTGGAGCGGCGCCGCAGCGACGCCCGGGCCATGGTGCGCGCGTTCGTCGACGACTACCAGCTGGCCCTCGGCAAGCAGGTCCGCGACGGCATCCGGGTCCTGCAGAACGACCTGCGCACCAGCACGTCGGTCGCCGTCAACCAGCGGAGCCGCGAGCTGACCGACCGACTGGACGCGGCCGGCTCGGCCGCCAAGGCGGCCTCGCACAGCGCGGAGGAACTCGCCGACGTCGACGCGGACCTGGGCTCGGTGGCCGAGCTGCGCGACCGGGCCCGCCGTCTCCTGCACCCGCCGGCCGAGACGCCGCCGGGGCGCCGGCTCACCCCGGTCGCCTGAGGCCGCCCCCCTCCGCCCGAGGCCACCCCGGGGCGGCTGAGGCCGACCCTGAGCCGTCCGCCCGCACGGCGGCTCCCGCTGCACACCTCGCCCGGCCCGTCGGACTCCCGCGTCCGACGGGCCGGGCCCGTGCCGTCGACAGCCGGGGACGTGGGGCGCTCCCGGCGTCGGCGGGGGTGTGGACCCCACCTCGGAAACGGGGGCTCCGGACGGCATTCCGGGGGGTCCGCTCGATGTTCCCGAGACCGCCCGGACGCCATTCTTCTCTCAGGAAGAAAACACGGGAATTGATTTCCCGGACCTCTTGAAGAGGAGAGAGAAATGTCCGCTCCCATTCCGTGCCTGCGTCACTCCGAGCGCAAGTGGCTGGCCTACTGCGACGACTGCAAGGCCTGGCACCTCGCCCGCCAGATCGCCGCCCGCGACGCCGCCGCCCGGAACACCGCCGCCCGCGACCTCGCCCCCCGCGTGACCGTGGCCCCCCGCCTGACCGTCGTCCCGGCCGTCGCCCGCGGTTCCGTTCCCGCCCTGACCGCCGTCGCCTGAGCGGCGAGGACGGCTCCCGCGCGCCGGCCACCGCCGCGCAGCGCAGGCCGCCGGTCAGCCCCGGCCCCACCCCGATTCCCGCCACCAGCCCGTCGACCACCGAGGAGGACCCCGTGCGCATCGTTCTCCCGCTGCCGACGCGAGCCCTGGACGTCGCACAGACGGTCCACGAGACGGCGGTCACCGGCCTGCTGACCCTGGTCAACTCCCGCCCCACCCGGAACGGCGCCGCAGCCCGGCAGCCGACCCCCGCCCCGAACGCTCCCGCCGCCGGTTCCCGGACGCCCGTCGTGCTCGTGCACGGCTTCGGCGGCAACGCCTCGACGTGGTCCCTGCTCGAGCGCTGGTTGAGCGCCGCCGGCTTCCCGGTCTCGCACGCCACGACCTACAGCCCCTTCGCCCGGTGCGTGACCGACGTCGCGCGGGCCCTCGTCGGCGACTGCCACGGCGCCATGGAGCGCGCCGGCACCGACCAGGTGCACCTCATCGGGTACAGCCTGGGCGGGGTCGTCGTCCGCTACGCCGTCCAGGAACTGGGCCTGGAGCCGCACGTCCGGACCGCCGTCACCGTCGCCGCGCCGCACCGCGGGACGCTCGCCGCCCGGCTCGGCCGGGGCACCGTGGCCGCCGCGCTGACGCCCGGGTCCGGGATCCTCGAGGACCTGCGCCGGGGCGCGCGGGCCAGCAGCGTCCGGTGGGTCTCCTACTACTCCGACCGCGACCTGGTCGTGCGGCCGCGCTCCTCGCGGCTCGACGAGCGCGCCCTGCGCGCGACCAACGTCCTGGTCCCGGGCGTCGGCCACCTCGGGATCATCCGGTCGCCGCTGTTCCTCACCTCGGTCGTCCACCTGCTGCGCCACGACGGCCACCCCGAGCGGACCCGTCCCGAGGTCGCCGCGTGAGGCCGGCACCCGCGGCCCGGCCCGGCCGCGCGCCATCCCGCGGTCCGCCCGCGCCGGCCACCCGTGCCCCGACCCCGGCGGGCAGAACCGCCGGCCCCGAACGCCGGGCTCCTCCGCCCGGACCCCACCCCACCCCCTGGAACACGAGGTCCCGCCATGCCCGCATACACGTCCAAGGCCCAGGCCGTCACCGTCTTCTCGCAGTTGTTCGAGATCATGCTGGAGGACGACGACTTCGCCCGGCTGGTGCGCGACCAGGCCCTGTCGGTGCGGTTCGTCCACACCAAGCCGGAGTTCGAGCTACTGGTCGACGCCGACGGCGTGCGGGTCGACGCACCGCCCGCGCCGACGTCGTTGATGATCAAGATGTCCTGCGACACCGCCGACGCGCTCTGGGCCGGCCGCCTGCTCATGCCCATCGCGGTCGCCACCGGGAAGATCCGGATCAAGGGCAGCGTGTCCAAGGTCATCGAGTTCGTGCCGCTGCTGCGTCCGGCGTTCGACCGCTACCCGGCCCTCGCCGCGGCCGCCGGCGTCTCCTCCGCCGCCTGAGCGGCTCCCCGGACCGGCTCCCGCGCGCCGCCCGACGACTCCCTCCCGTTCGCCCTGCCCGAAGGAGCACTCCCGCCATGCTCGACCTGTCCCTCCCCGAGACCACCGGCCCGACCTTCACGTCCCTGCCCCCCGCCGTGGAGGCGTTGCGCGACCGCGTGCGGGAGTTCGCCCAGGAGCGGCTCCGCCCCGAGGTGCGGCGCCTCGACCAGTCCGACGCCGCCGACTTCGACTGGCAGCTGGTGACCGAGGGGCACCAGCTCGGCCTCACCCGGCTGGTCATCTCCCGGCAGCACGGCGGCCTCGGCTACGGGGAGCTCGGCGTCGCCGTCGCGCTCGAGGAGCTGGCCGCCGTCGACGCCGGGTTCGCGCTGATCTTCGGCGCGACGATGCTCGGGCAGGCACCGCTGCTGCTGTCCGGCGACCCCGCGCTCCAGGCCCGGTTCCTGCCGCTGTTCTCCGGGGACGAGCCGGTCCTGGCCTGCAACGCGATCACCGAGGAGATGGCCGGTTGCGACCTGCTCATCCCCGAGAACGCCCAGTTCGCCGTCGACGTCATGCAGGCCCGCCGCGACGGCGACCACTACGTCCTCAACGGCGCCAAGAAGTTCATCACCAACGGCAAGGTCGCCACCTACGCCACGGTCTTCGCCAACATCGAGGGCTTCCCCGGGGCCAGCGCCCTCACCTGCTTCGTCGTTCCGCTCGACCAGCCGGGGATCGCCCTCGGGGAGGTCGCGGACAAGATGGGCTACCGCGCCTGCCTGGGCACCGAGATGTCCTTCACCGACGTCCGGGTGCCCGCCGAGAACATGATCGGCGGCGAGGGCGGCGGCGTGTTCATCAACGTCCAGCAGATGAACATGGCCCGCGCCGCGGTGGCCGCCATCTCCACCGGCGTCGCCCGCGGGGCACTGGACCTCGCCCGGCAGTGGTGCGGCGAGCGGATCCAGGGCGGCGTCCCCCTGTACCGGCACCAGTTCACGGCCCGCAAGCTCGCCGAGATGTCGATGAAGGTCGACGCCGCCCGGCTGCTCTACCTGCGGGCGGCCCACCTGGCCGACACCGAGATCCCGGCCCCCACCTACGAGCCGGCCGTGGCGAAGCTGTTCGCCGACCGGATCGCCGTCGAGGTGGCCGAGGAGGCCATGTCCCTCATGGGCGCCCGCGGCTACGTCCGGGACTTCGGCATGGAGAAGTACCTCCGGGAGGCGCTCGGCGCCCGCATCTACGAGGGCACGCCCGAGGTGCTGGCCCTCGCGATCACCGAGTCCCTGTACGCCGAGGACGAGTTCTGACCGTGCCGAGCCGACCGCGGAAGGACAGCTGACATGTGCACCGACCCGACCAGCAGCACCACCCGCCGGTACGCCGCCGACATCGTGGCCATGCACGAGCGGATGAGCTACCGCCGATTGCTCGAGCACCTCCCGCAGGGCGAGCTCCCGCACCTCGCCGTGCGCGGCGACGGCCTGGTGACCGTCGCCGCGACAACCGAGCAGCTCCCGCACCGCTACGTCCTCGGCCTGCAGGGTTTCCGGCTGGCCCAGTACCTCCAGCTCGGCTGGGCGTGCGAGGAGACGCTGCACCGCAGTGCCGGGTTCTGCGAACCACCGCAGTCCCTGCACCCCGACGACGTGCACGTGCTGACGCTCAGTGGCCGGACCGGCCGGATCCTCGGCTACCTCAGCATCACGACGTCCGCGGACGGCGACCCGCGCGACCTGCTCGCGCCCGACCGGGCGCGCTTCCCGGTCGAGGAGGCGCACGGGATCAACGTCTTCACCCGCGTCCCCGCCCCGCCGGGGGTGCGCACCGACCAGGTGCGGGAGCTCAAGCGGTTCGTGCACGCCCGGACCCTCACCGACCGCGCTCAGCGGCTGCGCGTGACGCTCGAGCTGCTGCTCGGCGCGGGGCGGACGCTCGTCGCCGTCGAGCCGGTCGTCCGCGTCCTGGTCGGCGACGTCGAGGAGGACGTCGCGCTGCGGCACCTGCTGCTCGCCGGCCTGGACGTGCAGCTGATCGAGGACACGCAGCCCTGGCTGCCGGACGGCGACCTGCTGCACCTGGCCTACACCAACCGCGGCGAGGTCAAGCCCTTCGTCGCGGGCGTCCCCGACCGCAGGGAGCTGCTCGAGCGCATCGAGCTGCTCGAGACCGCGCTCGCCGCCGAGGACCTCTTCGAGGCCGCCGGCGCACTCTCCGGCGCCCTGCAGGGGACGACGGAGCGCGTGGTCGCCTGACCCCCTGGGCGCCGCCCCGGCCCGGCGCCCGCACCGACAACCCCGAGAGGAGCGACCACCGTGCCGATCGACCCCGCCGACATCAGGGCCCAGGAGTTCCGGGTCACCTTCCGCGGCTACGACATCGGAGAGGTCGACGCCTTCCTCGACTGGATCGAGGAGGAACTGAGCCGGCCGTCCGGCGTCCGGGTCCCGTCCGGCGAGGCGCCGGCCGGCCCGGGCGCGGACGCCGCCGGACTCCGTGCCCCGGCCCCCGCCGAGGAGCACGGCACCCCGTCCGCCGCGCTGCGCACCCTCCTGCACGCCGAGCGGATGGCCGAGCAGGTCCTGGCCGACGCCACCACCGACGCCGCCGCGATCGTGGCCCGGTCACGGGCCGAGGCGGACACGATCCTCGCCGACGCCCGCGACGAGGCGGCGCAGATCGTCGCCGCCGCACACCGGGCGCCCCGGTCGGACGTCGACGACCTGGTCGCCCGCGGCCGCCGGCTGCGCGCCGAGCTGGACCGCGTCGACGAGTCCGAGCGCCGGTGCCGCGAGGACCTGCGGGCCTGGCTCGACGAGCACGAACGGCTGCTCGACGCGCCCCCGTACCCCGTTCCGGGCGAGACCGGCGACCGGCCGGCCCGGGCCCGCGCGGACACCACCGTCCGCAGGGTGACCACGACCCTCCCCTTCACCGCCGTCCGATGACCTCCTCACCAGCACCCGGAAGGGCACCTGCGATGACTCCGCTCCCGATCGACGTCTACGACGAGTTCACCAGCCGCAACCGGGGCTTCGTCCCCCCGGAGTCGCAGCAGCGGCTGCGGGCCGCGACGGTGCTGGTCGCCGGCTGCGGGTCGACCGGCGGCGCCGTCGTCGAGCCGCTGACCCGGCTGGGCGTCGAGGACTTCGTCCTCGCCGACAACGGCACCTACGAGCTGAACAACCTCAACCGGCAGAGCGCGGGGCAGGAGGACATCGGCCGGAACAAGGCGGAGGTCTGCGCCCGCCGGGTGGCGGAGATCAACCCGCGGGCCCGCACCTGGGTCGACACCGACGGCATCCAGCCCGGCACCGTCTCAGCGATGGTCGGCTCCTGCGACCTGGTGATCGACGGTGTCGACGTGACCGAGCCGGCCGGGTGGCGGGCCAAGTTCGCGCTGCACGAGGCGGCCGCCCGCCAGGGCCGGCCGGTCATCTCCGGCTACGACATGGCCGGGACCCAGTACGTGCGCTTCTACGACTACCGGCGGCCCGGGGTCGCCTTCGACGGCGCCATCACCCGCGCCCAGGTCGAGGAGGGGCGGACGTGGAGCCTCCTGCGACGGGTCGTCCCCCTGCGCGTCGTGCCGGTCGAGATGCTGGAGAGCGCCCGCCGCTCGGTGGCGACCGGCGAGGAGAGCGTGTCCCAGCTGGTCTACACCTCGATGCTGTTCGGCGCCCTCACCGCCCGGATGGTGATCGACGTGCTCGACGGCCGGCCGGTCCGCCGCCACACGGTCGTCGACGCCCACCGTGCCGTGCGGCCGCCCGTGACCCACCTGGTCACCCGGCTGCGCAAGCCGTGGGTGCTCGCCCTCGCCCTGCGGGACCTCGCCGTCCTGGAGCACGGGTCGGAGCGGAGGAGGTGATCGAGCGCTTCGCCGCCGCCACCCGGCGGTGGCGCTGGCCGATCGCCGTCGTCTGGATCGTCGCCGTGGCCTGCGCGGGCGTCGTCGCCATGGGGCTGCCGGGCCGGCTCAGCGGCGGTGGGTGGGAGGTCGAGGGCTCGCAGTCCGCGGCCGTGGAGGAGGCCCTGCACACGGGCTTCGTCGGCCGCGCGGCGAGCACCCTGACCGTCGTTGTCCGGGACACGTCGCACACGGCGGAGGAGGAGCCGTTCGAGGGGCGGGTCCGCGAGGTGATGGCCGCCGTGGCCGCGGACGAGACGCTCGACGTGCAGAGCAGCTACGGCTGGTCGACGTTGGGGCCGGAGGCCCGCGCGCCCTTCCTCGGCTCGGACCTGCGCACCGCGATCGACGTCGTCGGGCTCGGCATCCGGGAGGGATACGCCCGGCAGGAGCTGCCCGAGGTCCAGGCCGGGCTGCGCGAGCAGTTCGCCGACCGGGGGCTGCAGGTGTCCCTCGTCGGTGCGGCGTCCTTCTGGGGCGAGGTGAACGAGCTCAGCGAGAAGGGGCTCGCCCGGGCCGAGCTGATCACCCTGCCCCTCATCCTGCTCGTGCTGCTGGTGCTCTTCGGCGGCGTCGTCGCGGCGCTGGTCGCGCTGGTCGTCGGGGTGACCTCCATCGTGCTCACCCTCGCCGTGCTGACCGTGCTCGCCGGCCAGTACGAGCTGTCGCTGTTCGTGCAGAACACCGCGACCATGCTCGGCCTGGGCGTCGGGGTCGACTACTCGCTGTTCGTCATCGCCCGGTTCAAGGAGGAGCTCGCAGCGGGCAGGGACGTCGAGAGCGCCGTCGCTGCCACGCTGCGGACCTCCGGGGAGACCGTGCTCTTCTCCGGCGTCACCGTGATCGCCGCGATGTGCACGCTGTTCCTGGTCCCGCTCGGCGTGATCGGCTCGATCGCCCTGGGCGCGGTCGTCGTCGTCGCCTTCTCCGTGCTCACCAGCGTGGTCCTGCTGCCGGTGGTCCTGCAGCTGCTGGGCCGGCGCATCGAGCGCGGCGTCGTCTTCGTCCGCCGGGGGACGCACCGCCGGCCGGCCGCCGCACGCTGGGCCGCCTTCGCCGGCCGCGTCATGCGCCGCCCCGTGCTGTTCCTCGCCGTGAGCGTCGGCGGCCTGCTGCTGCTGGCGGCGCCGTCGCTGGGCCTGCAGACCTTCACCCCCGACTCGCGGATCATCCCCGCCGACGAGCCGGTGCGCGCCGGCTTCGCCCTCGTGGAGGAGCAGTTCGGGCCCGGCTCCACCGCGCCGCTGCAGGTGCTGGTGAGCTCGCCTGAACCCCTGGGCTCCGACGACGGCGCCGCCGTCCTCGGGCTGCGGGACCGGCTGAAGGCCCTGCCGTCGGTGGTCCGGGTGGATTCCGCCCTGGACGCGCTGGCCGCGGTGAACGCCGCCGACCCGCTGGCGGCCGCGGTGGGGCCCGCGCGGGAGGCCCTGCCCCCCGACGTCCGCCAGACGGTCGACCACCACCTCTCCGACGACGGCCGGCGGCTGCTGCTCAGCGTCGTCGCCGATGCCCCGGCGTCCGCGACGAGCACGCAGGACCTCCTGGCGGCCGTCCGGGCCGAGGCGGCGGACCTCGACGCTGCCGGTCTCTCGGTCGCCGTCGGCGGCGAGACGGCGCAGGGCGTGGACAGCAACGACGCCATCACCCGGACGATGCCGAAGGTCGTCCTGGCGATGCTGGGCGTCATCTACCTGTTCCTGCTGGTGAGCTTCCGGTCGGTGTTCCTGCCGCTCAAGGCGATCCTCATCAACCTGCTGTCGGTGGCGGCCACGTACGGGGTGCTGGTCCTGGTCTTCCAGCACGGCTACGGCGCCGACCTGCTCGGCTTCGAGCGCACGGGGTACATCCAGAACTTCATCCCGGTGCTGCTGCTGACCCTCCTGTTCAGCCTCAGCACCGACTACGAGGTGTTCCTCCTCAACCGGGTCCGCGAGTACCACCAGCAGACCGGCGACGACACCGGCAGCGTCGCGCGCGGCCTGGCCAGCACCGCACCGCTGATCTCCGGGGCGGCCCTGCTCATGGTCGTGGTCTTCGGGGCCTTCTCCTTCGCGGGGATCCTGCCCATGAAGCAGCTCGGGTTCGGCATGGCGGTCGCCATCGCCCTCGACGCCACGGTCATCCGCCTCGTGGTCGTGCCCGCCTCGATGCGGCTCATGGGCGCCTGGAACTGGTGGATGCCCGGCCGCCGCCGGGTGCCGGCCCGGCGGGCCGCCGGGCGGGGCCGGCAGCCGCACCGCCGCCCGGGCGGCGTCCCCGTCGGGGTGCGGGACGGCCAGCACCGCTGGGCGCCGGCGGCTCCCTGACGCGCGCTCCCGGCTCCGCTCCCGGACGGGAGCGCCCCACGTGCCGGGGGCGGGGGCGCACCCCACCTCCCGGCGGGGGGTTGGCGAGGGCTCCTCGTAGGGCCTGCTCGATCGTCCCGGGCGCCCGCCCGCACCAGGCTCTTCCCCATCCGAACGGCCACCGCCGCACCAGCGGCCCCCACGAGACGAGGCACGAGATGGTCAGCAGCCAGCCGGAGTCCACCCGCCCCGGGGGACAGGTGACGTCCGTGTCGAGGGTGCCGGAGGGCACCGGCCGGACCCCGGAGCCGGCGTCGCGCCCCCGGCAGCCGCGGCCGGCGTCCGGGCCGCCGAACCCGGGAGGACACCGGACGACACGGGGGACCGCGACGGGGCGCCCCGACCAGGCGGCGCGGGACGCCACCGGACACCTGGTCCGGCGAGCCGCGCAGGGTGACCAGCGGGCCTGGGACGCCGTCGTCGAGCGGTACGGCGGGTTGCTGCGGTCGGTCGTCGGTGAGTTCCGGCTGACCGACGCGCAGGCCGCGGACGCGGTCCAGACCACCTGGTTGCGCCTGCTGGAGGACCCCGGCGCTCTGCGGCGACCCGAGCGGCTGGCCGGCTGGTTGCGGGCGACCGCGCGCCGGACCTGCCGGGAGACGGTGCGCAGGGCGGGCCGGGAACGCCCGTGGGAGCAGCCCGACGGCGGCACCTCCGAGCGGGACACCGATCCCGAGGCGCACGTCCTCCGCCAGGAGCGGGTGGACCTGGTCCGCCGGGCCGTCCAGGAACTGCCCGAGCCGCACCAGCGGCTGGTCGAGCTGCTCGTCGCCTCCCCGCCGCTGAGCGACGCGGAGATCGGCGCCCGGCTCCGGATGCCGGTCGAGAGCGTCGAGCCGGCGCGGGCCCGCCTCCTGGACGGGCTGCGCACCGCTCTCGCGCCGGCCCACCTGTAGGACCCCTGCCCCGACACGCCCCACCCCCTCGCGATCCCACTCGAGAGAGAGAAGGAGAAGCCCGTGCCTCGACCTGACGCCGCTCCCCGTGGCCGCGCCGCCGACCGGACCGGTTCGCCCGCGGACCGGTACGACGCCATCGTCACCGGCGCCGGTGCCGGTGGTCTCACCTGTGCCCTCACCCTGGCCCAGCAGGGAGCCCGGACGCTCCTGCTCGAGAAGAACCCGTTCGTCGGCGGGTACGCCCACGGCGACGGTGAGCAGGGCTTCTACTGGGACCACGGCGGGCACATCGTGCTGGCCTTCCGGCTGGGGATGCCGGCCCGCCAGGTGTTCGAACGGCTCGGCATCGACCAGCGGATCGACATGGTCCCGGACCTGCAGAGCTTCCAGGGCGTCTTCCCCGACGGTCGGATGGAGATCCCGGCCGACCTCACCATGACCGCCGAGCTGCTGACCAAGCGGTTCCCGGCCGAGCGGGCCGGGATCACCCGGGTGCTGCTCGACATGGAGCGCATGGTCGCCGAGCTCGACCTCGTCGTCCCGAGCTTCCGGATCGCCGACGTACCCGGGGAGCGACGCCCGCTCGACCGGCTGCTCGAACAGTTCCAGCGACCGTGGCTCGGGGACGCCGTCGCGCCCGTGGCCGGCCGGCTGAACATGCCCGGCCACACCCTGCTGAAGTACCAGAACCGGACGTTGCAGCAGTTGCTCGACGAGCACCTGCGCGACCCCGACCTCAAGGCCTACCTGTCCATGCTGTGCGTCGGGATCGGCACGGCCCCCTCGGAGCTGTCGGCGGTCATCGCGTCGGTCTTCCTCGTCCACGCGCTCCGGCTCATGTGGATGCCGCGGGGCGGCTTCGGCCGGCTCGCCGAGGTGCTGCGCGAGATGTTCATCGAGGCGGGCGGCACGGTGGCCACCGGCGCGGAGGTCGACCGCATGCTGGTCACCGGTGGCCGGGTGCACGGGGTGCGGACCGTCGACGGCCGGGAGTTCACCGCGGGTTCGGTGGTCTGCGCGTCCGACGCCCGCCGGCTCTACACCGAGCAGCTGCCCGCCGACGTCGTCCCCCGCAAGCTGCGGACGGCGGTGCAGACCCACCCCACCACGCCGGCCTTCTTCCAGGTGCAGCTCGGGATCGACCTGGACCTGGCCCGGTACGGCGACGAGATCAAGCGGCTGAACTTCATCTACCCGCACCGCGACATCGACAAGGGGATGGCGAACTTCCCGCTGGGCAACGTCGAGGAGGCGGCCTACTACCTGTACGTCGCCACCCTCCACCAGCCGGAGCTCGCCCCGCCCGGGATGCACTCGATCAAGCTGGAGTGCCCGACCCGCCTCGACAGCGTCGGCATCGACTGGGACCGCGACAAGGACGCCATCGCCGACGTCTTCATCCGCCGGACCGAGGCGCTCATCCCGGACCTGCGCCGGCACATCGTGGCGCAGCGGGTCTACACGCCGCTGGACATGGTGCGGCGCACCCACAACAACCAGGGCGCGTTCGCCGGGTGGGGACTGGTGCCGCAGATGCTCAGCCGCTCCCGTCCGCAGCAGCGCTCCCCGCTGCCGGGGCTGTACCTGGCCGGGCAGTGGACGACGCCGAACGCCGGCCTGCCCTGGGTCGTGCTGTCGGGCTACAACACCGCGGGCATGGTGCTCGCCGACGGCGGAGGGCACCCGCGGTGGAACCACTGACGATGTCGACGACCGAGCAGCGCAACCTCGACACCATGGCGGCGGTGGTCCCGTACTGGAACCGCCACGACGTCGCCGGGATCCTGTCGCACTACGACGACGAGATCACCTGGCACGACATGGCGATGGGCCGCACCCACCGCGGGAAGGCCGAGGTGGGGGCGGTCCTCCGGGCCCTCTTCGACGCCGTGCCCGACCTGCGGCTGGACCTCACCACGCGGCTGCCGCACGGGGACGGCGTCGCGGAGGAGTACACGCTGACCGGCACCCACCTGGGGACGCTGTTCGGCGTCCCGGCGACCGGTCGGCGGCTGCGGATCCAGGCGGTCAGCTTCGTCCGGATGCGGAACGGGCGGCTCGCCGAGGACAACTTCTACATCGACGTGGCCGGCGTCCTGGTCCAGATGGGCCTGCTCCCGCCGCTGACCCTCACCGAGACCCGGTGGGGGCGGGCGGGCCTGCGGATCGCGGTGTTCCTCCGGTTCCCGCGCCGCGCCCTGGCGACACGCCGGCCGTCCGGTGCAGGATCCCGCGGATCCAGCTCCGACCGCAGCCGGGCCGACGCCGGGCTGATCCTCAGGAGGTCCCGGTGAGGCGATCGTCTGCAATCCCGTTCCTGTCGTCGTGCGCGGTCCTGCTCGCCGTCACCGGCTGTGGGCGCTTCGAGGAGGCGCCGGCCGACGCCCGCGGCCAGGACGCCGCCGCGGCCGGGTCCGGGTCGGCCGCGGCCGGCGCGGGCGACCTGACCGCCGTCCTGCTGGACGCCGCGGGCGCGGAGGTCGGGACGGTGACCCTGTCGGAGGCCGGCTCGGGCACGCGGGTGTCGGTCGAGGCGACCGCACTCCCGCCGGGTTTCCACGGTTTCCACGTGCACGCCATCGGGGTGTGCGAACCCGGCAGCGTCAGCCCGACCGACCCGACGATGACGGGGGACTTCCTCTCGGCAGGGGGACACCTCGGCGCCGCGGACGCCGACCACGGGCAGCACGCCGGGGACCTCCCCAGCCTGTTCATCGGGCAGTCGGGGACCGGTGACCTCACGGCCGTCACCGACGCGTTCACCCTGGCCGAGCTCACCGACGACGATGGCAGCGCCGTCATGGTGCACGCGGGCCCGGACAACTTCGCGAACATCCCGGAGCGCTACGCCCCTGCCGGAGCCGACCAGACGACGCGGGGCACCGGCGACGCCGGCGGGCGCATCGCCTGCGGCCGGGTCGAGGGCTGACCCGGGGAGCCGGGCGGCGCGGCGACGACGCCGGCACGCGTGATCGCAGCCGGCACCGCTGACGGGCGCGCAGCGGAGCAGGCCTGTCGACTGCGGAGGGGAACGGGATGCGTCGTGACCGATGAGGTGGCCCAACTCGCCTATGGCGAGGCGCGTGCTGCGCTACGTGAACAGGACGCGACCCTGGCAAATCTCCGGAACAGAGCCACTGCTCTCCTCGCAGCGGCTGCCGTGGGAACGTCCTTCGCGGCCGCTGTCGGCCTGCTCAACACCGATCCTGACCGCGGGCGCGTCTTCCCCCTGTGGGCCGGCTGGACTCTGCTGGTGCTGGTGGTCCTCGTGGGAGCCGGGGTGATGGTCGTTCTGTGGCCGGCGCCGGGCTGGAAGTTCGGACCGAGTCCGGACAAGCTGCTCGGCAGCGTCGGAACCGATCTCGGTGGCGTTCTGCGGGCCGCTACGACGGCCATGATCGCGGCAGTGGGGTCGAACGACGGACTGCTCAAGCGGCGGATGGATGCGTATCGCGTCAGCGTGATCATGCTGATGGCGCAGGTGGCTCTGCTCGTGCTCATCATGATCGTGGCCGGGGGGTGACGGGTGTGACGAGCGCGGGCGGACTCGACGAGGGGGAGGGGTCGGGTCAAGGCGACTGGATGCGCAGCGGCCTGAACACTGCTGCGCCGCAGGCGTCGCGGTCGCGCGGCCTCCTGTACGGCGGGGTCGTCGTCGCCGGCGTCGCCGCAGCGGCCGTCGTCCTGGGGTCGACCGGAGGTGACGCCGATCCCAGCGCAACTGCTCAACCGCCACCGACGTCGACACTCCCGGATGCCTTCCCGATGCCGGCGGAGGCCGGCGCGGATGATCCAGCTCCGCAGCCTCTCCCACCTCCGTCCGGGCCGCACTGGTCGATCTCCCCCGACGCGGTACCGATCGGAGGGAGTTGGACCTTTCACGGCTCTGGATTCCGGCCAGGGGAGATCGTCGAACTGCAGGCGTCCGGTGCGGTGTTGGGCATCGACCAGGCCGACGGTCTCGGGGTCGTGCAGTACAGGTCCGATCCGGTGGATGCCGAGCAGTGCGACTGGTCGCCGCTGGTCGTCGATGTCGTGCGCAGCAGCCCTGATGCCGATGAGGGCGAGTCGTTGGGTACGGCATCGGTCCGCCTGTGCTCCCCGTGACGCGTCCGGGTCGTGCCCTCCCGGTGCTCCTCCCGCGGGAGCTCGCTCAGTGGCCGCCGCCGGGAAGGCTCGGGCGGCTGCGTGAGAGGTTGATGTTGCAGCCGATGTAACCGCCACCGCACAGCTTCAGGGTGTTCGCGGTGTACCCCAGGATGCCGGCTCGCGGATCGGCGGCCCGGCAGAGGCGCGTCGACAGGCTCAGGTCGAAACCGGCGCCGCACTCCACGCGCTGGCCGAACTTCTCGCCGAGCTTCTTCGCCGCCTCCTCGGCGGCCGCGGCTGCGACACCGAAGGGTCCCAGGTACTTCTTGACGTCGATGAGCCCGATGATCTCGAGGTCTGCGTAGCCCTCGGCCGGGTGCGGTGTGAACAGCAGTCCGATCTCCAACCCGCCCTTGGCGAAACGGACCCGCTCGCCGGGGACGATGACGACGGGGAACAGCGCGACCCCGCCGCCGACATCGGCCGACACCCGCCCATGGGGCTCCTGCGGGCTCGCGCACCGACCCGGGGTGAGCAGGGCGCCCACGTTGCCGACGTTGAGCCTCAGTTCGGCGAAGGTGTAGCCGCCGTACCAGCCGTACGGGGTCTTGTAGCCCGCGCCGGCCCAGGCCCATCCGGTGAGGTCGACGTTGCCCGTCATGAAGTCGTAGCAGAGCTGGACGGAGGCGACGAGGCCACCCTCCGGGTGGAAGGCGGAGGTCCCCGAGCCGTCTCGCTGCACCGTCACCGCACCCGTGCGCTGGAGCGGCGCTCGCACCGAGGCGGGGGCCCCGCCGCCGCTCACGGTCACCGGGTGAACGGTCTGCGCGGCCGGTCCCAGTTCCGCGATCAGGGAGTCGACCTGCGCCTTGAGCTGCGCCAGGTCGAGAGGGAGTTGCGTCGGCGCCCCGGCGACTCCTCCCGGCGTGGTCGGCGCCCCGCCGACGTCGCGCTGGACCGTTCCCGACGTCGCCTGCGCCGGCGGTCCCGCTGTCGGCCGGGCACCGGCGTCGACGTGGCACGGGCACTGCCCGGGAGGCGTGTCCTCGCGTCGTCGGACCGCGCGGTCCCGGGCGACAGCGGCATTGCCGAGGCTGCGGTGCAGTGCTGTCACCGCGTCCCGCCTGCCGACCGTCGGCACGCTCCCGGTCACACGTGCCCGCGGAACCCGCACCCCGTGGCCGGGCACCCGGCTGCGCCCGGACGGCGATCGGTGCACCACCGCTGGCGGCTGGTCGACCGAGACCACGTGCATCGCCACACCCACCCCCACGTCACGGTGCGCGATCGACCCCCGGCTTCCCAGCGTCGCGCCTCGTGAGCAGGACGGCAATGGCCGTTCGGCATCGCAGGGAACCCCCGGCGTCACGGCCGCCGCCGCACACCGGCGCACCGCGGCCGGTGCTCGCGGGGCGGACCCGGTCGTGCGGGACGAGCGTCAGTGGCGGGGGCGGCCGGCGGCGAGGGCGTCGACCAGCGAGCCCTGCAGGCCGGTGAGCCAGTAGTAGACGGCGAGCTGCTGGCCCTCCTCGGAGGCGAGGTCCTCGGGCGGCTCGGTGTCCTCGGTGATGTCCAGCCTGGTGCCGAGGGCCAGCCGCAGGTCGTTGCTGGTGCGCAGCCAGGCGCCGGCCTGGTCGGGGTCCAGCCGCACCTGTCCGCCGTCGGGCGGCAGGGTGGCCCGCACGATGGCGAGGTCGTCGGCCTTGCCCGACCGCAGCGCCGACTCGGTCATCTCCCGGAAGTCCGCCGCCAGCTCCGGGTCGCCGCGGTGGCCGTCGGGCAGCAGCCGGGTGACGACGGGGTCGCCCCGGACGTCGTCGGCGTCGGCGGCCAGCAACTGCTCGAGCTGGTCGAGCAGGAGGGCGACGATCCGGGCCTCGGCCGACTCCAGCCGCGCCACCACGTCCGCGCCCTTGCGCTTGAACGGTCTCACGAGTCGCGCTGGAAGCTGGCCCACAGCCCGTAGGCGTGCAGCCGGCTCGTGTCGTGCTCCATGCGCTCCCGCGGACCGGAGCTGACGATCGCCTTGCCCTCGTGGTGCACCTGCAGCATCAGCGTCGTCGCCGTCGGCTCGTCGTAGCCGAACAGCTCCTGCAGCACGAAGGTCACGTACGTCATGAGGTTGACCGGGTCGTTCCAGACGATGGTCACCCACGGGCGGTCGAGGTCGCTCCGCTCCTCGACGGTGGTCTCCGGAGTCGCGAGAGGTCCGGCCACCCCTCCACTTTACGGCGCGCCACCAGCGGCGGGGACCACTGCGGGACAGTGACGGGCTGGTGACGGCGCGGTCCCTAGCCTGCGACGCCGGAACCGGCGGGAGGGGACCCATGCCAGGCTTCGAGGTGCGCCAGAAGAAGGTCCGGCGCGTGTGGGTCCCGCAGGTGGCAGTCGACGTCGAGGCGCTCCGGATCCGGGTGAACGTCCACGGGACCCGGGACCTGACCCCGGCCCAGCGAGAGCTGCTCGCGGGCGTGCGCATGCACCTCGACAAGGCCTGGAACGCCGCGTTCCGCATCGACCCGCTGCCGCGACGGCTGGCGAACTGGTGGCGCGGGACGCTGGTGGAGACCGCCTACCGGCACATGCACGCCGCTGAGGTGCTGCTGCTGGACCTGGCCGGCGAGGACGAACTGCACGCGGAGATCCGCCCCGCCGTCGCCCGGGCCAACGCCGCCCTGAACCGGGAGGACCCGCGGCAGCGCACGGTCGAGGAGTTCCGGAAGTACCAGTCCGCCGACAAGCTGCGGCCCCGGCTGCGCAGCGTCGTGCGGGACAGCTACGCGGCCCTCGACGCCCGGCACACCCAACTGCGCAGCTTCCGCAACATCCTGCTGATGTCGGCGGTGTCGATCACGGTGCTCATGGTCGTGGCCATGGTGGCCATCTCGAGGGCCCCGGAGGTGCTGCCGCTCTGCTTCCCGCGCGAGTTGGTGGACACCAGTTCCGGGGCCGTGGTCACCACCCAGGCCGGCGTCAACTGCCCCACGCGGTCGGCGACCGACGACCCCAGTGGCGGGGACGTCCTCGTCGTCGCCCTCCTGGGACTGCTGGGCGGCGCGCTCGCCGCGGCCATGTCGATCCGCAACCTGAAGGGGACGACGTCGCCGTACGACGTGCCGGTGGCCCTGGCCATGCTGAAGGTCCCGCTGGGGTCCTTCACCGCACTCCTGGGCCTGGTGGCCATCCGCGGGGACTTCGTCCCGGGCCTGTCCGCGCTCGACTCCCAGGTCCAGATCCTCGCCTACGCGCTGGTGTTCGGGTTCGCCCAGCAGGTGCTCACCCGGCTGCTCGACCAGCGGGCGCAGACACTGCTCGAGGGACTGCCCAGCAAGGACCTGACGGAGCGGGTGCCGCTGCCACCCCCGGCGCGACCGGAGGTGTCCACGGCCTGAGACCAGGAGGAGACCGTGCCGAGGATGATCAGCGCCCGCGCCACGTGGCGGCTCGTGCGCGCCGGGAACCTGCCCGCACGGCTCCGCGCGACCCGGGACGGGCAGACCGCCGTCCGGCTGCAGATCGTCGGCGCCGCCCTGGACACCGGCGTCCTCGACGCCCTCGCCGAGCGGCCGGCGACGACCGCGGACCTCGCCGCCCGGACCGGCGCCACCGACACCGCCCTGCTGGCCGCCTTCCTCCGCGTCCTCGAGGCGGCGGGCCTGGCCGAAGGGCGGGCGGGCACCTGGCGCCTGGGCAAGCAGGGCCGCGTCGTCCTCGACGACGACGTCGTGCGCGCCTCGTACGAGGCGTTCGCCGGCTTCCACACCGATCTCTACCGCGACCTGCGGCCCCAGCTGGCCGGCGGCCCGGCGCGTCGCGACGTCACCGAGCGGGGCGGGGTCATCGCGCGCATCTCCGCGGCCCTCGAGCCGTTCATCGAGGAGGTGCTCACCCGCACGGTCGCCGAGCTCCGGCCGGAGCGGGTCCTCGACGTCGGGTGCGGCGCGGGACTGCAGCTGGCCGCCGTGCTCGACGCCGCTCCGGGCGCCCGGGGCATCGGTGTCGACACCGACGAGCCGGCCGTCGCGATCGCCCGGCAGACCCTCGAGCGGCGCGGCCTCGCCGGCCGGGCGACGGTCCTGCACGGCGACGTCCGGGAGCAGCAGCTCGACCCCGTCGACCTCGCCCTGCTGGCCAACGTCGTCTACTACCTCCCCCTCGGCGAGCGCGTCGCGTTCCTCCGCGACATCGGCCGGCTGCTGGCCCCCGGCGGCGCGCTGGTGGTGGTCACCACCGCGGCCACGCCGCACCTGATCAGCCGGCACTTCGACCTGCTCCTGCGCGCCCAGGAGGGGGCGATGGAGCTGCCGGACACCGCCGAGCTGGTCACCCAGCTGACCGCGGCCGGCCTGCGCCCGGGGGAGCCCGAGCGCATCACCCCCGGCGCCCCGATCGTCGCGGTGGTGGCGACGCGGCCGGCCGGTCAGACGGAGGAGGGGTCCAGCTCCACGGTGTAGGACGTGATGGCCGCGACGACGCCGTCCCGGAACTCGTAGACGTCGCAGGAGGACACCACGCTCACCCCGCCCTCGGCGTCCACGTACCGGCCCACGGCGTCGACCGCGGCGGCGTCCCCGTCCGCGACGACGACGAAGCGGAGGAACTCCGTCCGCGTCGTCGCCAGCTCGGCCAGCGTGGCCTCGCACGCGTCGACGACGGCCTGGCGACCGGTGAGCACCCCCGCGCCGACCGAGGTCCACCGGACGTCGGCGTCCAGTGCGTCGTAGGCGTCGCGGAAGCGGTGCCCGGAGAAGGCCTCGACGGTCTGCCGGGGAGCGGCCACGGGAGCGGTCCTCTCGGTCGGACGGACAGGAACGGGAGAGCGCAGTCAACCGCAACCCGTGGCTCACCCGCAGGGGTGAGCAGCCGTACAGCGCGTCCGCCGTGCCGTCGATGCCGTTCGCGACAGATCCGGACAGAGGGGGTGTCGCGTGGACGCAGGAGTGCCCCAGCGGGGGAGTCGGCTCAGGCCGGTCGCCGCGGGCTGGCTGGTGCTGGTGGCCGCCGCCCTCGCCGTCCACGCCGCCGTGCACGGCACGCCGACCGCGGACCGGGTCTACCTCGCCGTGATGTGGGCGGCCGCGGCCGGCGCCTGGTGGGGGGCGTTCCGGCAGGGCCTCCGCGCCCCGGCCGTGCTCGTCGCCCTCGGCGTCACCCTGACCGCCGTCGGCGACGTGTTCTGGTTCCTGCAGACGTGGGCCGGTCAGGCCCCCGACGTCTCGATCGCCGACGCCATCTACATCGGCGGCTACGTCGCCCTCGGCCTGGGGCTCTGGCGCATGGCCGACACCCGCGGCCGCACCCGCGGCCAGCAGCTGGACGGCTGGCTCGACGGCGCCGGCGTCTTCGTCGCGGTGCTCATCCTCGTCTGGCAACTCTCGGTGGCCGGCACGGTCACCGACACCACCCTGCCGGTCCTCACCCGCTCGGTCTGGGCGCTCTACCCGGCCCTCGACGCCGCCGTCATCGGGCTGGTGTTCCGGCTGGTGGCCACCCGGACCCGCGGCGAGCGCGCACCCCTCGCCGTCGCCGTGGGCGCGGGCTGCTGGCTCGCCTCCGACCTGGGCTTCCTGCTCCTCGCCGACCCCGATCCGGTCAGCGTGTGGTTCGACACCGGCTGGCTGGCCGGGGCCGTCCTGCTCGCGGTGGCCGCCGGCTCCGGCGGCTCCGCGACGCGCAGCGACGCCGGCGAGGCGGTGCCGGGCCTGGCCCGGCTGGCCGTCAGCCTCGGCGCGCTGCTGGTCCCCGCCGGGCTCGAGGTGCTGCGGGGGGTCACCGGCGCGGCGGGCGCCCCCCTCACCGTCTTCGGCGGGACCCTCGTGCTCGCCGGGCTCGTCTTCCTCCGCACCGCCCGCGTGCTGCGTGCCGAAGCCGCCGCCCGCGCCCTCGTCGGCACCCAGCAGCGGCACAGCGCGGCCCTGGCCCGGCACTCCTCCGACGCGATCGCCGTCCTCGACGAGGACGGCCGGCTGCTCAGCGACCCCGCCTGGCTGGCCGCGCTGCTCGGGGGCACGGCGCCGAGGAACAGCCGTGAGCTGGTCGACCTCTGCGGCATCGACCGGGAGCAGGCGCAGGCCGTGCTGGCCCGCTGCCACCAGGCCGGCGGCACCGTCGTGGAGGCCGAGCTGACCGCCGTCCGTGACGACGAGCTGCGCTGGATCGGCGTCCGGCTGGTCGACCTGCGCACCGACCCCGACGTCGGCGGCACCGTCGCCCACCTCACCGACATCACCGACCGCAAGCGCGCCGAGCAGGCGCTGGCCCACCAGGCCACCCACGACACCCTCACCGGGCTGGCCAACCGCGCCCTCTTCGCCGACCGCGTCGACCAGGCGCTGCGGCGCCGGGCCCGCGGCGGCCCGTCGGGTGCGGTCGTCTTCATCGACCTCGACGGGTTCAAGGCGGTCAACGACAGCCTCGGCCACCAGGCCGGCGACGCGCTGCTGATCACGGTCGCCGACCGGCTGCGGTCGGCGGTGCGCGCCGGCGACACGGTCGCGCGGCTCGGCGGCGACGAGTTCGCCGTCCTGGTCGAGCAGGCCGACGACGGGACCGACGAGGTCGGCGCCACCGCCGCCCGCGTCCTCGACGTCCTCGGCCGGCCGATGCACCTGGCCGGCCAGCGCGTGGCGATCAGCGGCAGCGTCGGCATCGCCGTCGCCCACGACGGGGCGACCGCCGAGTCCCTCGTGCGGGACGCCGACATCGCGATGTACGCGGCCAAGGTCGCCGGCCGCGGCCGCTCGGTGGTCTTCGACCCGGCGATGCGCGCCGCCGCCCTCGAGCGCCGCCGGCTGGAGCAGGAGCTGACCGGCGCCCTGGCCGCCGACCAGTTCCGGCTGGTCTACCAGCCCGTCGTCGACCTGGCCGACGAGCGCGTGGTGGGCTTCGAGGCCCTGCTGCGGTGGGAGTCGCCCACGCTGGGCGCCGTCGCGCCCAACGACTTCGTGCCGGTCGCCGAGGAGCTCGGCCTGATCGGGGACATCGGTGCCTGGGTGCTGCGCGAGGCCTGCCGGACGGCGGCCGCCTGGCGCCGTGAGCACGCCGGTGCCGCGGACACCACGATGGCGGTCAACGTCTCCGCGGTGCAGCTGGCGTCGGCCGACCTGCTCGACCACGTGCGCGCGGCGCTGGCGGCGAGCGGGCTGCCGGCCGAGGCGCTGGTGCTCGAGGTGACCGAGACGGCGCTGGTCGACGACCCCGAGCGGGCCGCGGAGTCCCTCGTCGCGCTCCGCGAGCTCGGTGTCCGGATGGCGCTCGACGACTTCGGCACCGGCTACTCGTCGCTGGGCTACCTCCGGCAGTTCACCGTCGACGTGCTCAAGGTCGACCGGTCCTTCGTCGCCACCATCGCCGACGACGGCGAGGTGCCGGCGATCGTGCGCGGGCTCATCGACCTCGGCCGGGCCCTCGACCTGGAGGTCGTCGCCGAGGGCGTGGAGACCGCCGCCCAGCGGGACCTGCTCGCCGCGGGCCGCTGCGACCGCGCCCAGGGCTACCTGTTCGCCCGGCCGCTGGAGGCCACGGACGCCGAGCTGCTGCTGCTCGGCCAGCGGCCCGGCACCCCCGCCACCGGGCGCGCGCGCTCCTGACGCCGCTCAGCGGCCCGGCTGCTGCTGCCACTCCCGCGGCGTCACGCCGTAGGCCGCGCGGAACCGCCGGGTGAAGTGGCTCGGGTCGGCGAACCCGCAGGCCCGCGCCGTCGCCGCGATCGGCCGCCGGCGGCCCACCGGTGAGAGCAGCTCGGTCCGCGCCAGCTCCAGCCGCTGCCCGATCAGCTCCTGCTCGAGGCTCACGCCGGCGCGGGCGAGGGCCTTGTACAGCTGCCGGACCGAGACGTTGTGCGCCGCGGCGACGCGCTCCGGCGTGAGCGCCGGCTCGGCCAGGTGCGCCCGGACGTAGGCCCGCACCCGGGTCACCAGCGTCTCGGCCCGCACCGTGGCGACCAACCGGTCCGGCGCCCCCGCCGACACCAGCAGCGCCCGCACCAGCTCGGTCGTCGCCGTGCCCAGGGCGGCGGCGCCGGGGTCGCCGGCGACCCGGTCGGCGTCGCGGGCCATCCGCAGCAGGTGGTCGCGGACCAGGTCGTGCAGCGGGCTGGCGGCCAGCCGGGGCGCGGCCCCCCGGACGACGCCGGCCGGTAGCCCCAGCTGGTCGTGGGACACCTGGAACGCCCGCGAGCCGCCGCTGCCCGACCAGGCGAACGCGTACGGCGCGGCCAGGTCGTTGACCATCAGCTCGCCGGGCCGCACCAGCCGGTCGGCGCCGAACTGGCTGAACCGGCCCACCCCGCTGGACTGCACGGCCAGCGCCACGACCGGGGGGCTCTCCATCCGCACGTGCCGCGGGGTGCGGAGCAGCCGGAAGCCCGAGGAGTCGGTGGTGAACAGGTTCGCCCGCCCGTAGTGCCACAGGTGCATGCGGGTGCGGACCGCCCCGGCCGGGCCCAGGTGCTCGATCCGGCACGGCACCGACGCCTGGCCGAACGCGGCCCGGAAGGCGTCCACCCGGTGCTCGGGCGGCAGGGCGGCGGTGTCCAGGAGCAACATCGCGGACCCCCTCGGAGCGCGAGGACGGAGCCGACGGACCTCGTCGTGCGTCGTGCCCGGAGACGTGCGGGGCCGAGTCTGGCAGCCCGGGGCCCCGGCGCAGAAGGGCCGCGGGCCGGACGCGGCGTGCAGACAGGGACCAGAGGTGTGCAGCGAGGGGCCAGCACCCGCCGCACCCCGCTGCCAGGCTCCACGGAGAACGGAGCCGACACCATCCGACGGGAGTTCCGATGCGCACGTCCACCGCCGACCCGCTCGCGCGCGGCTGAGGGGACCGAGATGACCGACATCCCGAGCCAGCGCGGCGCCGCGACCCCCGCCCCCGGGGCGCCCGACACGATCGTCCTCGTCCACGGCTTCTGGGTGACCCCGCGCAGCTGGGAGAACTGGAAGGCCCACTACGAGGCCCGCGGCTACCGGGTGCTCGCCCCCGCCTACCCCGGCTTCGAGGTCGAGGTGGAGGCCCTCAACGCCGATCCCACCCCGATCGCCGACATCACCCTGCCGCAGATCATCGCGCACCTGGAGTCGGTGGTCCGGGAGCTGGACCGGCCGCCGATCCTCATCGGGCACTCCGCCGGCGGCACGCTGGTGCAGATCCTGCTCGACCGCGGCCTGGGAGCGGTCGGCGTCGTCCTCAACTCCGCGCCGACCGAGGGCGTCAAGGTGCTGCCGCTGTCGCAACTGCGGGCGACGTTCGTCGCGTTCAAGAACCCGGCCAACCGGCACCGCGCCGTGCCGCTCACCTGGCCGCAGTGGCACTACGCGTTCACGAACACCTTCAGCGAGGAGGAGTCGCGGGCGCTGTACGAGCGGTACGCCATCCCGGCGTCCGGCCGGATCCTCTGGAACACGGTGCTGGCCAACGTCATGCCCGGCCCGCAGGACGCCGCGGTCGACTACGCCAACGAGGCCCGGCCGCCGCTGCTGTTCGTCTCCGGCGGCGAGGACCACATCATGCCGCCGAGCGTGCAGCGGTCGAACGTGAAGCACTACGAGGCCGGCATCGTCGAGCACCGGGACTACCCGGGCTACGCGCACCTGCTGCCCGCGCAGGAGGGCTGGGAGGAGATCGCCGACGTCGTGCTGGACTGGGCGGTCGGCCACGCCCGGGGGAGCCGGCCCGAGGTCGCGGGCGCCCAGTGACCGCCGGGCCGGCGGACACCGTCCGGCTCACCCACGTCGGCGGGCCGACGGTGCTCGTCGAGGTGGGTGGCTGGCGGCTGCTCACCGACCCGACGTTCGACCCGCCGGGCCGGCGGTACACCTTCGGCTGGGGCAGCTCCAGCCGCAAGGTGGGCGGCCCGGCGGTCACCGTCGCCGACCTGCCCCCGGTGGACGCCGTCCTGCTCAGCCACGACCACCACGGCGACAACCTCGACGACGCCGGCCGTGCGCTGCTGCCCGCGGCCGGCACCGTGGTGACCACCGCCTCCGGCGCCCGCCGGCTGGGCGACGGGGCGGTGGGGCTGCGGCCGTGGGGGACGACGGAGCTGCGCGCGCCCGGCCGCCCGACGATCGAGGTGACAGCGACTCCGGCGCGGCACGGCCCGCCGCTGAGCCGGCCGATCGGCGGGGAGGTCACCGGCTTCGCGCTGCGCTGGGCCGGTCAGGCCGACGGCGTGCTGTGGATCTCCGGCGACACCGTGCTCTTCGACGGCGTCCGCCGGGTCGGGGAGCGGTTCGCCGTCGGCACCGCCCTTCTGCACCTCGGCGGGGTGCGCTTCCCCGTCACCGGGCCGGTGCGGTGGTCGATGACCGCCCGCGCAGCCGCCCGGCTGTGCCGGGTGCTCCGCCCGCGCACCGCCGTCCCGGTGCACTACGAGGGCTGGTCGCACTTCCGGCAGGACCGGGCGGCGGCCGAGCGGCAGCTGGCCGCCGAGCCGCCGGAGGTCCGGGACCGCTTCCGCTGGCTGACGATCGGCGAGCCGGTGGAGCTGCCGGCCTGAGCCGGCCGGTCAGGCGCCGCGCTGCGACTCCGCCTGCACCACCCCGCGCAGGGCCGTGACCAGCTCCGCGTCCGCGGTGTCCCCGCGCTCGAGCGCCTCCCGCGCCGGGGCCGAGAACAGCCCGGTGTCCACCGTGTCCAGCCAGGTGACCCCGCCGTCCACCCGGCGGCCCACCCGCAGGTCGCCGCCCTCCCGGCGCAGCACGTACTCCTCGCTGTCGAGCCGGATCGTCACGTCGTCGCCCATGCCGGTTCCCTACCCAGCGCGGCACCCGGTCCACCCCTGCCCGGCGGGGAGAGGATGGGCGCGTGGAGGAGTGCTGCGAGGTGGTGGTCACCGGCGCCGACGCCGAGTGGCTGGGCGGGTACACCCGCACCCTCGTGGAGGAGCGGCTGGCCGCCTGCGGTCACCAGCTCGCCGCCGTCCGGTCGGTGTACCGGTGGGAGGGCGCGGTGCACGACGAGCCGGAGGTGCGGGTCGCGCTGCACACCCGCCGGTCGCTGGTGCCGGCGATCGTCGCCCGCACGGCCGAGCTGCACCCCTACGACGTGCCCTGCGTGATCGCCCTCCCGGTGCTGGACGGCAACCCCGACTATCTGAGGTGGATCGTCGGGGAGACGAGGGATCCGGAGCGCTGACGGCGGGGGGCGGCGCGGACCGGCCGCGACCGGGCAGGGACGATGGGGTCCACGACCGGGCCGCCAACGGGGGGCGGCCCGACGAGGGCGGGAGCGTGCATGGCCGGAGTGCAGGGGCGGGTCGACCTGCCACTGGACGTCCGCCGCCGCGTGGCAGGGGCGGAGGGTTCCGCCGTCGCCGTCGAGGCGGTGCTCGACGCGCTGCCCTCGCCGACCCTACTCATCGACGCCCAGGGCCGGGTGCTGCTCGCGAACACCGCGTGGCAGGCCGCGGCCACCGTGCTCGACGACGACCGCGTGCGGGTCGGCGTCGGCGGCGACTACTTCGCGATGGCCCGGCGGCTGAGCAGCGACGGCAGCACGATGACCCTCGTCGAGCGGCTGCGGGCGCTCTCCCGCGGCGAGTGCTCCTCGGTGCAGGCCGACTACGCCCTCGAGCACACCGGCGGCACGCGCTGGTTCCACCTGCAGGCCTCCCGCGTCGACCAGGCCGGTCAGGTGGTGGTCACCCACACCGACGTCACCTCGCGGGTGCACGCCGAGCGGGCCTCGGACTGGCGGGCCCGCCACGACACCCTCACCGAGCTGCCCAACCGCGCGCACCTGCACGAGCTCATCGACGCCGAGCTGCAGCGGGCCGAGCGCGGCCCGGTCTCGGTGCTCTTCCTCGACGTCGACGGGTTCAAGGACGTCAACGACTCCCTCGGCCACGACGCCGGCGACGACCTGCTGCGCCAGATCGCCGGGCGGCTCACCGGCTCCACCCGCGGCGGCGACACCGTCGGCCGGCTGGGCGGCGACGAGTTCGTCGTCCTCTGCCGGGACTGCGACACCGACGGCGCGGAGGTGCTGGCCGACCGCTGCCGCGCCAGCATCGACCGGCCCTTCGACCTCGGCGGCCGGATGGTGCGGCTCGGGGCCAGCATCGGGATCGCCACCGCCCGGGACGCGCAGGCGCCGCCGGTGCGCTCCACCGACCTGGTCCGGGACGCCGACCTGGCGATGTACGCGGCGAAGGCGGCCGGCCGCAACCGGGTCCGGCTGTTCACCGCCGACCTCCGCGCCGCGGCCCAGCGCAAGGCCACCTTCGCAGCGGAGCTGCGCGAGGCCGTCCTCGACGACCAGCTGGTGCTGCACTACCAGCCGGTCCTGCAGCTGCCCTCGCTGCGGTGCAGCGGGGTGGAGGCGCTGGTCCGCTGGCAGCACCCCAAGCGCGGGCTGCTGGCCCCGGCCGAGTTCCTGCCCACCGCTGCGCAGCACGACCTCATGACGCCGATCGCCCGCTGGGTGCTGCGGGAGGCCACGGCCCGGACCGCGGCCTGGGCGCGCGCGGGGCTGCACCTGATCACCTCGGTGAACATCAGCGCCAGCCACTTCTCCACCGGCACCCTCGTCCGCGACGTGCACGACGCGCTGACCCAGGCGGGACTGCCGCCCGAGCAGCTGGTCATCGAGCTGACCGAGACCTCCGTCGCCGAGGACGCCAAGCGCGCCGCCGCCCAGTTCGCCCAGCTGCGCCGCTCCGGGGTCGAGGTCTCCATCGACGACTTCGGCAGCGGCTTCTCCTCGCTCGGCCAGCTGGTCTCCCTGCCGACCGGGATCCTGAAGATCGACCGCAGCCTCGTCGCGTTCCCGGAGGGGCGCCGCAGCCAGGCGGCCGCGGCGATCGCCGCCGTCGTCGCGCTCGGCCGGGCCTGCGGGGTGCGCAGCCTCGCCGAGGGCGTGGAGACCGCCGAGCAGCTCGCGCTGGCCACCGAGCTCGGCTGCACCTTCGCGCAGGGCTTCCACATCGCCCGGCCGATGCCGGCCGACGAGGTCGCGGGCTGGCTGGCCGACCACCCCGAGCACCGGCCGGCGCCCGCGCCGTGACTCAGCCGGGCTCGCCGCGGGCCTTGCGGCGGGCCACCACCCCGAGGTCGACGAGCGCGACCGCGGCGAGCACGAACAGCACGACGGCCGCCCACACCGGCAGGCCGGCGGCCAGCCACAGGATCCCGCCGCCGACGCAGACGACGAGCCCGAAGGCGGCCAGGACCAGCCGCAGGGTGAGCGCCGACTGCGCCGGCGCCGCGCCACCGATGCCGGCCGTCGGGTCGTGGTGGTCGGGCAGGCCGCGCTCGTAGTCCTCCCGCGACCGGGGTCGACGGGGTTCCTCCATGCCGGGACACCTACCCCTGCCCGGAGCGCACTACCCTGGGTCGACGTGGCCGCTGACTTCTCCGTCGTCCTGGACGAACTCGACACGACCCTCACGTCGATCGAGGCTGTCCTCGACGTCGACCGGCTGCGCCGGGAGGTCGCCGAACTCGAGCAGCAGGCCGCCGCGCCCGACCTGTGGAACGACGTCGAGGCCGCGCAGGCGGTGACCTCCAAGCTCTCCTACCTGCAGGGCGACCTGCGCCGGGTCGAGGAGCTGCGCAGCCGGCTCGACGACGTCGGGCTGCTGCACGAGATGGCCGCCGAGGAGGGCGACGACGCCACGACCGCCGAGACCGAGCGGGAGCTGGAGACCCTGCGCAAGGCGATCGACGAGCTCGAGGTCCGCACGCTGCTGTCGGGCGAGTACGACTCCCGCGAGGCGCTGGTGACCATCCGCTCCGAGGCCGGCGGTGTCGACGCCGCGGACTTCGCCGAGATGCTCATGCGCATGTACCTGCGCTGGGCCGAGCGGCACAAGTACACCGTCGAGCTGTACGACGTCAGCTACGCGGAGGAGGCGGGCATCAAGTCGGCCACCTTCGCGGTCAAGCAGCCCTACGCCTACGGCACCCTGTCGGTCGAGCAGGGCACCCACCGGCTGGTCCGGATCTCGCCGTTCGACAACCAGGGCCGCCGGCAGACGTCGTTCGCCGGGGTCGAGGTGCTCCCGGTCGTCGAGCAGACCGACCACGTGGAGATCCCGGAGAACGAGATGCGGATCGACGTCTTCCGCTCGTCCGGCCCGGGTGGGCAGAGCGTCAACACCACCGACTCCGCCGTCCGGATCACCCACCTGCCCACCGGCATCGTCGTCTCCTGCCAGAACGAGAAGAGCCAGATCCAGAACCGCGCGGCGGCGCTCCGCGTCCTCCAGGCGCGGCTGCTGGCGGTGCGCCAGGCCGAGCAGCGCGCCGAGATGGACGCGCTGAAGGGCGAGGGCGGCAGCAGCTGGGGCAACCAGATGCGCTCCTACGTGCTGCACCCGTACCAGATGGTCAAGGACCTGCGGACCGAGCAGGAGACCGGGAACACGACCGCCGTCCTGGACGGCGACATCGACGCCTTCATCGAGGCGGGCATCCGGTGGCGGCGTCAGCAGGAGACCGTCGCCGCCGGCTGAGAGAGGCCCCTGGGCGGGGAGTTCGCGGCACTCCGTCGCACCGGGCGTCCCGTTCGTCACACCCGACTCCCGGCGAGTCGGGGAATACGCCACGCTGGGTGAGCGGGGACCTGCGACGTCCGGGGACCCGTCACGCAGCGCGAGAACGGTACCGGGGCGTCTCGTGGCGAACGACCGATGATGCGCCTCGGGGAAGGTACCGTGGCCCCTCGTGATCGAATTGCAACACGTCACCAAGCTCTACCCGGCCAGCGGCCGGCCGGCCCTCGATGACGTGTCGACGGAGATCGACAAGGGGGAGTTCGTCTTCCTCATCGGCTCGTCCGGTTCGGGCAAGTCGACCTTCCTGCGGCTGCTGCTGAAGGAGGACGACCCCACCTCGGGCACCGTCACGGTCAACGGCAAGACGCTCAACGGCATGAGCAAGTGGCAGGTGCCGAAGCTGCGCCGCACGATGGGCTGCGTCTTCCAGGACTTCCGCCTCCTGCGCAACCGCACGGTGGCCCAGAACGTGGCCTTCGCGCTGGAGGTCATCAACAAGCCGCAGCGCACCATCAAGCGCGTCGTCCCCGAGGTGCTGGAGATGGTGGGCCTCGAGGGCAAGGCCAACCGGCTGCCCGGCGAGCTCTCCGGTGGCGAGCAGCAGCGCGTCGCCATCGCCCGCGCGTTCGTCAACCGGCCGCTGGTGCTGCTGGCCGACGAGCCCACCGGCAACCTCGACCCCGAGACCAGCGAGGGGATCATGCTCCTGCTGGAGCGGATCAACCGCACCGGCACCACGGTGATCATGGCGACGCACGACTACCACATCGTCGACTCCATGCGCCGTCGCGTCATCGAGCTGAACGGGGGAGTCATCACCCGCGACCAGTCGCGCGGTGTGTACGGCGTCGGCCGCTAGCCCGCCCGCCGGCCCGCACCGGGTCCGGCCGCCGTCCGCGGGTCGCTGACCCCCGCCAGCTGACATCCAGACAGGGAATCCATGCGCGTCAACTTCGTGCTCTCCGAGGTGGCCACCGGGCTGCGTCGCAACCTCACCATGACGGTCGCGATGATCCTGACCACGGCCATCTCGCTCGGCCTCATGGGCACCGGCCTGCTCATCGCCGGGATGATCTCCGACATGAAGGAGATCTACTACGACAAGGTGCAGGTCTCCATCTTCCTGGCCGACGACGTCACCGACGAGCAGCGCAGCGACATCGAGAGCCGGCTGTCCTCCTCCGACGAGGTGGCCAACTTCATCTACGAGTCCAAGGACGAGGCCTACCAGCGCTTCCAGCAGCAGTTCAGCCAGCAGCCGGAGCTCGTGCAGAACACCCCGCCGGACGCCCTGCCGGAGAGCTTCCGCGTGGAGCTGGTCAACCCGGAGCGCTACGAGGTCATCGCCGCGGAGTTCCCGAACGCGCAGAACGGCGTGGACCAGGTCCGCGACGAGGGCGACTTCCTCGACCGGCTGTTCAGCCTGCTCAACGGTGCGCGCAACGCGACGATCGCGGTCGCCGTCGTGCAGGCCCTGGCCGCGTTGCTGCTGATCTCCAACACGATCCAGCTGGCGGCGTTCAACCGGCGCAACGAGACCAACATCATGCGGCTGGTCGGCGCCTCCCGCTGGTACACCCAGCTGCCGTTCATCCTCGAGGCCGCGCTGGCCGGGCTGATCGGTGCGCTGCTCGCCGTCGGCGGCCTGGTGCTCACGAAGGTGCTCTTCGTCGACAAGACGCTGGCCGGGCCGATCAAGGCCGGCATCATCCCGCCGGTCGACTGGGGGGCGATCGCCTTCATCAGCCCGATCATCGCCGCCGCCGGTGTGGGCCTGGCCGCGATCGCCGCCTACGTGACGCTGCGCCTGTACGTGCGCCTGTAGCCGCACCTCCTCCTCCCCTCCCCGAGACCTGCGATCTCGTGGCCATCAGCGCGCGATGGCCACGAGATCGCAGGTCTCGGCGCAAGTGGGGGAGCCAGTAACCTGGGGGGATGCCGCGAGAACAGGGGCGGAAGCTCATCGCCCAGAACAAGAAGGCGCGGCACGACTACTCGATCCTCGACACGTACGAGGTGGGCCTCGTGCTCACCGGCACCGAGGTGAAGAGCCTGCGTGCCGGCCGTGCCTCCCTCGTCGACGGGTTCGCCACGGTGGACGGCGGCGAGGTGTGGCTGCAGCACGTCCACATCCCCGAGTACACCCAGGGCACGTGGACCAACCACGCCCCGCGCCGCAAGCGCAAGGTGCTCATGCACCGCGCCGAGATCGACAAGCTGATCGGCAAGACCAAGGAGGGCGGCCTGACCCTCGTCCCGCTCGACCTGTACTTCAAGGACGGCAAGGTCAAGGCCACCCTCGCGCTCGCCAAGGGCAAGAAGTCCTACGACAAGCGGCAGGACCTGGCCGAGCGGGACTCCCGCCGCGAGATCCAGAAGGCGTTCGGCCGGTACGTCAAGGGCCGCCGCTGATGCGGGGTGCCGCCTACGACCGGTTCGGTGACGTCGACGTCCTGACCGTGCGGGACGACCTGCCCGAGCCGCCGGTCGGGCCGGACACCGTGCTGGTGCGGGTGCACGCGGCCGGGGTGAACCCGGTCGACCTGGCGATCCGGCGGGGCCTCCTGGCCGGCGCCTACCCGCACCACTTCCCGATCGTGCCGGGCTGGGAGCTGTCCGGGGTGGTGGAGGCCGTCGGCCCCGCGGTGGTGGACTTCGGCCCCGGTGACGAGGTCTTCGGCTACGTCCGGCGGGACGACGTCCAGTGGGGCGCCATGGCCGAGCTCGTGCCCGCCCCGCAGCGCTGCCTGGCGCACAAGCCGGCGTCGCTGTCCTTCGCCGAGGCCGGGGCGCTGCCGCTGGCCGGGCTGACCGCCTACCAGGCGCTCACCGAGGTGCTCGACGTGCACGAGGGCGAGCGGGTGCTGGTGCACCGCGCCGCGGGCGGGGTCGGCTTCAACGCCGTGCAGATCGCCGTCGCCCTCGGGGCGCACGTGGTCGGCACCGCGAGCCCGCGCAACCACGGCTTCCTGCGCGACGCCGGGGCGGCCGAGGTGCTCGACTACTCGGCCGGGCCGATCAGCGCGCAGCTGTCCGAGCCGGTGGACGCCGTCCTCGACCTCGTCGGGGGCGACACCCTGGCCGACACCCCGAAGCAGGTGCGCGACGTCGGCCGCGTCGTCAGCGTCGTCGACCCGGCGGTCAACGGGATGGGCGGCCGATACGTCTTCGTCCGGCCCGACGCCCACGACCTGGAGGAGCTGGGCCGCATGGCCGACGCCGGCCAGCTGCGGGTGCCGATCGCCCGGGCGTTCCCGCTGGAGCAGGTGGCCGAGGCGCAGGCCCTGGTCGGCGAGGGGCACGTGCGCGGCAAGGTCGTCGTCACACTGCGATGAGCCGGTCGCCCCGGCACCCGGCCGGCGGGCCAGTCATAGGCCGTTCTGCGCACTAGGCTGCCCCGACGCGACAGCTGTCCTGAGGGGGCGGTTCCATGGACGCGCTCGTGCGGACGACCCTGCCGGACGGCTCCGAGATGGCCCATGCGGAGGTCGGCGCCCCCGGCGGCTCGGCCGTCCTCTACTTCCACGGCACGCCGAGCTCCCGGCTCGAGGCGACGATCGGACTCGACGACGTTGCCGATCGGCTAGGACTGCGCATCCTCGCCCCGGACCGCCCGGGGATCGGCGAGTCCCAGCTCAGGGCGTACCAGGTCCGCGACTATCCCGGGATCGTGTCGGCGTTCCTCGACGTCCTGGCCATCGAGGAGGTCTCGGTCGTCGGCGTCTCCGGTGGGGGCCGGTACGCTTGCGCCTGCGCCGCGGCGCTGGGCCCTCGGGTGCGACGTCTCGCCCTCGTGGCCAGCACGGCATCGCCGGACCTGCCCGGCGTCCGGCGCACCTGGGGCAGGCAGGACCGGCTGCTCTACGGCCTGGCCGTCCGGGCGCCGTGGCTGTTCCGCGCGCTCATGGCCAAGCTCTCCCGCGACCTGCGACGGGATCCGACGGCCGCGCTCAAGCTCTTCCCCCCACTCTCGGCGCCGGACCAGGACGTTCTCGCCGACCCCGGGGTGTCGCAGGCTCTGCAGGGCGTCCTGCGGGAGGCGCTGCGGCACGGCACCCGAGGAGTGACCCACGACTTCGCGCTCGAGGCCCGGCCGTGGGGCGTGGATCTCCGGCAGATCCGCGTGCCCGTCGACGTGTGGTTCGGCGAGGAGGACACCATCGTCGCCCCGGCCCAGGGCAGGCTCCTGGCCGCCGCCACACCCGGCGCGAACGTGTGCTCCGTCCCGGGAGAGGGGCACCTGTCCCTGCGGGTGAGGCGCATGGTCGACGTCCTGCAGCGGCTCGCCTGACCTGCCCTCCGCGGGTGCGGACGAGCCCGAGGGTGGAGACTGCCGGCAGTGGACCTGCCGCCCCCGTCCGACGACGCCGACGTCCCGCGCTACTGGCGCGCGCTGGGGCTGCCCGGGCTGGTCGACGTGCACGTGCACTTCCTGCCGGAGCGGGTGCAGGCCAAGGTGTGGGCCTACTTCGAGGCGGCCGAGACGCACTACGGCTCGGCCTGGCCGATCCGGTACCCGCTGCCCGACGACGAGCGGCTCGCCCTCCTCGAGCGGCTCGGCGTCCGGGCCTTCCCGACGCTGCCCTACCCGCACAAGGCCGGCATGGCCGCCTGGCTCAACGACTGGTCGGCGGAGTTCGCGGCGGCGCACCCGCGGGTGCTGCGGTCGGCGACGTTCTTCCCCGAGCCCGAGGCTCCGCACTACGTGGCCGAGGCGCTGGACCGCGGCGCCCGGGTCTTCAAGGTGCACGTGCAGGTCGGCGGGTTCGACCCGCGGCACCCGCTGCTGGACCCGGTCTGGGGCCGGCTCGAGGAGACCGGCACGCCGGTGGTCATCCACTGCGGTTCGGGTCCGCTGGCCGGCGCGCACACCGGGCCGGAGCCCATGACGGGGCTGCTCGAGCGGTACCCGCGGCTGCAGCTGGTGATCGCCCACCTCGGCATGCCCGAGTACCGGGAGTTCCTCGACCTCGCCGAGCGGTACGAGCGGGTGCACCTGGACACCACGATGTTCGCCACCGACTTCACCGAGCGGCTGATGCCCTTCGACCCCGCCGACCGGCCGCGCCTGGCCGCGCTGCGGGACAAGGTGCTGCTCGGCAGCGACTTCCCGTCGATCCCGTACCCCTACGCCCACCAGCTCGCGGCGCTGCACCGGCTGGAGCTGGGGGAGGAGTGGCTGCGCGCGGTCCTCTGGGGCAACGGGGCCCGCCTGTTCGGGGTGGAGGGCTGATGCCCGGCTTCCGGCTCACCGCCACGGTGCTCGACACCCCCGACCCGCAGGGCCTGGCCCGCTTCTACCAGCGGCTGCTCGGCTGGGCGATCGTCGACGACGACCCGGAGTGGGTCACCCTCCGCCCGGCGGACGGCGGCCCGGGGCTGTCCTTCCAGCGGGAGGAGGCGCACGTGCCGCCGGTCTGGCCGGCCGGCGCCGGCGACCCGCGGATGCAGCTGCACCTCGACATCGCCGTCGACGACCTGGCCGCCGCGGTGGGGGACGCGGTCGCCGCGGGGGCCAGGCTCGCGGAGTTCCAGCCGCAGGACCACGTCCGGGTGTGCCTCGACCCGGCCGGCCACCCGTTCTGCCTCTACCTGCCCTGAGGGCTCACCGCGGCCCCGCGTTGTAGTGCGGGTGCAGCGTCGCGGCGCGGTCCAGTTCCGCCGGGCTCAGCAGGACGACGGTGCGCACCGAGGCCACCCCGCCGCCGCTGATGGTGAGCGAGAGCGCGGCGGCCGAGGCGGCATCGGGCAGCTCGACGATCGAGTAGACGTCGTCGACGCCGAGGGCGAAGTCGAAGGTCTCCAGACGCCCGTGCAGGTCGAGGACGGCGTGCTCGAACACGCTCCGGCGCGCCGTTCCGCCGCCGGCCATCACCGCACGCGCGCCCTGCTGGGAGTACGTGGCGATGACGAGGAACCGGGGCACGGGGCCCTCCTCTCGGCCGGATCCTGCGATGCTGGCGGCGCGCGGCACCCGGCCGCAACCCCCGGCACCGGAACCCGGTCGCCCGCGACCCCCCGCCGTCCCTACGCTGCGCCCCGTGCCGCTGCTGCCCGACGGGTTGACCGCCCGCCCCCTGACCCTCGACGACGCCGCGGCGGCGGCCGAACTGCTCGCCGCCGCGGAGCCGGTCGACGACACCGGGGAGCACGAGGACGCCGACGACCTCGTCGAGTGGTGGAGCGGCGAGCTGGTGGACCTGCCGCGGGACGGGCGGGCGGTCTGCGCCGAGGACGGCCGGCTGGTCGGCTGGGCGACCACGATCGCCAGCCGCGGCGCCCGCGACGCGTTCCGGGTCTGGCTGGAGGGTCGGGTGCACCCGGACCTGCGGGGGCGGGGGGTCGGCGCGTGGCTGCTGGACTGGCAGGCCGAGCGGGGCGCGGAGCACCACGCGCGGCTGGAGCCGGCCTCCCCGGCGGAGCTCGACGTCACCGTGCACCCGTCGATGAGCTCGCTCGAGCGACTCGTGCGGGCGCGGGGCTACCGGCCCGAGCGGTACTACGCGGTCATGCGCCGTCCGCTCACCGAGGTGCCCGAACCGCGGCCCGGCGAGGGCGTGCGGCTGGTCCCGTTCACCTGGGACCGCGACGACGAGGTGCGCCGGGCCCACAACGCGTCGTTCACCGAGCACCACGGCTCGGCCGAGCGCGACGAGGTCGCCTGGCGGGCCTGGTTCACCGGGCAGAAGGCGTTCCGGCCGGACCTCTCCGTCCTGGCCCTGGTCGACGGCGCGGTCGCCGGCTACGCGCTGGCCTACGTGTACGAGGCCGACACCCGGGCCACCGGCGTGCAGGAGAGCCGGCTGGGCCAGATCGGTGTCCTGCCCGGTGCCCGCGGTCGGGGGATCGCGACCGCGACGATCGCCGCGGCGCTGCGCGCGGCGGCCGCCGCAGGCTGCACGCGGGCCTCGCTCGACGTCGACACGGAGAACACCACCGGCGCGTTCGGGCTCTACGAGCGGGTCGGCTTCCGCACCGACCGCTCCTGGACCTCCTGGGCGCTGACCCTCCCGCCGGTGGCGTGACCGACGGCGGGGTGACCCTGCCCTCGGGCGTCCGCGTGCGGGGGCGGCGGTTGAGCGCTCCCGCGACGCCGGTCGACTTCGCCCTCGTGCTCGGCACCGGACCGCTGCCGGCCTGGCCCGCGCGGCGGGTGCGGTGGCCGGACTTCTGGGTGCCGCTGGACCGCGCCGACACGCTCGACGCGCTGGGCGAGGCGCTGCGACGGGCGCGCGGCGGGGAGCGGGTCGAGGTGACCTGCCGGGGCGGGGTCGGGCGCACCGGCACCGCGCTGGCCGCGCTCGCCGTGCTCGACGGGCTGCCGGCCGAGGACGCCGTCGGGTGGGTGCGCGCGGCGTACCACCCCCGCGCGGTCGAGACGCCGTGGCAGCGCCGCTGGCTCCGCACGCTGCCAACCCCCTGAGGGCCATTGTGGCCACTTCGGCCCCTCGGGGCCTCGCTACTGTGCGGCGCATGGTCAGCGCCGATCCGAGGGACGTCGCCCGCGCGCACCGCGCCGTCGAGCCACTGCACAGCCACGCCTACTTCGCACCCGAGCAGGAGGAGCACCTCACCGCCGTGGGCCTGCGACCCGGGCGGATGTGCTACTTCGCCGGCCGGGCGGCGCCGATGGGGGCGGTCGGCCCGGGCCTGGTGACGGCGACCTTCTACAACTTCTCCCCGGCGATCGTGGCCCGGCACCTCCCGCGGGCCTGGACCCTCGCGAGCCCCGGGCAGGTCGTCGAGGCCCGTCGCGAGGCCGCGCGGACCTCGCTCACCCGGCTGCTCGGCGGGGCCGAGGCGGCAACCGCGCCGGAGGTGGCCGAGCTGGCCGGACTGCTGCGCGAGGCGTGCGGCGTCCTGACCCCCGAGGGCCGGCCCATCTACGCCGGGCACGCGGAGCTGCCGTGGCCCGAGGACCCGGTGCTGTCGCTGTGGCACGGCGCCACGCTGCTGCGCGAGCACCGCGGCGACGGGCACGTCGCCTGCCTGCTCCGGCACGGGCTCTCCGGCCTCGAGGCGCTGGTCAGCCACACGGTGACCGGGCGCGGGTTCACCGAGCCGGCGGCCAAGGCGACCCGCGGCTGGAGCGACGAGGAGTGGGCCGCGGCCCGCGCCGGGCTCGCCGACCGCGGGCTGCTCGGCGAGGACGGGCTCACCGACGCCGGCCGGGAGCTGCGGGCGGCGGTCGAGACCGGGACCGACGAGCTGGCGGCCGCGCCGTGGCAGCACCTCGGCGCCGAGCGGACCGCGCGGGTCATCGAGCTGGGCCGCCAGCTCTCCGGCCGGCTGGTGGCCGACGGCGCCTTCCCGCCCGGCCTCTTCGCCGCCGCGTGACCGGCACGCCGCGGCTGCCCGAGGCCGCCGACGAGGGGCCGACCGCCGATCTGCTGCGGATCCGCCGCGGCGGCCGGCTGTCGCCCCTGGACCGGCTGCTGCTGCACAGCCCACCGGTGGCCGAGGGGTGGAACGCGATGCTCGGCGCGCTGCGCACCGGCACCACGCTGCCCGGGGACGTGCGCGAGCTGGTCGTCCTGCGGGTCGCCGTCCTCAACGACGCCTTCGAGTGGGCCGCCCACGAACCGATCGGCCGCCGCGAGGGGCTCGCCGAGCTGCAGCTGCACGTGCTGCGCCGGCCCGATCCCCGCAGCGAGCGGGTGTGGACGCCGCTGCAGGCCGCCGTCCTCGCCTTCACCGACGCCGCCACCCGGGACGTCGCCGTCCCGGACGCGGTGTTCGACGCCGTCCGGGCGCACCTCGACGACCGGCAGGTGGTCGAGCTGACGGCGCTGGTCGCCGGCTACGCGATGGTGTCCCGGTTCCTCGTCGCGCTGCAGGTCCCGCCGCCGGACGGAGAGGTCGCCGGATAGCGCTCGCGTTCCACGTGGTCGGCCGCGGTGGTGGTGCCGATCATCATCCCGGTGGCGATGGCCGCGGAGATCAACCCGTTCGTGCCCGCGCTGGCGGCGACGTTCGCCGCCTCGTTCGGGTTCATGCTGCCGGTGTCGACGCCGCAGAACGCGATCGTCTACGGCTCGGGCGTCGTGCCGATCACGAAGATGATCCGGTCCGGGATCTCCTTCGACGTCCTGGGCGGGCTGCTGATCGTGGTGCTGCTGCCGGTGATGATCGACCTCGTCCTCGGCTCCGTCGGGTGACGGCCGGGTGATGTTCGCCGTGCGGACGGCGGGCGTTCGGGAGGACGTGTCACGATGGACGACGGCCTGCTGATGACCGGGCCCGGACGTCGACGGGAGGGAGCCGAGCGCATGCGCAGCGAACCGCCCAGTACCGGCACCGGGGTCCGCACCGCCACCTGACGCGCTCGCGCGGGGCGTGGACCTCCGACGTGTCCCCCGCCCCAGCGTCCCCCGGGAGTCCGCCGTGGTCGACCGCCGCCGTGCGTCCCTCACCGCCCTGTCCACCCTCGCCCGCCGTCCGCGGCCCGAGCTCACGCTCGCGCCCGTGCCGCCGCCGGCGCCCGCCCCCGCCGCCGACCGGGAGCGGCACGCGCTCATCGTCGACAACGCCGTCTACTCCTCCGGTCGCCGGGTGGCCACGCCCCGGACGGTGGCCGAGAGCCACGAGTGGCTGGCCGAGGACGCCGAGCGCCTGGTGTGGCTGGGCCTCTACCGCCCCGAGCCGGGGGAGCTCGGCGAGCTGGCCGAGCAGTACGACCTGCCCGAGCTGGCCGTCGAGGACGCGATCAAGGCCCACCAGCGGCCGAAGTTCGAGCGGTACGGCGGCACGCTGTTCGTCGTCCTCAAGGCCGCCCGGTACCTCGACGCGACCGAGGAGGTGGAGTTCGGCGAGCTGCACCTCTTCCTCGGCCCCAACTTCGCGATCACCGTGCGGCACAGCGAGTCGCCGGACCTCTCGCGGGTGCGCCGGCGGCTGGAGAGCGAGCCGGCGCTGCTGGAGAAGGGCAGCGAGGCGGTGCTCTACGCGATCCTCGACGCGGTCGTCGACGGGTACTCGCCGGTGGTCGCGGGGCTGGCCAACGACATCGACGAGATCGAGACCGAGGTCTTCCGCGGGGACCCGGGCGTCTCCCGGCGCATCTACGAGCTCTCCCAGGAGGTGCTGGAGTTCCAGCGGGCCGCCCAGCCGCTGACCGGCATCCTCGCCGCGATCACCGCCGGGTTCGACAAGTACGGCGTCGACGAGGACCTGCGCGGCTACCTCCGGGACGTCGCCGACCACGTGACCATCGTGACCGAGCGGGTGGAGGGCTTCCGGCTGCAGTTGCGGGACATCCTCACCGTCAACGCGACGCTGGTGGCGCAGCGGCAGAACGAGGAGATCCGGGAGCTCACCGAGGCCTCGATCGCCCAGGGCGAGGAGGTCAAGAAGATCTCCGCCTGGGCGGCCATCCTCTTCGCGCCGACGCTGGTGGGCACCGTCTACGGGATGAACTTCGACTCGATCCCGGAGCTGCACTGGCACCTGGGGTACCCGTTCGCGCTGGTGCTCATGGTCGGGGTGAGCGTGACGCTGTACGCCGTCTTCAAGCGCCGCGGCTGGATCTGACCCGGCCTCCTGGAGTTGATCATGGGCTTGTTGCTGTGCGGCACCCCGCAGGGAGCGTGTCGCCCGGCAAGAACCCCATGATCAACGGGGTGGGGGACGACGGCGCGCGGCGGGGAACAACGGGCTTGCCGGTGCCGTTAGGCTGTCTGCACAACTACACAGGGGGTGAATGGTCTCGACTTCGGTCGTGTGGCCAGGGGAAGCGAGCCGAGGAAGGCAACGATGATCTCGTTAACCATCCGTTGCACACCAACAAGTGCCGCTCCTAAGCAGCACGAGCTCGCCCTCGCTGCCTGACAGCAGCTAGGCGACTCTGTCAGCCCGGGTTCGTCATCGGCCCGGATCCTGGCATCAGCTAGATGACTCACTGCGCGCACCGGTCGCGGGTACGCGTGGGACACCCAACAGCGACTGGGCCCGTCACACCGACTTGTCTGCATGATCGGTGGGGCCGAGCAGAGGCGAGGCAGACTGCGCTCGGAGAAGCCCTGGACGTGCGTCGGAGGACGCGGGTTCGATTCCCGCCACCTCCACCCCTGGAGTTCGATCACGGAGGGCCCGGTCACACGACCGGGCCCTCCGTGCGTCTGCGCCCGCCGGCGACCGGAGCCGGTCGGAGAGAACCGGCGGGCCAGGAGACGGTGACAGGCGGCCGGGGGGGCGGTAGGACGTCGAGGTGGACACGGCGCCCCTGATCGGGCGGGACGACGCCATGGCCGCCGTCCGGGCCGCCGTCACTCGCGCCCGGGAGGGGAGCGGCGGAGTCCTGCTGGTCGTCGGCGAGGCCGGGGTGGGGAAGTCCCGGCTGCTCACCGAGGCAGTCCGGCTGGCTCGCCGCGACCGGGTGCACGTCCTGTTCGGCCGGGCCACGGAGTCCGGCGGCGCCTACCGGCCGCTGATCGAGGCGCTGCTCCGCGGCGGCGCGGACGACCTCGATCCGGGAACCGTGCCGGCGCCGTACGGCGCCGCGCTGGGTCGGCTGCTGCCCGGCTGGGCGACCGGCGGAGGACACGGGCCGGAACCCAGCGTGGACCCGGTGCTCGTCCTGGGCGAGGCCGTGACCCGGATCCTGGACGTGCTCGTCGGTGGGCCCTGCCTGCTCGTCCTGGAGGACCTCCACTGGGCCGACGCCGACACGTTCGTGCTGCTGGAGTACCTCGCCGACCGCCTGCACGACCGGCCCGTGCTCGTGGCGGCGTCGGCGCGCGACGACGAGCCGGCGGCTGCGGCGGTGGACCGGTTGGCCGCTGGTCCTCGTGTCCACACGGTGACCTTGTCTCGGCTGAGTTCGGGCGAGCTCGCCGCCCTCGCCGGTACGCGGGCGGCCGGCCGGTTGCGAACGGACGAACTCGCCGCTCTCGTCGTGCGGGCCGACGGGCTGCCGCTGCTGGCCGAGGAGCTCGTGGACGAGGCGGTACGGACCGCCACCGCCTCGACGTCGACCCCCGTTCCCCGGACGATGACCGCGCTGGTGCGCCGTCGGCTCTCCCTGCTCCAGCCCGATGCCCTCCGGTGCCTGAGCGCGGCCGCCGTGGCCGGAACCGATCCGGACTGGGAGCTGCTACCGGCCGTGGTCGGGCAGGCGGAGGACGTCGTGCTCGCCGCGGCCCGGGCCGCTGCGGACGCTCACCTGCTGCGCGAGGACGCCGGCCGGCTGCGGTGGCGGCACGCGCTGATGCGCGAGGCCGTCCTCGGGGGCCTGCTCCCGCCCGAACGAGCCGCCCTGGCACGGAGAGTCGCCGAGGCTCTGCTGGCGCGCGGCCGGCCCGACGACGTCATCCGCGCCGCCGAGCTCCTCGCCGCGGGCGGCGAGCGGGGGCGAGCCGCGACCCTCTTCCTGGAGCTGGCACGGCAGGACCGGAGGAGGGGGGCGCTCCGTCGCGCCGAGGAGCTGCTCGACCAGGCCGCGAGCACCGGCGCCGCCCCGGGGGCGGTCGCGGTCGAACGGGTGACCCTGCTGACGGCGACCGGTCGCATCGGTGACGCGCTGGGGGCGGGAGTGGCGGCCCTGCCCGCGACGGCGGGCGAGCTGCACGCGGAGCTGTGCCTGCGGCTGGCCCGCACGGCGGTGGCGGCCCGGCGGTGGAGGGACGCCGAGGCCTACGTCGAGCGGGCCGGGCGCCCCGCCGACCCGCGCTCGCTGCTGCTGGCGGCCGACGCCGCGTTCGGCGCCGGCGACGTCGAGCGCGCGGGCCCGCTGGCCGCGGCCGCGGTGACCGGTGCCGAGCGCTCGGGTTCGCCGTCCGTGCTGTGCGAGGCCCTGGACATCGCCGGTCGCGTGGAGCGGCTGCGCAGCCCACCGGCCGCGCGGGCCGCCTTCGCCCGCGCCGCGCAGGTGGCCACCGAGCACGGGCTCGTCCCGGAGCAGGTCACCGCCCTGATCGGTCTGGGCACGGTGGAGCTGCTGGAGCACGAGGCCTCCGAGACGCTGCCCCGGGCACGGGACCTGGCCGCGGCGGCGGGACTGCTCGGGTCGGCCAGCGCCGCCGACGTGGTCCTGTTCGACTCGATCGTGGTGAAGGACGGCCCCCGGGCCGTCGAGGCGCGGGCGCGGGCGCTCCTCGAGCGGGGGACCCGGCTGCACATGCCGGAAGTGCAGGCCGGCAGCGCGTACGGGGTCGCGCTCGCCCGGGCCTGGGTGGGGGACCCGACCGGCATGGAGGCGGCGCTGGCCGCGCTGTCCGGAACCGCGGTCTGGCCGGACGCGGGACCGCTCGAGGCGTACGTCCGTGCCGTTCCCCTGCTCCTGGCCCACGACCTCCCCGGTGCCAGCTCCACGCTGGACGCGGGCGTGACCCGTCTCGTGGCACACCGCGTGGCCGCGCCGCTGCACCAGTTCGGGCTGTGGGCGCTGCTCCGCACCGTGGTCGACGACCGGGGAGCAGCGGCACGGGAGGTCCTGTGCGGGCTCCCCGCCGCCCTGCGTCCGGCCAACCGTGGGGCCCTGCTCTACGCCGACGCCGTCGACGCCGGACGCGCGGGCCGGTGCGACGAGGCCGTGGCGCTGTTCGGCCGTGCAGAGCCCCACCTCGCCCGGGTGCCCTGGCTGCACCGGCTGTTCCGACTGCTGGTCCTGGAGGCCGCGGTCACCGACGGCTGGGGCGATCGGGTGCCGCTGCTCCGCGCCGACCTGGCCGAACACGAGCGGGCCGGCGACCACCAGCTGGCCCGCACCTGCCGCGACCTGCTCAAGCGGGCCGGCGCGCCCACGCGGCGCGGCCGTGGGACGTCGTCCGTGCCCGGCGCCCTCCGCGCCGCCGGCGTAACCAGCCGCGAGATGGACGTCCTCGGCCTGGTGGCAGCGGGGTTGACCAACGCGGAGATCGCCGGGCGGCTGTACCTCTCGCCGCGCACGGTCGAGACCCACGTGGCCAGCCTGCTGGCCAAGCTGGGCGCCGCCGACCGCGGCCAGCTCCGCAGCCGGGTCGCGGCGCCGACTCCGTAGCCGGGTGCGGCGCTTAACTCCGTAGCCGGTACGGATCCGACGGCGGGTCCCGGCGGCGACCGTGGGAGGACCACATCCCCACGGACAGGGAGAGCAGTGTCGTGGTGTCACACCTCGAGCAGTACGACGTCGTCGTCGTCGGCGCCGGCCCCGCCGGCCTCACCACCGCTGCCGGCCTGGCCCGTGCCGGCATCCGGGTCCTCGTCGTGGAGAAGCACCCCGGTACGTCGATCTTCCCGAAGGCGGCCGGCGTCCGGCCGCGGACCATGGAGATCCTCCGGTCCTGGGGCCTGGACCAGCGCGTGTACTCGGCCGGGCAGGACGTCCGGCTGGAGCTGGGGATCGCCCCCGTCCTGGCCGCTCCCGTGGTCGCCGTGGAGTCGCTGGGCGCACCCGCCGCCCAGTACGTCTCCACGATGAGCCCGGCGCCGTTCGCGTTCGTCCCGCAGGACCACCTCGAACCGGTGCTGCTCGAGCACGTGCAGGACCGCGGCGGGCACGTGCGGTTCGGAACGGAACTGGTCGGCTTCGAGGTCGACGGCGACGGCGTGCGGGCGACGCTCCGCTCGCGGTCGGGGTCGGCCGCCGAGTACGACGTCCGCGCCCGGTACCTCGTCGGCGCGGACGGCCCCCGGAGCACGGTCCGCCGTGCCCTCGGCATCGAGATGGAGAGCCTCGGTTCGGAGGGCCGGCAGCTGACGGCGCTGTTCGGCGCCGATCTCGGGAGGGTGGTCTCCGATCCGCCGTTCGCCCTGTACTGGGTGACCAGGCCGGGGGCGGAGGCGCTCTTCGTCGCGTCGGGACGGGACCGGTGGGGGTACGGCTGGGAGCCGGGCGACGGCGACCCGACGACACCCACGCCCGAGCAACTGGTCGAACGCATCCGCGCCTCGGCCGGTCTCCCGGAGCTCGACGTCGAGCTGCAGGGCACGTTCGAGTGGGTCTTCGGCGCCGAGATCGCCGCACGGTTCCGCAGGGGGCCGGTCTTCCTCGTGGGCGACGCGGCCACCCGGACCTCGCCGCGGCGGGCCACCGGCATGAACACGGGTGTGGCGGCGGCGCACAACCTGGCGTGGAAGCTCGCGTGGGTGCTGCGCGGATGGGCCGACGAGGCACTGCTCGACACGTACGAGGAGGAGCGACGCCCGGTGGGCTTGGCCAACGGCCTGCGGTCACTGCAGCAGCGGGAGGGAGCGCACGAGGCGTCGGGCCTCGAGGACTTCGGCGTCACCTATGTCTCGGCCGTCATCGCGCCGACCGAGCACGTCGAACCACCGGCGACGGTCGGCGAACGCGCCACCCCCGGTCGCCGTGCACCGCACGCCTGGCTGGACGTGACCGGTCGCCGGGTGTCCACCCTCGACCTGTTCGACGGGCGGCTGACGCTGCTCACCGGCTCGGCGGGCGGCGACTGGTGCGCTGCCGCCGAACGGCTGGCGTCGGGAGGCCTGCCGCTCGCGGCGTTCAGGTTCGGACCGGACCTGCCCGACCCGGACGGCTCCCTCGCCCTCCGGTACGGCGTCGGAGCGCGGGGTGCGGTCCTCGTCCGTCCTGACGGGTTCGTGGCGTGGCAGGCCCCCGTCCCGTCGGGCAGTCGGGCGAGGTCGCTCGGCGCCGCGGTCTCGCTGGCCACGGGTCGGGCGGAGGCAACCGACGTCGCCGGCCTGTCGGCCTGAGTTCCGCCGGCTCACGCAGCTCCATCACGGAGGGCCCGGTCACCCGACCGGGCCCTCCGTGCGTCTGCGCCCGTGGCGGCAGGATGAGCACGTGAGCGCCCTCGCCGACTTCCTGCTGGCCCGCATCGCCGAGGACGAAGCGATCGCAGTCCAGCTCGCCGAGCTCTGGGCCAAGGTCACCGACGCCGACCGCGCCACGCTCGACCCCGGGGTGCGCGAGGGCATCGACTCGGTCTTCGCCGTCGCCGACGGGGCACCGGCCGACGGTGTACCGGACCGCCTCCTGGCCGAGTGCGACGCCAAGCGGCGCATCGTGGCCGGGTACCGAGGGTGGGAGGAGCGGCTGTCGGCCACCCCGGGAGCGACCCGCTCCGTCGCGAGCTGCACGCAGCCTGGGCCGCGACCGGCGACGTCCTGCGCCTGCTGGCTCTGCCGTACGCCGCGCACTCGCGGTACCGCGAGGAGTGGCGGCCCTGAGGCACCGGGCGCACCGGCGCGTGACGACGTCGACCGTCGCGCCGCTCCACGCCGTCGTCGGTCAGCCGTTGATCACCTGCGGCACGGCCACCGACTTGAGGCCCTCCGCGCCGAACTCCAGCCCGTAGCCGGACTTCTTGACCCCGCCGAAGGGGATCATCGGGTGCACGCCGCCGTGGGAGTTGATCCACACGGTGCCGGCCTCGAGCCGGGCGGCCACGGCGCGGGCCGCCTCGCGGTCACTGCTCCACACCGAGGCCCCGAGGCCGACGTCCAGCGCGTTGGCCATGGCGACGGCGTGGTCGAGGTCCTCGTAGCGGACGATCGGCAGCGCGGGGCCGAACTGCTCCTCGGCCACCAGCGGGTTGTCGTCGTCCACGTCGCTCACGATCGTGGCCGGGTAGAAGTGGCCGGGGGCGTCGGGGTCGGGGTCGCCGCCGAGGAGGACCTTGGCGCCGGCCTCGCGCGCGGCGTCGACCAGCCGGGCGACGATCTCGTACTGCGCGCGGTTCTGCAGCGGGCCGAGCACGTTCTGCTCCTCCAGCCCGCGGCCCATCGGCATCTCCCGCGCGGTCTCGACGAGGGCCTCGCAGACCTCGTCGTAGACGTCGGCGTGCACGTACAGCCGCTTGAGCGCGGCACACGTCTGGCCGGTGTTGATGAAGGCGCCCCAGAACAGGTCCTGCGCGATCGCCCGCGGGTCGACGTCGGGCAGCACGATGCCGGCGTCGTTGCCACCGAGCTCGAGGGTCAGCCGCTTCACGGTGTCGGCCGAGCTCCTGATGATCGCCTGGCCGGTGGCGGTGGAGCCGGTGAACACCAGCTTGTCGACGCCGGGGTGCGCCGACAGCCGCGCGCCCACGTCGCCGCCGCCGGCGACGGCCGTGAGCACGTCGTCGGGCAGCACGCCGTTCAGCACGTCCACCAGCGCCAGCACGCTCAGCGGGGTGTACTCCGACGGTTTGACCACGACGGTGTTGCCCATCCGCAGGGCGGGGGCGACCTGCCAGATGGTGATCATCATCGGCCAGTTCCACGGTCCGATGGCGCCCACGACGCCGACCGGCCGGTAGCGCAGCTCGGCGTGGGTGTCGGCGTCGTCGAGCACGGTCTCGACCGGCAGCTCGGTGGCCGCGGTGGCGCGCAGCCAGGCGGCGCAGGCGCCGACCTCGAAGCGGGCGTTGGGGCCGTTGAGGGGCTTGCCCTGCTCACGGGACAGCAGCTCGGCGAGGGGTTCGGCCGCCGCCTCGACCGCGTCCGCCGCGCGCAGCAGCAGGTCGATCCGGTCGGCGTCGGTGCGGGCGGCCCACGCCGGCTGGGCGGCGCGGGCGCGGGCGACGGCGCCGTCGAGGTCCTCGACCGAGTGGCCGGGCGCGCGGCCGACGACCTCGCCGGTCGCCGGGTCGAGGATCTCGCGGCCGTCGGGGTCGGTGACGCCGGCCAGCAGGGTCTCGTAGGTGGTCATCGTGCCCTTCGGTGTGGTGGGGGAGGCGTGCTGCGCTTCGGGAACGGCGGGCAGGCTCACCGCGCCGCCTGCACGCGTCCGGTGACCTCGCCGAACGACAGCCGGGTGCCGTCCGGCCCGGGGGCGGTGGCGCTGATGACCACCTCGTCGCCGTCGGCGAGGAACGTGCGGGTGGAGCCGTCGGCGAGGGTCAGCGGTTCCTTGCCGCCCCAGGACAGCTCGATGAACGACCCGCGCTGGTCGCGCTCGGGGCCGGAGACGGTGCCCGAGGCGTAGAGGTCGCCGGTGCGCAGGGAGGCGCCGTTGACCGTCATGTGCGCGAGCTGCTGGGCCGGCGTCCAGTACAGCTGCCCGAACGGCGGGCAGCTGATCAGCTCGCCGTTGAGCCGGACCTCGAGGGTGAGGTCCAGGCCCCAGGGGGAGTCGGTGTCGTCGAGGTAGGGCAGCAGCGGCACGTCGCGGGCCGGTGCCGCGACCCGGGCGGCTTCCAGCGCGGCCAGCGGCACCACCCAGGGCGAGACCGAGGTGAGGAAGGACTTGCCGAGGAACGGCCCCAGCGGCACGTACTCCCAGGCCTGGATGTCGCGGGCGGACCAGTCGTTCACCAGGCAGACGCCGAAGACGTGCTGCGGGAAGTCGGCCACGGGCACCGGCCGGCCGAGCTCCGACGGCGTGCCGACGACGAAGCCGACCTCGGCCTCGATGTCCAGCCGCTGGGAGGGGCCGAACGTCGGGGCGTCGTCGGCCGCGCCCTTGCGCTGCCCGCTGGGCCGGACGACGGGGGTGCCCGAGACCTGCACGGTGCCGGAGCGGCCGTGGTAGCCGATCGGCAGGTGCTTCCAGTTCGGCGTCAGCGCCGCGGAGTCGGGCCGGAACATCGTCCCGAGGTTCTCCGCGTGGTGCTGCGAGCTGTAGAAGTCGACGTAGTCGGCCACCTCCACCGGCAGGTGCATCGTCGTCTCGGTCCGCGGCACCAGGTGCGGCTGCACCGTCGCCCGGTGCGCCTCGCCGGTGAACCACTCCGTCAGCTGCGCCCGGAGGTCCGCCCACGCCTGCGGGCCGCGGGCCATGAAGGCGTTGAGCGAGCCGGTGGCGTGCACGCCGTCCCCGGTGGCGGCGGCGAGGTCGAGGACCGAGTCCCCGATCGCGACGCCGGTCCGCGGCGCGCTGCCGGGTGTGGAGAAGACGCCGTAGGGCAGGTTGCCGAGCCCGAAGCCGGTGCCGGGAGGGAGGTCCAGCCACGGCCTCGGGGTCCCCGCGGAGACGTGGAGCGCCGGCGGAGCGTCTTCGTGGGGGTTGCTCATGCCGAAGGCCCCCGCCCCGACCACGTCCAGGCGTAGCTGCCGTCGTCTGCGGCGGTGCCGGCCTCGCCGAGGTCCAGCGGGCGGAAGGTGTCGACCATGACCGCGGTCTCGTCGAAGAACTCCACCCCGAGGGACTTCTCCACCGCACCCGGCTGCGGGCCGTGGGCGTGCCCGCCGGGGTGCAGGCTGATGGAGCCCTTGCCGATGCCCGAGCCCTTGCGCGCCTCGTAGTCGCCGTCGACGTAGAACATGACCTCGTCGGAGTCGACGTTGGAGTGGTAGTAGGGCACCGGCACCGCGAGCGGGTGGTAGTCGACCTTGCGCGGCACGAAGTTGCAGACCACGAAGTTGGCGCCCTCGAAGACCTGGTGCACCGGCGGCGGCTGGTGCACCCGGCCGGTGATCGGCTCGTAGTCGGCGATGTTGAACGCGTAGGGATAGAGGCAGCCGTCCCAGCCGACCACGTCGAACGGGTGCTCCGGGATGACGTGGACGGTGCCGGCGAGCCCGCCGGGGCCGGGCCCGCGGTGCTTGACGTACACCTCGACGTCGCTGCCCTCGGCGGTCAGCGGCTGCACCGGTGCCCGCAGGTCGCGCTCGCAGAACGGGGCGTGCTCGAGGAACTGACCGTAGCGGGACAGGTAGCGCTTGGGCGGGGCGATGTGGGAGTTGGCCTCGATCGCGTAGGTGCGCAGCGGCTCGGCGCCGGTGGGGATCCAGCGGTGGGTGGTGGCCCGCGGCAGGATCACGTAGTCGCCCTGGCCCACGTCCAGGGCGCCGAACACCGTCTCCACGGTCGCGGCGCCGCGCTCGACGTACACGCACTCGTCGCCGGTGGCGTTGCGGTAGTACGGCGAGGTGGCCGAGGACACCGCGTAGGAGATGCGGACGTCGGCGTTGCCCAGCACCAGCCGCCGGCCGGTGACCGGGTCGGTGGCCTTGTGCTCCTGGTCGGGGAACAGGTCGTGCAGCTTCAGGTGCCGGGGCACCAGCGGGCTGTTGGCGGTCAGGGTCTGGTCGGGCAGCTCCCACGGCCGGGCGTCGACGATCGCCGAGGGGATCCCGCGGTGGTAGAGCAGGGAGGAGTCCGAGGAGAAGCCCTCCTCGCCGATCAGCTCCTCGGAGTACAGGCCGCCGTCGGGACGGCGGTGCTGGGTGTGCCGCTTCGGCGGGACGCTGCCCACCTGTCGGTAGAACGCCATGGGGTGCCTCCTGCGGAGAGGGCAGAAATGGCCATTTCTGCCCCTGGGTCGGTCGGGTTACGCGGGGACGGGGCTGGGGACGGGACGGGCGAGCAGCCGGGACACCGCGGGGGCGACGTCGGCGGCGCGGGTCAGGACGGCGGCCACGTGGCCGTCGGGGCGCAGCACCCAGATCTCGTCCGGGCGGACGTCGAGGGCCTCCCGGAGCGTGGGGCCGGGATCGAGGTCGCGAACGCGGTGCACCGCAACGGGCACGTCGCCGAGCGGGACCTCGGGCAGCGGCGCGTCGTCCCCCACGAGCACGGTGACGCCGGACCGGGCGAGCTGGCGCAGCCGGACGACGTCCGGCCGGCCGGGCACGGTGACCGGGCAGTCGGGCACCAGGACGCCCGGCGCGGGCACCGGGACGTCGCCGCGGGCGGGCCGGCCGGGGAAGGGGCGGCGCTCGTCGGGCGTGGTCAGCGGGGAGTCGACGTACCAGAAGGGCTCGGCCAGCCGGCCGGAGTCGACCTCGGCCCGGGCGGCGGGATCGGTCGCGGCCCGTTCCAGGACGTCGAGCCGGTGCCGGGCGTCGGCCTCGCTGCCGGGCACCAGGAACCGCATCGTCGCCCCGGTGACCTCGATGTTCTCCAGCGCCGCCGCGTGCCGCTCGTCGTGGTAGCTGTCCAGGAGCGACTCGGGCGCCCAGCCGCGGAGGACGAAGGCGATCTTCCAGGCGGCGTTCTCGGCGTCGAGCACCCCGGAGTTCAGCCCGCGGGCGCCGAAGGGGGAGACCAGGTGCGCCGCGTCGCCGGCGACCAGCACCCGGCCGACCCGCATCCGGTCGACCACCCGGGAGTGGAACCGGTAGACCGACTTCCACACGATCGCGTGGTCGCGGTCGCCGATCACCTGCCGGATCCGCCGGTCCAGGCCGCCGGAGGCCTCCTCGGCGGCCAGGTCGAAGTCCGGCGGCACCTGCCAGTCGATGCGGAAGGTGGAGTCCGGGCAGGGGTGGATGAGCACCTGGCGGCCGGGGTTCCACTCCGGGTCGAAGTAGAAGCGGCGCTCGGTCTCCCAGCCGGGGAGATCGGTGCGGATGTCGCAGATGAGGAAGTAGTCCTCGAACGTCTCGCCCTCGAAGGAGAGGCCGAGTGCGGCCCGCACCTCGTCGCTGCGCGGCCCGGAGCAGGCGACGGCGTAGGACCCGCGCACGGACTGCCCGTCCGCGCAGGTCACCGTCACGCCGGTGTCGTCCTGCCGGATGCCGGTGACCCGGTGCCCCCAGCGGACGTCGATCAGCGGCTCGGCCGCGATCCGCTCGTCGAGCAGCCGCTCGGTCTCGCACTGCGAGATGTTCACGAACGGCGGGAACGGGGACTTCCCGCGGTCGGCGAACTGGAAGTTGAACAGCTCGCGGTCGTGGTGGAAGGTCCGCGCCGTGGTCCAGGTGACGCCGCGGCGGGCCACCTCCGCGCCCACGCCGACGGCGTCCCACACGTCGATCACGTCGCGCTGCTGGCAGATCGCCTTGCTGCCGATCATGTCCCGTTCGGGGCGGCCGTCGAGGACCACGACCGGCAGGCCCCACCGGGCCAGCAGCAGCGCGGTGGTCTGGCCGACCGGACCGGCGCCGATGACCAGCACGGGGGAGGTGGGGGTCATCGAGGGCCTCATCCCTGCAGCTCGTCCCAGACCTGGCGGTCGCGCTCGGCGGTCCAGATGACCGGCCGCTCGATGCCGGAGTACTCGTCCCAGAGCCGCTGCACGTCGAAGGGCAGGCAGTGCTCGAAGATCGGCCAGTTGCCGTACTTGGGGGCGAGGGCCTCGTGGGTGGCGGCGAAGGCGTCCTTGAGGGTGCCGCCGGAGCGGTGCGCGTCGCCGACGGTGCGCTGCATGGTGAGCAGGAAGTCGCGGGTCTGCTCGATGGCGGCGTCCACCTGGTCGCGGCCGCGGGCGATGGCGCCCCGGCCGCCGATGAGCGTGCGCGCGCCGAGGGCCTTGACCCGGTCGAGGGTGCCGGCGGCCCAGTCGAAGTGGAACGCGTCGCCGGTGTAGAGGGCCGCCTGGGACTCCACCAGGTCGCCGGCGAAGACGATCTCCTGCTTGGGCAGCCAGGCGACGATGTCGCCCTCGGTGTGCCCGCGGCCCAGGAACTCCAGCACCAGCTCGCCGCGGTCGCCGCCGAGCTCGATGGTCAGCTTGTCGCGGAAGGTCATCGTCGGCCAGGTCAGGCCGGGGATGGACTCCGGCTCCTCGAACAGCCGCGGCATCCGGCCGTACTCGCTCTCCCAGTCCTGCTGGCCGCGCTCCGCGATCAGGTCGCGGGTCTGCTCGGAGCTGACGATGATCTCGGCGTCGAAGGCGCTCGCGCCCAGCACGCGGACGGCGTGGTAGTGGGACAGCACCAGGTAGCGCACCGGCTTGTCGGTGTGCTCGCGCAGCTTGGCCAGCCAGCGGCGGGCGGCGACCGGCGTGGCCAGCGCCTCGAAGCAGACGAGGAAGTCCTCGCCCTCGATGGCGCCCAGGTTCGGGTCGCCCTCCGCGGTCAGCGCGTACACGCCGTCGGCGAGCACCTCGAGGGTCTGCTCCTTCACGCCCAGGTCGGCGGAGGAGGCGAAGGGCTTGGCGGCCATGGAGGCTCCTGATCCGGTGTCGTTCGATAAACGAGCGGTACGTTCTCTTACAGGTACAACGGTACGCAGGGGTGGTGCGCGACACAAGGGGCGGTGTCGACTGTTTGTGGCTGGGACGCCGACGCCCGGGCCGCCGAGGGATCTCGGCGGCCCGGGCGTCGCTGTGAGCGTCTCCGGCGTCAGGTCGAGTGCCGCCAGCGGCGGCCGGAGCGGGAGATCAGTGAGTTGGCTTCCGGCGGACCCCACGTGGCCGCCTGGTACAGCGGGATGGGCCGCTCGTCGCGGGCCCAGTACTGCATCACGGGGTCGACGATCCGCCAGGACCGGGCGACCTCGTCGGCGCGGATGAAGAGGGTGGGGTCGCCGATCAGGGCGTCGAGGATGACCCGCTCGTAGGCGTCGGGCGACTCCTCCTCGAAGCTCTGGTAGGAGAAGTCCATCGACGCCTTCTGCACCCGGAAGGCGTGCCCGGGCACCTTCGCGCCGAAGCGCAGGCTCAGTCCCTCGTCGGGTTGCACGCGCACGACGAGGGCGTCGGGCTCCAGCCCCTCGGCCGTGCCGGGGAACAGCGGGAGCTGCGGGGGGCGGTGGAACTCCATGGCGACCTCGGTGATCCGCGCGGGCAGCCGCTTGCCGGTCCGCACGTAGACCGGCACCCCGGTCCAACGCCAGTTGTGCACCTCCAGCCGCATCGCCACGAACGTCTCGGTCGCGCTCAGCGGGTCGACCCCGGGCTCGTCGCGGTACCCGGGCATGAGGTCCTCGCGGGTGCCGCCTCGGGTGTACTGCCCGCGCACCGCGTTCGCCGCGATCTCGGCCTCGTCGTCCAGCGGCTGGATCGCCCGCAGCAGCTTCACCTTCTCGTCGCGGATCGCCTCGGCGTGGAACGAGGTGGGCGGTTCCATGAGGAAGAGCGAGAGGACCTGCAGGACGTGGTTCTGGACGATGTCGCGCATCGCGCCCGTGGTCTCGTAGAAGCCGCCCCGCTCGCCGACGCCCAGGGTCTCGGCGACGGTGATCTGCACGTTGTCGACCCAGGTCCGGTTCCAGATCGGCTCGAAGATCGAGTTCGCGAAGCGCAGCGCGAGCAGGTTCTGCACGGTCTCCTTGGCCAGGTAGTGGTCGATCCGGAAGATCTGCTCCTCGACGAAGGCCGACGAGAGGTCCGCGTAGAGCTCCCGGGCACTGGTCTCGTCCCAGCCGAACGGCTTCTCGACGACCGCGCGGACGAAGCTGTCGCCCTCCGGCACGGACAGGCCGGCCTTGCCCAGGCTCAGCGCGATCGGCCCGAACAGGCGGGGTGGCGTGGCGAAGTAGTGGACCCGGTTGCCGGCGGTCCCGTGCCGGGCGTCGCACTCGGCCAGGACCTCGGCCAGCCGCGAGTAGGTGGCCGGGTCGTCGTAGCCGCCGTGGACGTAGCGGGCTGCCGCGGTCAGGGCCTGCCACCTCGGGTGCCCCTCGCCGGCCGCGCTGCGACGGCAGAGGTCGCCGAACTCCTCGTCGGTCATGGGCGTGCGGGCGACGCCGACCAGCGCGACCTCCGGAGGGAGGGCCCCGTAGCCGGCCAGCCGTTCGAGCGCGGGCAGGAGCTTCCGGGCGGTGAGGTCCCCCGAGGCGCCGAAGATCACCAGGACACAGGGTGGCGAGCGGCGATCCGCATCGACGTTCATGTGCGGGGAGCATGCCGCGATCGGCACACCACGGACAGGCCCTGCTCCCCGGCCGGCTGCGGAGGCCGGGTCAGAGGCTGCCGGCGAAGCCGCGGATGTCGCGGACCGCCCCCTTGTAGGCCTCGACCACCGCCTGGCGGAAGGACATGTCGGCGGCGTGGGTCAGGCCGAGGTTGACCCGGCCGACGACCGGCACACCGGCCCGCTGGAGCGTGCGGAAGTAGGCGATGCCCTCGTCGCGCAACGGGTCGAGTTCGTTGACCGTGATGACGTGCGGCGGCAGCCCCTCGACGTCGGCCTCGGTGGCGAAGTACGGCCAGCAGAGCGGGTTCTCGGCGTTCTCCCCGGTCGGGTCGTAGACCGCGACCAGCAGGTCCATCATCGCGCAGTTGAGGTAGTGCCCGTCGTTCTCCACCATCGACGGCAGCTCACGCAGCTTGCGCCCGTGGTCCCAGCCGTAGCCGCCACTGATGTACGGCACCATCGCGTAGACGCCGTCGAAGCGGTCCAGCCGGCCGTCCCTCTTGGCCTTGAGCGCGGTGGCCAGCGCGAGGTTCGCCCCACCGGACTCGCCCTGCAGCACGATCGAGGTGACGCCCAGCTGCTCGCGGTGCTCGTGGATCCAGTCCAGCGCAGTGCTGCAGTCGTCGAGCCCGGCCGGGAACGGGTGTGCCCCCTCGGGGGTCCAGGCGTTGCGGAAGCCGACGGTCACCACGACCATGCCGCTCGCGGCGAGGTCCTCGCTCCACTGCCGGTGTACCCGGTTGTGCGCGTCGAGGATCGTCATCCCGCCGCCGTGGATGTAGACGGTGCACGGCAGCGGCTCCTCCGTGCCGGCCGGGCGGCGGACGTGCAGAGGGATCTCGTTGCCGTCCACACCCCGCACCGTCTCGATCCGGTGGGCGACACCGGAGGGCGTTTCGCCGGGCCACTCGTTCGGCAGGGCCGCGTACAGCCCCTCGAACGCCGCGTGCGACTGGCCGACGAACTCGGCGACGGCGTCCGGCGCGGCGCCCCGGTCGAAGGGTGGGGGAGCCGCGTGACCGTCGAGGCCGAATGCCGCCAGTGCCGCCCGCAACCGCGGGTGCAGCCGGGGATCGGACCGGAGGTCGATGCCGGTGTCGGCCAGCCGGCCTTCCTGCCGGGCCTGCACCGTCGACCGTTGGTGCGTCAGGTCGCTCATCCGTCCTCCTCGGTGGCCACGTCGGGCGATCGCGCTGTGGTCACCCGGACGTCGCGGTGCCCGCAGTTCAGGTCACAGCGTGATCCGGTGCCCCACGCCCCGGCGGCGGGCCGCGGCGTAGACCAGGCCGGCGGCCGCCGCGTCCTGGACGGCGACGCCCACCGACTTGTAGAGCGTGAGCTGGCCGGGGGAGGTCCGCCCCGGACGCCGTCCCTCCACCAGCTCACCGATCTCGGCGACCTCGTCCGGGGCGATCAGCCCCCGCGCGGCCGGCTCGGTGAGGTCGTTGCTGCCCACCGGGTACGGCGTGAAGGCGGTGTGCCGGTGCTCGACGACCACGAGCGCGTCGGCGACGGTGTCGTCGTCCACCTCCCGGCCGGTGGCGGTGTACCCGACCGAGGTGACGTGCGCGCCGGCGTCGAGCCACTCGCGCCGGACCACCGGCTCCTCGGCCGCCGTCGTGGCGCAGACGATCGAGGCGCCGCGCACCGCCTCCTCGCCCGTCGGCACCGCCCGCGCCGGCACCCCGCGGCCCTGAAGCTCGGCCGCGAGCGCCTCGGCCCGCTCGGGGCGCCGACCGGCGATGCGCACGTCCTCGAGGTCGCGGACCGCGCCGGCGGCGAGCGCGTGCGCGCGGGCCTGGACGCCGGTGCCGAGGACGGCGAGGACCGATGCCTCGGGCCGGGCGAGCAGCCGGATGGACAGCGCGGAGCAGGCGGCGGTCCGCGCCGCGGTGATCGTGTTCCCGTCCATGATCGCCCGGGGCGTCCCGTTCTCCGGGTCGAGGAGCACCACCAGCGCCTGGTGGGTGGGGGCCTCCTGCGTCGGGTTGCGGGGGAAGACGGAGAGCACCTTGACCGTCAGCGCGCCCAGGGCAGGGCTGTAGCCGGGCATCGCGGCCAGCACGGCGTCGTGGTCCGGCACGCGCGCGGCGACCCGCGGTGGCACGGACGCACGGCCGGTGGAGAGCTCGACCATGACCGTCGCGAGGGCGTCGATCAGCTCGGTGACGTCGAGGAGCCCCTCGACGTCCTGGTGTCGGAGGAGCAGCACCGCCCGATGCTGCGCGCGCACACCGGGCCCGGTCAACGTCTGACTCCTGCGGATGACGTTCTCGTTTCGCGACTGCAGCCGCCCGCCGCCCCCGCCGATGCCCTGGGTACCCGACGGAAGGAGCTCGTCATGAGGAACATGGCGTGCAGGGCCATCGCCCAGGCCTCGCTCAGCGCGGCGACGGCGTCGCTGGACGACGAGCAGCCGTGGCCGCTGCTCCTGGTCGCCGGCTGGCTCACCACCGCGACCGACCTCGTGCTCCAGGCCGACGCCATGGACGCCGTCCTGGTCTGACGACGCCGGACGCCGGCGCTGCGGCCTGGACCGGGGGAAGCCGCGCGCGGGACCATCTGCCCCGCGGAGGTGGGCATGGCCAGGGACGTCGACGTGGTGACCGGGACGGTGATCCGCCGTCCGGTCGACGTGGTGGCCGGCTACGCCGGGGACCCGGTCCACGCCCCGGAGTGGTACGTCAACATCTCCTCGGTCGAGTGGCGCACGCCGCCGCCGGTCGCGGTCGGCTCGCAGATGGACTTCGTCGCCGCGTTCCTCGGCCGGCGGCTGGCCTACACCTACGAGGTCACCGAGTTCGAGCCCGGCCGGCGGATGGTCATGCGGACGGCCGACGGCCCGTTCCCCATGGAGACCACCTACACCTGGGAGCCGCTGGACGACGGCAGCACCCGCATGACGCTGCGCAACCGCGGCCGCCCGAGCGGCTTCTCCCGGGTCGCCGGCCCGGTCATGGCGACGGCGATGCGGCGGGCCAACCGCAAGGACCTCGCCCGTCTGCGGGAGCTCCTCGAGCGGGCGTGAGTCAGGCCGGCCGGCGGGCCCGCACCAGCCAGGCCGCCGAACCGTAGGTCACGCCGTCCGGCGTCTCGTGCGCGGCGAGGGAGGCCCGCAACGCCGCCATCGCCTGCTCCCGCCGCGCAGTGTCCAGGTCCGCCAGGAGCCAGCCGAGCTGGGTGAGCACGAAGCCCTCGGCGTCGGCGGCGTCCCGCCCGAAGCGCATCGGCCGCTCGAGCGGCTCGACGCGCAGGTCGGCGAAGCCGGCGGCGGAGAGGACGGCGCGGATCCGCGCCGGGTCGCTGAGCGCGAAGGGACCCGGGCGGCCGGGCGGTGGCGACGGGAGGGTCCGGCCCGCGGCCAGTGCGGTGGTGAGGGACGTGAACCACTGGTTGAGCACGGCGGGCTGCCAGGTCAGCAGGACCAGACGGCCGTGCGGGCGCAAGGCCCGGCCCACGTTGCGGAGCCCGGCCACCGGATCGGCGAGGAACATGGCGGCCGTCCGGCCGAGCGCGACGTCGTGGGCGCCCGCCGGAAAGGGGTGGATCTGGGCGTCGGCCTGCTCGAAGGTGACGTTGGTCAGCCCCTCCGCCCGGGCGCGCGCCCGGGCCACCTCCAGCATCCGCGCCGACAGGTCGACCCCGAGCGCGGACCCTCCGAGCCGCGCGGCGTCGAGGGTCGTGCGGCCGGTGCCGCAGCCGATGTCGAGCACGGCGTCGGAGGCGGTGATGCCCGCCGCGGCCATGAACACCGGGTGGTGCGCGCCCAGGGCGTCGTCGTACCGGTCGGCGGAGGCGGCCCAGCGGGCGCCCTCCTCGCCGTCCCACGCCCGAGCCTGCTCGACGTTGCCGGGGTCGATCCGGAGCGTCGTCGTCTCCGCCATGGTCTCCACCTTCTCGGCGGTAGTCTGCTCCCTTGGGGACTATGTCGAATGGCATACTCCCATAGGGAGGAAAATGTCAAGCCCGGGTGCGCTGACCACCACCTCGTACGCCATCCTCAGCCTGCTGGCGGTGCGACCGTGGAGCACCTACGAGCTCACGCGCCAGATGGACCGCAGCGTGGGCCGGATGTGGCCCCGCGCGCAGAGCAAGCTGTACGAGGAGCCGAAGAAGCTCGTCGCCCACGGGCTGGCCACGGCCCGCTCGGAGGCGGTCGGCCAGCGTTCGCGCACCGTCTACGCGATCACCGCCGAGGGCCGCGAGGCCCTCGCCGCGTGGCACCGGGAACCCGGCAGCGGGCCGGTGCTCGAGTTCGAGCAGCTGCTGAAGCTCAGCTTCGCCGAGCACGGGACGACGGCCGATGCCCTGGCCACGCTCGCCGCCGCCCGGCGCTGGGCGGAGGAGCGCAACGTGGAGAACCGTGCCGCCGCCGCGGCCGCCGCCTCCGGCGACGGGCGGTTCCCGGAGCGGCTGCCCGAGCAGATGCTGGTCGGGCGGTTCCTCACCGACTTCTACCGGCTCGTCGCCGACTGGGCCGACTGGGCGACCGCGCTGGTCGAGCAGTGGCCGGAGGACGCCGCGCGCGCGGAGGCCGACCGGGCGCAGGTGGCCGAGACCGCCGCCCGGGCCGATTGGTGACCGGCCGGCGCGTGGGCCCGTCGGGGGAGCGGTGAGCGGCCGCGTCCTCGGCCGGGTCCAGCTGTGGCTCGGGTCGGCGCCGCCCGACCCCCGCGCCATGGCCGTCGTCGCCCGGCACGTCCTGGTCTTCAACCTGCTCGGGCTGGCCGTCCTCGGACTGCTGCTGCTCGGTCTCTCGGCGGGCGCCCGCGACCCGAGCGGCCGCGTGGCCATCGTCCTGAGCACGGTCGGCTACCTCGCCCTGGCCCTGCCGCTCGGCGTCCGGGCGGTCCTGCGCCGCCAGCGGCTGACCGTGGCCTGGCTGCGCGCCGAGCGGCCCCCCACCCCCGAGGAGGCCGCCCAGGCACTGCGGCTGCCGGTCGACGTCGCCAGCGTGGTGGGGGTCGGCTGGATCGGGGGCGGCCTGGTCGTCGGGGTGGTCGGCGCGCTCGCCTCGCAGCTCTCGCTGGTCGGGCTCCGCGTCGGGCTGGCCGCGCTGCTCGGCGGGGTCGCGGCGGTCGGCCACAGCTACCTGCTCGCCCTCCGGCTGTCCGGCCGGATCACCGCCGAGGCCCTCGCCGCCCACCCGCCGGCCGGGACGCCGGTGCTCGGCGTCCGGCTGCGGTTGCTGCTCACCTGGGTGCTGACCAGCGGCGTCCCCCTGCTCGGGCTGGCGCTGCTGTTCCTCGATCCCAGCAACCCCCAGGGGCCGAACGAGGAGGCGGTGGTGTTCCTCGTCCTCGCCACGCTCGTGATCGGCGTCGTGGCCACGCAGCTGACCGCCCGCTCGGTCGGCGGACCGCTGCACGACCTGCGCCGGGCCGTGCAGCGGATCGGGGAGGGCGACCACGACGTCCGCGTCCCGGTCGACGACGCCGGCGAGATCGGACTCCTGCAGGAGGGCGTCAACACGATGGCCGCCGGCCTGGCCGAGCGGGAGCGGCTGCGCGACCTGTTCGGCCGGCACGTCGGGACGACGGTCGCCCAGCGGGCCCTGGCGACCGGGGCCTCGCTGGGCGGCGAGGTGCGCACGGTCGCCGCGCTCTTCGTCGACATCGCCGGCTCCACCTCGCTGGTGCGCCGCACCGGGCCGGAGGAGATGGTCGGCCTGCTCAACCGCTTCTTCGCCGTCGTCGTCGACACGGTGGAGGACGAGGGCGGGCTGGTGAACAAGTTCGAGGGCGACGCCGCGCTGTGCGTCTTCGGCGCCCCGGCCGAGCACCCCGACCCGGCCGGTGCGGCGCTGCGCGCGGCCCGCCGGATCTGCACCGCCGTCGCTGCGGCCGGCGAGGTCGACGTCGGCCTCGGGGTGGCCTGCGGGCCGGTGTGGGCCGGTCAGGTGGGAGCGGCCCGCCGGCTGGAGTACACGGTGATCGGCGACCCGGTGAACGAGGCGGCGCGGCTCACCGACCTCGCCAAGGACCACCCCGGCCGGGCCGTGGTCAGTGAGGCCGTGGTCCGGGCCGCCGGTGGGGACGAGGCGGTCTACTGGGCGCCCGGCCCGGTGGTCGAGCTGCGCGGCCGGGACGAGCCGACGCAGACGTGGGTGCTGACGATCGGCTGAGGTTCAGACCGCGGCGGCCTGGCCGCCGGCCGGCATCTGTCCCGGGTTGGCGTGCGACTTGACCACCACGAGCACGTCGTCGGGCTGCAGGGTGCCGATCAGGGGGTCGTCGAACCGCAGCGTCCGCCCTCCGCGGGTCACCGACAGCACGACGTCGCGCAGCTGGCGCGGACCCAGCCCGACCTCTCCCGCGGTGACCCGGCGCTGCTGCAGGTCGAGCCCCTGCCCGCCGGTCACGAGGTCCTCGACGACGGCGACGACCCTCGGGGCGTCGGTGGAGAGCCCGAGCAGCCGGCCCGAGGTGGCCGACGTGGTGATGACCGTGTCCGCCCCCGACTGGCGCAGCAGGTTGGCGTTCTCCTCCTCGCGCACCGACGTGGTGATCGGGACGCTCGGGTTGAGCTGTCGGACGGTGAGGGTGATGAGCACCGACGCGTCGTCCCGGTTGGCCGCGACGATGACCGCCCGCGCCCGCTCCACCGAGGCCCGCCGGAGCACCTCGGTGCGCCCGGCGTCGCCGACGATGCCGGTCAGGCCGACGGAGTTGGCCTCGTCGATCGCCCTCGGCTCGGGGTCGACGACGACGATCTGCTCCAGCGGGGTGCCGTTGGCCAGCAGCGACTTGATCGCGCTGCGCCCCTTGGTGCCGTAGCCGCACACGATGACGTGCTGGCGCACGCGGGACCTCCAGCGACGGATGCGGAACTCCTCCCGGGAGCGCGCGGTCAGCGCCTCCAGGGTGGTTCCGATGAGGACGATGAGGAACATGATCCGCAGCGGCGTGATGAACAGGATGTTCACCAGCCGGGCGGACTCGGTGACCGGCGTGATGTCGCCGTAGCCGGTGGTCGAGAGGGTGACCGTCGCGTAGTAGACGGCGTCGAGCAGGCCGATGCCGACCACGTCGCCGTCGCGGTAGGAGTTGCGGTCCAGCCAGACGATGAGGACGGTCAGCCCGAGGAAGAACGCGGCGAGGATGACCCGGCGCCAGACCTGGCGCACGGGGGACTCCTCGACGTGCGCGATCTGGACGCCGGTGTGCGGGTCCTCGGGCACGCCGGTCTCGCGGATCACCCAGCGGACGATAGTGAGCCGCGGCCGGTCCGCGTGCGCGCCGCACCCGTCCGGGTGAGGGCTGCGCCGGTCAGCCGCCCGCGACGGCCGCCCGTTCGCGCGCGGCCAGCTCCCGCTTGAGCACCTTGCCGGCGGCCGAGACGGGGATCGCGTCGATGAAGACGACGTCGCGCAGCCGCTTGTAGGGGGTCACCCGCTCGTTGACCGCGGCCATCACCGCCCCGGCGGTCAGCGCCGCCCCCGCCTCGTCCCCGCGGCGGACGACGTAGGCGACCGGCAGCTCCCCGGCCTCGTCGTCGGGGCGGCCGACCACCGCGGCACCGGCCACCCCCGGCAGGCCGAACAGGATCTCCTCGAGCTCGCGCGGGAACACGTTGTAGCCCTTGTAGAGCAGCATGTCCTTGGTCCGGTCGACGATCGACAGGTAGCCGTCCTCGTCGAGGACGCCGACGTCGCCGGAGTGGAACCAGCCCTCGGCGTCGATCGCCTCGGCGGTGGCCTCGGGGCGGCGGGCGTAGCCGCGCATGACCTGCGGCCCGCGGATGCAGACCTCGCCGCGCTCGCCGGGCGGCAGCGGCGACCCGCCGCCGAGCGGCCGGATGCTGACCTCGGTGTCGAAGACCGGGACGCCGACCGTGCCCGGCTTGCGGGTGCCGGAGCGGAACGACGGGTTGCCGGTGGCCTGCATGGTCACCTCGGTGAGGCCGTAGCCCTCGCCGATGACGGCGCCCGGCAGCAGCGTCCGCAGCCGCTCGATCAGCGGCACCGGCAGCGGGGCGGCGCCGCTGGACACGCCGCGGACGGCGGACAGGTCGGCGTCCCCGATGCCGGGCACCTGCAGCAGCGCGACGAACACCGGGGGCGCGCCGCCGATGCTGGTGACGCGGTACCGGACGGCGTCCTCGAGGTAGCGCACGGGGTCGAAGCGCCGGTGGACCACCGTCGTCGTCCCGGCCAGGACCAGCCCGTTGAGGTAGCCGATCGCGCCCATCGCGTGGAACCACGGCGTGAGGTTGATCAACCGGCCCTCGCCGAGCCGGATCGGGTGCTCCTCCGCGCCGAGCACCTGGCGCAGGGTGACGTCGCCGGCCGCGTCGAGCTCCGGCAGCGCGCCGTGCACCCAGCAGGCCGACTGCAGCACGTTGGTGACGACGTTGCGGTGCACCAGCTCCACGCCCTTGCTGACCCCGGTCGTGCCGCCGGTGTAGGCCAGGTGCGCGAGGTCGCCGGCCGGGTCGAGGCCGGCGTCCAGGTGCCGGTCGGTGGGGTCGGCGGCGAGCAGGTGGGCGAGGTCGACCTCGCCGGGAGCCAGGCCGTCGAGGCGGGTGCCGAGGTCGGCGACGTGCGCCTGCCCGGTGACGACGACGGTCTCGACGGACGTGCCGGCCAGCGCCGTCCGCACGAGGGGGAGGACCTGGTCCCAGGTGACGAGCACGCGGGCGCCGGCGTCGGTGAGCTGCGCGGCGAGGTCGGCCGCGGGCAGCAGCGGGTTGGTGGGGGAGAAGGTCGCCCCGGCCAGGAGGACCCCGTAGTAGACGGCCGGGTACTGGCGGCAGTTGGGGAGGTGCACGGCGACGACGTCACCGCGGCCGACCCCGGAGTCGGCCAGCCAGTTCGCCACCGCGTGCGCCCGGGCGCCGAGCTCGCCGAAGGTCAGCGGGACGTCGTCCTCGACGAACGCCGGCCGGTCGCCCCAGCGGCGCACCGCCGCCCGCAGGATCGAGCCGACCGGGACCGCCGGGTAGTCCAGCGAGCGTGGCAGGCCGGGCGGCCGGCTGGTCGCGGCGGGGATCGACGGGGCCTGTGGTGCGGTCATGCGGGTCCTCTCGTCTCGGAAGCCTCAGCGTGGCGCACGTCACAACGGGTGTCGAGAGGCCACCGTGGGTGAGGATGGCGGCATGAGTGACCAGCGCGCGGCCCTCGTCCTCGGCGGCGGCGGGATCACCGGCATCGCGTGGGAGATCGGCCTCCTCGCCGGGCTGGCCGAGGCGGGCGTCGACCTGACCGGCGCGGACCTCGTCGTCGGCACCTCGGCCGGGTCCGTCGTCGGTGCCCAGGTCACCTGCGGAGCCGACCTCGAGACGCTGTTCGCCCGCCAGCTCGAGCCGCCCACCGGCGAGCAGGCCGCCCGCATGACCCGCGCCGCGCTGGCCCGGTACGGCTGGGCCATGCTGCGCAGCCGCGGTAAGGACGTCGACTTCCGCCGGCGGGTCGGCGCGCTCGCGCTGGCCGCGGAGAAGGCGGGCCTGACGCCGTCGGAGCAGGAGCGACTGGACGTGATCGGCAGCCGGCTGGGAAGCCGTACGTGGCCCGACCGCCCGCTCACGGTCACCGCGGTCGACGCGCACACCGGGGAGTTCCGCCCCCTCGACCGGGAGTCCGGTGTCCCGCTGCTCCAGGCGGTGGCGGCCAGCTGCGCGGTGCCCGGGGTCTATCCGCCGGTGACCATCGACGGCCGCCGCTACGTCGACGGCGGCATGCGCTCGGCGGCCAACGCCGACCTCGCCGAGGGCTGCGACCGGGTCGTCGTCCTCGCGCCGATCCCGCGGGGCGTGGGCCCGATGGCCAGCGTCGATGCCCAGGTGACCGGGATGGTGGCGCGGGTCGCCGTCGTCGCCCCGGACGAGGACAGCCGCCGGGCGATCGGCCGCAACGTGCTCGACCCCGCCGCGCGGGCCGGGTCGGCGCGGGCCGGCCGGGCGCAGGCGGCGAGCGTGGTGGAGCAGGTCGCCGAGGCCTGGCGCGGCTGAAGCGGAGTCGCCCGGTGCCGGTTCCCGGCACCGGGCGACTCCGCTTCACACGACGGGTTCGGCGACCAGGGAACCGGCGGAGTGCTCCTCGCGCAGCCGGGTCTTGAGCACCTTCCCGCTGGGGTTGCGCGGCAGTGCGGCGACGATCGAGTACTCCCTCGGGTTCTTGTAGTGCGCCAGCCGTTCCCGGCACCAGGCGGTGAGCTCGGCCGGCGTGGGCGGGTCGGCCGGGTCCCGCGGCGCGACGACGGCCAGCGGGGCCTCGCCGAAGCGGGTGTCCGGGACGCCGATCAGCGCGACCTCGCCGACCTTCGGGTGCCCGGCCAGCACGTCCTCGACCTCGGCGCAGTACACGTTCTCGCCGCCGGTGATGATCATGTCCTTCTTGCGGTCGACGACGTAGACGTAGCCCTCCTCGTCCTGCCGGACCAGGTCGCCGGAGTGGAACCACCCGCCGGCGAACGCCTCGGCGGTGGCCTCCGGCTTGCCCCAGTACTCCTTCATCACTAGCGGGCCGCGGTAGACGATCTCGCCCACCCCGCCCTGCGGGACGTCGCGCATCGCCTCGTCCACGACCCGGATCTCGACGTTGAGCATCGGCGTGCCGACCGAGCCGATCTTGCGCACCGAGTCCTCGCCGCGCAGCAGGCAGGTCACCGGGCTGCACTCGGTCTGGCCGAAGGCGGTGACCACCTCGGCCTGCGGAAAGGTGTCGATCATCGTGCGCAGCAGCGTGGTGGACGCCGGTGCCGCGCCCCAGGAGATCCGGCGCAGCGAGGAGAGGTCGCGGTCGGCGATGCCCGGGACGGCGCACACCGCGGCCCACATCGCCGGCACCAGGAAGATGCTGCTGACGCGTTCCCGCTCGATGAGGTCGAGGGTCGCCACCGGGTCGAAGCCGCCGGAGCGCAGGACGACGTGGGTGCCGCCCAGCAGCAGCGGCGGCAGCCCCCCGGCCAGCCCGGCGATGTGGAACAGCGGCGCACCCGGGACCGCGACCCGGTCGGCCGGGCCGGTGCCGAGGTGCGCGACCTGGCTGAAGGCGTGCAGCAGCAGGTTGCGGTGCGTGAGGACGGCGCCCTTGGGCCGGCCCGTCGTGCCGGAGGTGTACATGATGAAGGCGCCGGCGTCCTCGTCGACGTCGACGTCCAGCGGCTCGGCGCCCGCCGCGGCCAGCGCCGCCTCGTAGTCCGCGCCGATGGTCAGCACCGTGCGCACGCCGGGCGCCTGCTCGCGCGCCTTGGCCGCCAGCTCGGCCATCGCTGCGTCGACCACCATCGCGGTCGTACCGCTGTCGGTGAGCACGTAGGCGACCTCGTCGGCGACCAGCCGGAAGTTGACCGGGACGACGACGGCGCCCAGCCGCACCCCCGCCAGGTAGGTCTCCCAGACCTCGGTCGCGTTGAGCGCGAGCACGGCCACCCGGTCGCCGGCGGACACCCCGCGGTCGGCCAGCGCGCGGGCCAGCCGGGTGACCCGCTCGTCGAGCTCGGCGTAGGTGCGGCCGGTGCCGTCGAAGCGGAGCGCGACCGTCTCCGGCGTCTTCCGCGCCCAGCGGGCCAGCTGGTCGGCCATGGTCATGCCGAGGCCGAGCAGCCGGGGGATCTCGACACTCACGGGCGCCTCCTGCCTCGGTGTGATCCGCGTCATGCTGGCCGCGCCGGGGCGCGGTGTCACCCCTCGGCGCGCTCGAACAGCATCCGGGCGGCCAGCCGCTTCCACAGCGCCAGGTGCGGGTCGGTGGCGGCGGGGCGGTCCTCGAAGGCGTAGACGATGGCGACACCGCGCATGCTGGTGAACAGCAGCTCGCACAGCTCCGCGTAGAGCTCGGCCGCGGCGACCTCCGGGCCCCAGATGCCGTCGGCCACCGCACGGATCGCCGCCCGCAGGCGCCGCTCCTCGGCCCGCAGCGCCGCCCGGAGGTCGGGGTCGGTGCGGGCCGCCGTCCAGAGCTCGACCGCCGCCCAGAACGGCGGCTCCTGGAAGGTCGCCCACATGAGGTCGATCGCGCGGTCCACCCGCTCGCGGCCGGCCGGCTGGTCGGCCATGAGCGCCGCCGCCCGCCGCTGGACGTCGGCCAGCACGGTGGTGGACAGGTGCTCGGCGGCGGCCACCAGCAGCTCGGCGCGGGAGGGGAAGTGGTGCAGCAGCCGCCCGCGCGAGACGCCGGCCCGGGCCTGCACGGCGAGGGTGGAGGCGCCGGCGTACCCGTCCTCGACCAGGCAGGCGACGGCCGCGTCGAGGATCAGCGCGCGGCTGTCGGCGGTCCGCTCGGAGCGGGAGCGCGTCCCGGCCGGCGCGGCGGGGTCGGCGGTCACCGCGCGAGCGTAGGGCCGGGCGCGTCGCCCGAACAGTCACCGTTGACCGGTCCGGGTGACCGCTGTCACGCTGCCGCCGTCCCACCGACGAGGGAAGGCGCCGCCCGTGGACTTCGACGACACCTCCGACGAGGCGGCCTACCGCGCCTCGGTCCGCGCGCTGCTCGAGGAGCACGCCGCCGACCTGCTGCACGTGGTCCCGGGCGAGGAGGCGGTCGACGCGCGCACGCACGAGGCCGGGCTGCGCCGCACGCAGCGGGTGCTCGCCGAGGCCGGGCTGGTCGGCGTGACCTGGCCCCGCGAGTACGGCGGGCAGGGCGGCACCCTCGTGCAGCAGGCCATCGTCGCGCAGGAGCTGGCCCGTGCCCGCGTGCCGGTGCTGATCAACCACATCGGCCTGGGCATGTGCGGGCCGACGGTCATCGCGCACGGCAGTGACGACCAGAAGCGGCGCTACCTCGCCCGCCTGTTGCGGGCCGAGGACGTCTGGTGCCAGCTGTTCAGCGAGCCGGCGGCCGGCTCCGACCTCGCCGCGCTGCGCACCACCGCCGTCCGCGACGGCGACGACTGGGTGGTCAACGGCCAGAAGGTGTGGACGACGCTGGCGCACGTCGCCGACCACGGCATCCTGCTCACCCGCACCGACCCCGACCGGCCCAAGCACGCCGGCCTCACGATGTTCGTCGTCGACATGCACGCCCCCGGGGTGACCGTCCGGCCGCTGCGGCAGATGGTCGGCTCAGCCGGCTTCAACGAGGTCTTCTTCGACGACGTCCGCATCCCCGACGCCGAGCGGCTGGGCGAGCCCGGTGAGGGCTGGCGGGTCGCGCTCACCACCCTGATGAACGAGCGGGTGGCCATCGGCGGGGCCGGCGGCGACCTCGGCGTCCCGGTGGAGACCCTCGTGGCGCACGCCCGCGACCGGCTGCCGCGCCTGGACGCCGAGCGGCAGGTGCTCGCCCGGCAGGCCCTGGGCCGCGCGGTCGTGGCGTCGCTGGCCACCCGCTACACCGGCTACCGGCGGTTCACCGTGCTCAGCCAGGGCGGCCTGCCCGGGGCCGAGGCGAGCGCCGGAAAGCTGGCCGGCACGGCGGCGGCGCGGCTGGTGGCCGACGCCGGCGTCCGGCTCCTGGGCGACGACGCCGTGTACGCCGCGGCCGCCGACGGCGACGACACCTGGCAGCGCAGCCAGGGGTACCTGCCCGGCCTGGCGATCGCCGGGGGCACCGACCAGGTGCTGCGCAACATCCTCGGCGAGCGGGTGCTCGGGCTGCCGCCGGAACCGCGCAGCGACAAGGACGCGCCGTTCGCGGGGGGCCGGCGGTGAACTTCGACCTCGGACCGGACCAGCGCGCCGCCGCCGACGGCGCCCGCGACTTCTACCGCGGCTCGGCGTCCCCGGCCGCGGCCCGCGCGGCGCTCGAGGGCGGCGCAGTCGCCCCGGGCTCCGACGCGCTGGCCGCGATCGGCTTCCTCGGCATCACGGTGCCCGAGTCCGCGGGCGGGGCGGGGAGCAGCCTGCTCGACCTGGCCGTCGTCGCCGAGCAGGGCGGGGCGGTGCTGGCCGGGCCGTCGCTGGTCACCGCGGCGCGGGCGGCGGTGCTGCTGGCCGGTGCGCCCGAGCTCGCGGCCCAGCTGGCCGACGGGTCGGCGCGCTTCGCCGTCCTCGACGGGCCGGTGACCGGGTCGGCGCCGTCCCTCGACGCCGCCGCGGCGACGCTCTTCCTCGGCCTCGACGACGGCGCGCTGGTCGTCGGCGAGGGGGAGGCGACGGCCGGCCCGCCGATGGACGCCACCCGCGGGCTGGCCTCGGTGCGGCTCACCTCCCGCCGGGTCCTGGCCGAGGACGCCGCCGCGCTCTGGGCGCACGCCCGCCGGGTGGCCGCCGTGGTGCTGGCCGCCGAGGACCTCGGTGCCGCCGACCGCGCGGTGCAGCTGGCGGTGGAGTACGCGCAGCAGCGCGAGGCGTTCGGCCGCCGGATCGGCTCCTACCAGGCGGTCAAGCACATGCTGGTCGACGCCTGGGTCGGCGTGGACCAGCTGCGCTCGCTGGTCTGGTGGGCGGCGTGGGCCGCCGACGCCGCGCCCGGGGAACTGCCGCTGGCCGCCGCGGCCGCCAAGGCGCACGCGGCCGAGGTGCTGGAGCGGGCCGCCGAGACCTGCATCCAGGTGCACGGCGGGATCGGGTTCACCTGGGAGCACGACGCGCACCTGTACTGGCGGCGGGCGAAGGTCGACCGGCTGCTGCTGGGCGATGCGGCCGAGCACCTGGACGCCGTCGCCCGGCTGGCGGTCGCCGGCGCCCTCGGATGACCCCCACCCAGCTGCGGTACGAGGTGGCCGACCGGGTCGCCACCATCACCCTCGACCGCCCCGACCGGCTCAACGCCTTCACCACGGTCATGGCCGGCGAGCTGGCCGCGGCCGCGGCGGCGGCCGACGCCGACGACGCCGTCCGGGTGGTGGTGGTGACCGGCGCGGGCCGGGCCTTCTGCGCCGGTGCCGACCTCGGGGCCGGCCACGGGACCTTCGCCGACCGGTCGGCCCCCGACCCGGTCCCGCGCGGCACGGTGGACGGCGTCCCGCGGGACTGGGGCGGCATCGCGTCGCTGCCCTTCGCCGGGCTGCGCAAGCCGGTGATCGCCGCGGTCAACGGCCCGGCGGTCGGCATCGGCGCGACGATGACGCTGCCGATGGACGTCCGGATCGCGGGCGAGTCGGCCCGCTTCGGCTTCGTCTTCACCCGCCGCGGCATCGTGCCGGAGGCGGCGTCGACGTGGTTCCTGCCGCGGGTGGTCGGCATCAGCCAGGCGATGGAGTGGGTGGCCACCGGCCGGGTGTTCGACGCCGCCGAGGCCCTGCGCGGCCGGCTGGTCTCCCGCGTCGTCCCCGACGCCGAGCTGCTGCCCGCCGCGCTGGAGCTGGCGGGGGAGATCGCCGACCACACCTCCGGGGTGGCGGTCGGGGCAGCCCGGCAGCTGCTGTGGTCGATGCTCGGTGCGGCCTCCCCGTGGGACGCGCACCGGGCCGAGTCGCGGGCCCTGGCCGAGCTCGGCGCCGGCCCGGACGCCGCCGAGGGGGTCGCCTCGTTCCTGGAGCGGCGGCTCCCGCGGTTCGCCGCGCCGCTGGGCGACGGGCCGGTCGCCGGCGTCCCCCGCTGGCCGGCCCCGCCCCCCGACGTCCTCTGATGGAGTGGATCCGTGGGCGTCACACCCGCGGATCCACTCCATCGAGAGGGGAGGTCAGCGGGGGCCGAGGTGGCGCAGCAGCGTCTCGCCGAGGTCGCGCATCGCCTCGACCTGCTCGCGGCTGAGCTGGTCGAACAGGTGGGTGCGCACGCTCTCGACGTGGATGGGCGCGGCGGCCTCCAGCGAAGCGAACCCCTCGTCGGTCAGGACGGCGAGCTGCCCGCGCCCGTCCTCCGGGCAGACCTGCCGGCGCACCCAGCCGCGCTCCTCCAGCCGGGAGACCGCGTGCGACAGCCGGCTGCGGGAGGACAGGCAGGTGTCGGCGAGCTCGCTCATCCGCATCCGGCGCTCGGGGGTCTCCGACAGGGCGACGAGGATCTCGTAGTAGGCGTGGGAGATCCCGGTCTCGTGGGTGAGCTCGCGGTCGAGGCGGTCCTGGAGCAGCTGTGAGCTGTACAGCCACGCGCGCCAGGCCCGCTGCTCGTCTGCGTCGAGCCAGCGTGGCTCCCCGGCGGGGCGACCCGGCTCGGGGGCCGGGTCCTGGGGAGCGAGGGACACGTGCGCGGTCATGCCCCCAGCCTACTGGCGGAATAGATGAGCCCTCAACTACGCTGTCGACGGGCAGAACGTCAAACGCTCAATCACTTGGAGACTGATCATGACCAGCACCGTCACCCAGATCCCGGGCTACGTCGTCGGCACGTGGGACATCGACGCCGCACACTCCACCGTCGGCTTCTCCGTCCGCCACATGATGGTGAGCAAGGTCCGCGGCTACTTCCGCGAGTTCTCCGGCGAGATCGTCACCGCCGAGGACCCGACGCAGTCCAGCGTCACCGCCACGGTGAACATGGACTCGATCGACACCCGTCAGGAGCAGCGTGACGCGCACATCCGCTCCGCCGACTTCTTCGACGTGGGCAACCACACCGAGATGACCTTCCGCTCGACCTCCGTCCGCACCGACGGTGCCGACTGGACCATCGAGGGCGACCTGACGATCAAGGGCACCACCAAGCCCGTCACCCTGGAGCTCGAGCTCAACGGCTTCGGGCCGGACGCCTACGGCGGCACGCGCGCCGGCTTCAGCGCCACGACCGAGATCTCCCGCAAGGCCTACGGCGTCGACATCGACATGCCGATGGACGGCGGCGGTGTCGTCGTCGGCGACAAGATCACCGTCGAGCTCGAGATCGAGGCCGTGCTCCGCACCGCCTGAAAGAGGACCCCTCTGCCCCCCACGCCTCGCAAGCTCGGCGCGGGACCCTGCAGAGGGGCCGCGCCGAGGGCCCTGGACGCCGCGCGCGTCCGGGGCCCTCGCGCGGATCGGGGAGACTGGACGTCATGACGACGTCCACGCTCACCCGTGCCCGCACCCGCTTCCCGTCCGCACTCCTCGTCGCCGTCGGGCTGGCGGCCGGCTTCGGTGTCGCGCAGGGCACCGGCGTCCGGGCGCTGGGCGGCGCGGTCTTCGCCCTCGGCGGGCTGGCCGCGGCCTGGCTGTGGGTGCAGCGGCGCGGCTGGGCGGTGGCCCTGGGCCTCGGGGCGCTCTACGTGGGCGCCTTCGTGCTGGCCCACGTGCTCGCCCTCGGGGTGGGGATGGCCGCCTGGCTGGCGGTGAGTCTGGTCACGATCGCCGCCGCGGGGGTGGCGTTCGCCGTGGCCGACCGCCCGCAGCCGGACGCCGTCGCACGCTGAGCGCCTAGAGTGGGAAGGTCGCCGGGCCGGCGGCCGTTACCCCTGGTGTCTGGGCGCGTGGACGCGCCGAACCCCTGAGCTCTCCCGAGGTGCCTCTCCGCATGCCCACCCGCGACGACCTGCGCAACGTGGCGATCATCGCCCACGTCGACCACGGCAAGACCACCCTGGTCGACGCCCTCCTCCGCCAGGCAGGTGCCCTCGGGCGCGCCAAGGGCGAGGGGACGGACAACGACTCCACGCAGGACCGCGTCATGGACTCGATGGACCTCGAGCGCGAGCGCGGCATCACCATCCTGGCCAAGAACACCGCGATCCACCTGGCCGACGAGAACGGCAACCCCGTCGTCGTCAACATCGTCGACACCCCCGGGCACGCCGACTTCGGTGGCGAGGTCGAGCGCGGCCTGTCGATGGTCGACGGCGTCGTGCTGCTGGTCGACTCCTCCGAGGGTCCGCTGCCGCAGACCCGCTTCGTGCTGCGCAAGGCGCTGGCCAAGCGGCTGCCGGTGATCCTCGTGGTCAACAAGACCGACCGCTCCGACGCCCGCATCGCCGAGGTCGTCGACGAGACCTACGAGCTGTTCATGGAGCTGCTCGAGGACTCCGGCATGGACGTCGACAACCTCGACTTCCCGATCGTCTACAGCAACGGCAAGACCGGGCAGGCCTCGCTCACCCGGCCGGCCGACGGCACCAGCCCGGACAGCCCGGACCTCTCGCCGCTGGTGAAGACCCTGCTCGACACCATCCCCCCGCCGGAGTACGACGCCGAGGAGCCGCTGCGCGCGCAGGTCACCAACCTCGACGCCTCGCCCTACCTCGGCCGGCTGGCGCTGCTGCGCATCCACTCCGGCACGATGAAGAACGGCCAGCAGGTCGCCTGGTGCCGGACCGACGGCTCCATCAAGAACGTCAAGATCACCGAGCTGCTGGTCACCGAGGGGCTCACCCGCACCCCGGCCGACAGCGCCGGGCCCGGCGAGCTCGTGGCCATCGCCGGCATCGAGGACATCATGATCGGCGACACCCTCGCCGACCCGAACGACCCGCGCCCGCTGCCGCCGCTGACCGTCGACGAGCCGTCCATCTCGATCACCATCGGGATCAACACCTCGCCGCTGTCGGGCCGCTCCGGCAAGAAGCTCACCGCCCGGCTGATCAAGAACCGTCTCGACCAGGAGCTGGTCGGCAACGTCTCGGTGCGGATGCTGCCCACCGAGCGCCCGGACACCTGGGAGATGCAGGGCCGCGGCGAGCTGGCGCTGGCCATCCTCGTCGAGCAGCTGCGCCGCGAGGAGTTCGAGCTCACCGTCGGCCGCCCGACCGTCGTCACCAAGACCATCGACGGCAAGCTCCACGAGCCGGTCGAGCGGGTCACCATCGACACCCCGGGCGAGTACGTCGGCACCCTCACCCAGGCGCTCGCGGTCCGTCGCGGGCGGCTGGAGAACCTGGTGCACCACGACACCGGCTGGGCGCGGATGGAGTACATCGTCCCGTCCCGCGGACTGATCGGGTTCCGCACCGAGTTCCTCACCGAGACCCGCGGCACCGGCGTCCTCAACCACAACCTGGAGGGCTACGAGCCGTGGCTGGGCGACATGCGCGCCCGGCCGACCGGCTCGCTGGTCGCCGACCGGCAGGGCCTGGCGACGACGTACTCGATGTTCTCGCTGCAGGAGCGGGGCTCGATGATGGTCCAGCCCGGCACCGACGTGTACGAGGGCATGATCGTCGGTGAGAACTCGCGTCCCGACGACATGGACGTGAACATCACCAAGGAGAAGAAGCTCACCAACATGCGCAAGTCCACCTCCGAGGAGCTGGAGCGGCTGATCCCGCCGCGCATCCTGAACCTGGAGCAGGCGCTGGAGTTCTGTGCCGAGGACGAGTGCGTCGAGGTCACCCCGGCCACCGTGCGCATCCGCAAGGTGGTCCTGGACCAGACCGAGCGCGGCAAGGCGAAGAACCGCAAGCCCAAGCCCGTCTGAGGGAGGACCCTCCTCCCCGCCCCGGGCGGGATCAGGGTCGGGGCGCGATGATCGTCCGGAGGTCGCCGTTGACACCTGTCCGGCGACCTCCCTACGGTTCCTGATCGTCCTAGGACCGCTTCTCGGGGCACTCGCCTCCCATCCCCTCTCCAGGTTCCTGCGGTGCCCCTGCCACCGCGCGACGACGCCGGTGGACCGCCACGGACATCGGAGCCCCCATGCCTGGACAGCCCACCCCGACCCACCCGGCCACCGGCGGACGACGGCGCCGCGGGACCCTCGTGGCCGCGCTCGGCGCCGGCCTGCTCGCCGCCGGTCTCGCGTCCCCGGCCGGCGCGGCCGCCGCCCCGAGCACGAGCGTCGAGCCCTTCGGCAGCACTCCCGACGGCACCGCCGTCGAGCGCTGGACCCTGGCCAACGGCGAGATGACGCTGCGCGTGCTCACCTACGGCGGCGTCATCCAGACGCTGGAGGTGCCCGACGCCTCCGGCGACGTGGAGAACGTCGTCCTCGGCTTCCCCGACCTGGCGGGGTACGTCTCCGACGACGACCCCTACTTCGGCTCCCTCATCGGCCGCTACGGCAACCGCATCGCCGGCGGCTCGTTCACCCTCGACGGCGAGACGTACCAGCTCCCGCTCAACAACGGCCCGAACACGCTGCACGGCGGCCCCGACGGATTCGACGACCGGGTCTGGGAGGCGACCGACGTCAGCGAGGGCGACGTCGCGGCGCTGCAGTTGCGGCTGGTCAGCCCCGACGGCGACCAGGGCTTCCCCGGCACCCTCACCACGACCGTCACCTACAGCCTGGACGCCGAGTCGCGCCTGACGGTGCACTACGAGGCCACCACCGACGCCCCGACCGTCGTCAACCTGACCCAGCACACCTACTGGAACCTGGCCGGCGAGGGCTCGGGGTCGATCTACGACCACGAGCTGCAGCTGAACGCGAGCGGGTTCACGCCCGTCGACGAGACGCTCATCCCGACCGGCGAGATCGCGCCGGTGGCCGGCACCCCGTTCGACTTCCGCGAGCCCACCGCCATCGGCGCGCGGATCCGCCAGAACGACCAGCAGCTGCTGTTCGGGCAGGGCTACGACCACAACTGGGCGCTCGACCGCACCGACGACGGCGACCGGGAGGGCTCCGACGCCGAGGAAGCGCTCGAGGAGGCCGCCGTGCTGCACGACCCGGACAGCGGCCGGACCCTGACGATCTCGACCACCGAGCCGGGCATCCAGTTCTACTCGGGCAACTTCCTCGACGGGACGCTGGTGGGCACCGGCGGGTCGATCTACCGGCAGGGCGACGGGCTCGCGCTGGAGACCCAGCACTTCCCGGACTCGCCGAACCAGCCGGACTTCCCGTCGACCGAGCTGCGGCCGGGGGAGGTCTACGACAGCACCACGGTGTTCGCCCTCACCCACTGAGGCGCGACGCCCGTTGATCATCGCCGGGTGGTGGGTGCCGACGGCGTGTCGGACAGCCACCCGGCGATGATCATCAACGGCGGGGCGTCGTGATCAGCCCGTGACCTGCGGTGATGACCGGCCGGTGGACGGCGACCCGCCCACCGGCCGCTCGGCCCGGCGCGCGCCCCCCACCTCCTACGTTCTCCTCGGGCCCGTGTGCGGTGGGCCCGGAGGTCGACGACGAGAGGCGTGACGCTGATGAGGACCACCCTGCAGACGCTGGCGGCCGAGGGGCACCGGGGCGGGATCGACGTCCGGGTGAGCCTCCGCAGCGATGTGGGGTCCGGCGAGCACCCCTTCGACGGCGCATGGTTCCCCCGCAGCCGGGACCTCGCCGTCGAGCTGCCCGAGCTGATCGCGGCGCTCGACCGGCGCGGCCTGCGGGTCGAGCGGTTCACCTACCCGCTGGAGGCCTGGTCCCCGGTCGCCCGCAAGGTCGTCGTCGGTGGCCGGGTGGTGCGCACCGGCGGGTTCCGCAGCATGGACTCCGGCGTCGTCTGCCTGACCTGGCACGGCGGCACGCGGCGGGCGGACCTGCTCGTCGTCCCGCCCGAGACCGACGTCATCACCGGCGCCCGCGCGCTGCGGCTGTGCACCCGCCGCGGGCTGCCCAGCTCGCCGCAGATGGTCATGGCGGCCGCGCGGTCCACGCCGTTGCCCCAGGTGCCCGGCGAGCCCTACACGCGGGCGGTCTAGCGATCCCTACGCCGGTCGCGAACCGGCTGGACGGCGGGGGAGCGGCTGCAGTGGGCTGGCCGCATGCGACTCCTGGTCCTGGGCGGCACCCACTTCCTCGGCCGGCACGTGGCGACGGCGGCGCTGGCCGGCGGGCACGAGGTGGCCGCGTTCACCCGCGGCGTGTCCGGGGCGCCGCCGGAGGGGGTGCGGTCCCTGCGCGGCGACCGGGACGACCCGGCCGCGCTGCCGGCGGCGCTCGACGGCTGGGCGCCGGAGCTGGTGGTCGACACCTCGTGTCAGTCCCGGGCCGCGGCCCGCAACGCCGCCGCCGTCCTCGGGAACGTCCGCGGCTACGCCTTCGTCAGCAGCCTCAACGCCTACGCGAACTGGCCGCCCGGCCCCATCGGGCCGGAGGACCGCGAGCCCACCTGGACCACCGACGACGACGAGTACGGCCCCGTCAAGGCCTGCGCCGAGCGTGAGCTCGGCGCCGCCCTCGGGAACCGGTTCCTCACCGCGCGGGCGGGGCTGATCGTCGGGCCGCACGACCGCGTGCACCGGCTGGGCTGGTGGCTGCAGCGGATCGCGCGCGGAGGACCGGTCGTCGTCCCCGATGCGCTGGACCAGCCGATCGCCGCGGTCGACGCGCGCGACCTGGCCGGCTGGCTGGTCGGGATGGCCGAGCGCGGGGTCCCCGGGGCGGTCAACGCCACCGGACCGGCCGGCATGGCCACCCTCGGTGGGCTGCTCGAGCTGTGCCGCGAGGTGACCGGGGGCGACGCGGAGTGGGTGCCGGTGCCCGAGGCGGACCTGGTCGCCGCGGGGGTGGAGCCCTGGCTGCACCTGCCCCTGTGGCTGCCGGCCGGGATCGCCCGCACCGCGTGGGACGTCGACACGACCCGGGCCCGTGAGCTCGGCCTGCCGAGCCGCCCGCTGCGGGAGTCCGTCGCCGACACGTGGGCCTGGCTGCGGACCGTCGAGGAGCTCCCGCCGCCCCCGCACGGCCTGCCTCGCCCGGGCCTGCCCGCCGAGCTGGAGGCGGCCCTGCTCGCCGCCCGCTGAGTTGCGGCCGGCGTCAGCGGGCGGCGACGGTGCGCTGCAGCTCGGCGGCCTCGGTGGCCAGGGTGTCGGCCGACTCCAGCGCGCGGTCCTTGCGGTACTCGCGGAAGGAGTGGACGACCGCGGCGGCCCAGATGGCGTAGATGACGGCGTAGACGGCGTAGCGGACGGGGTCGGGGGCGTCGATCCAGTCGCTGCGCAGCAGGGTGCGGGTGTTGGTCAGCACGATGACGCCGCCGACCAGCGAGCCGAGCATCCGCGGCGGGACGTGCCGGACCAGCCAGGCCGCGATCGGTGCGGCGACCAGCCCGCCGCCGAGCAGGCCCAGGACCCACAGCAGGCTGATGCCCTGGGAGCCGAGGGCGAGGAGGAAGCCGAGGCTGGCGGCGAGCGCGACGAGGAACTCGGAGGTGTCGATCGAGCCGATCACCTTGCGCGGCTCCATGCGGCCGCTGGCCAGGATCGCCGGGGTGCCGACCGGACCCCAGCCGCCGCCACCGGTGGCGTCGACGAAGCCGGCCACCAGGCCCAGCGGGCCGAGGAAGCGCTTGCGCATCGGCTTGCCCAGGTGCCGGCGGTCCACCCCGCGGAGGGTGAAGCGGACCAGCAGGTAGATGCCGAGGGTGAGCAGGATCAGCGACATGACCGGGGCGGCGACCTCGGTCGACAGGCTGGACAGGACCGTCGCCCCGAGGAAGGCGCCGACCGCGCCGGGGACACCGATCTTGGCGACGACCTTCCAGTCGACGTTGCCGAACTTCCAGTGCGAGAGGCCCGACGCGAGCGTCGTGCCGATCTCGGCGAGGTGGATGGTGGCCGACGCGGCGGCCGGGTTGGTGCCGAGGGCCAGCAGCAGGGTCGTGGAGGTGACGCCGTAGGCCATGCCGAGGCTGCCGTCGACCAGCTGCGCGCCGAGGCCGACCAGTGCGAGCAGGGTCAGGGTCCTCACCGGCCGGCTCCTCGGTGCGCGCCGCGTCCCCGCGGGGACGTCGTCATCTCTGCCACACGACCATGTGTACGGACCGGCGCAGGCGGGAGGAACGCCCCAACCAGGGGGGATGGGCCACCGCGAGCTGGGGAGCACGACAGCGAGAGGCCCCGCCCGGCGGGTGCCGGGCGGGGCCTCTCGCGGCCCCCTGCAGGGTCCCGCCGTGGCCCCGTCCAGAGGCTCGCCGCGAGCCTGCGAGCGCGGTGAGGAGGACGGGGTCCTTCCACGGTGGGGGGCAGGGGGTCCTTGCTCAGTCGGTCGGGGCGCTGGGGCGACCGCCCGCGGAGAGGTTGCGGCCCAGGTCGGCGGCGTCCGCCGCGTCGGCCGGCAGCTCGATCTCGTCCCGCAGCCTGGCGGCCTCGGCGGCGAGGGCGTCGGCCGACTCCTGCACGCGGTCCTTGCGGTACTCGCGGAAGGAGTGGACGACCGCGGCGGCCCAGATGGCGTAGATGACGGCGTAGACGGCGTAGCGGACGGGGTCGGGGGCGTCGATCCAGTCGCTGCGCAGCAGGGTGCGGGTGTTGGTCAGCACGATGACGCCGCCGACCAGCGAGCCGAGCATCCGCGGCGGGACGTGCCGGACCAGCCAGGCCGCGATCGGTGCGGCGACCAGCCCGCCGCCGAGCAGGCCCAGGACCCACAGCAGGCTGATGCCCTGGGAGCCGAGGGCGAGGAGGAAGCCGAGGCTGGCGGCGAGCGCGACGAGGAACTCGGAGGTGTCGATCGAGCCGATCACCTTGCGCGGCTCCATGCGGCCGCTGGCCAGGATCGCCGGGGTGCCGACCGGACCCCAGCCGCCGCCACCGGTGGCGTCGACGAAGCCGGCCACCAGGCCCAGCGGGCCGAGGAAGCGCTTGCGCATCGGCTTGCCCAGGTGCCGGCGGTCCACCCCGCGGAGGGTGAAGCGGACCAGCAGGTAGATGCCGAGGGTGAGCAGGATCAGCGACATGACCGGGGCGGCGACCTCGGTCGACAGGCTGGACAGGACCGTCGCCCCGAGGAAGGCGCCGACCGCGCCGGGGACACCGATCTTGGCGACGACCTTCCAGTCGACGTTGCCGAACTTCCAGTGCGAGAGGCCCGACGCGAGCGTCGTGCCGATCTCGGCGAGGTGCACGGTGGCCGACGCGGCGGCCGGGTTGGTGCCGATGGCGAGCAGCAGCGTGGTCGACGTGACGCCGTAGGCCATGCCGAGGCTGCCGTCCACGAGCTGGGCACCGAGGCCCACCAGGGCGAGCAGGATGAGGGTCTTCACGGGGCTGGACTCCGGATCCGGGGAGTGGTTCGCGGGCGCGCAGGACGGCGCGACACGGCGCGGGGAACGGGGAGGTCGTGCGGGGTGCGCCTCAAGCAGGCGCGAGGGTCAGCAGCCCGGACAGCAGGCGGTGCAGACACGCAGCAGGTCGACGTGGATCCGCCCCACGAGGAGCACCGTCGTCGCCGCCACGAGGGTATGTCTACCAGATCGATGGACATAACCGTCAATAGGCGTCCCAAACACCGGGATCAGGTCCGAAGGGCGCCGGCGTGCACCGTGGCCGCCGAGACCGCGGCGCCCAGCAGGAACAGGCCCGCGCAGGCCGTCATCGCCACCGGGTAGCCGGCCCCGAACACCTCCGGACGGGCGTAGTCGGCGCCCGAGAGCCCGACGGCGACCGGCAGGGCGGCCACCGCGAGCAGCTGTGCGGCGCGGGCGACGGCGTTGTTCACCCCGCTGGCCACCCCGACCAGCGCGTCGGGCGCGGCGGCCAGCACCGTGGCGGTCAGCGGCGCCACCGTCGTCGCCATGCCGAGCCCCTGCAGGAGCGAGCCGGGCAGGACGGCGGTGGCGTAGGACGAACCGGCGTCCACCCCGGCCAGCCACAGCGTGCCCGCCGCGGTGATCAGGGGGCCGACGGTCATCGGCAGCCGCGGGCCGATCCGCGTGGCCAGCGCACCGGCGCTCGGGGAGAGCAGGGTGATCAGCAGGATCGACGGGAGCATCGCCGCTCCGGCGGCGGTGGCGTCCCAGCCGAGCACGGTCTGCAGCTGGAGGACGAGGAACAGCGACGAGCCCCCGAGCCCCCCGTAGACGGCGAACGTGGCCAGGTTGGCGCCGGTGAACGTCCGGCGGGCGAACAGGCTCGGGGGCAGCAGGGGGTCCGGCGTCCGCCGCTCCCGGAGCACGAAGCCGACCCCCGCGAGCAGCCCCAGGACGGCGCCGGCGACGACGTCGGCGCGCACCGGGTCCGCACCGGCCGCGATGAGCGCGTAGGTCACCGCCCCGAGCGCCAGCGCGCCCAGGGCGGCCCCCGGGAGGTCGAACCGCCCGGGGGGCCCGTCGGCGCGGCTCTCCGGGATGCGCCGGCCGGCCACCGCGAGCACCAGCGCGGCGAGCGGGACGTTGAGCAGGAACACCAGCCGCCAGGAGCCCGCGTCGACCAGCACGCCGCCGAGGAACGGCCCGACCAGGCCGGCGATCCCGCCGAGCGCCGACCACAGCCCGATCGCCCGGCCGCGGTCGGCCGGGCGGAACGAGGCCTGGATGAGCGCCAGGCTGCCCGGGGTCAGCAGAGCGCCGCCGGCGCCCTGCAGGACCCGGGCGGCGACCAGCTGCCCCGGTGAGACCGCCAGCCCGCACAGCAGGGACGCCGCGGCGAACCAGCCGACTCCCACGAGGAAGACCCGCCGGCGGCCGTAGCGGTCGCCCAGGGAACCGCCGAGCAGCACCAGCGCGGCCAGCGCCAGCGTGTACCCGGTGACCGTCCACTGCAGCGCCGCCAGCGAGGCGTCGAGGTCCGCGCCGATGGCCGGAAGGGCGACGTTCACCGCGGTGGCGTCGAGGAACGCCATCCCGGAGGCGAGCACGGTGGCCAGCAGCAGCCAGCGGCCGCCCGCCGTCCCCAGTGCGAGCGGCGGCGCGGGGGAGCTGCCGCCGGCCACGTCGGCTCAGCCGACGACGAGGTGGGTGAGGAAGTAGGCCACCGCGGCCACCGCACCGGCAGCCGGGAGGGTGACCACCCAGGCGACCACGATGTTGCCCGCGACGCCCCAGCGGACCGCCGACAGCCGCCGGGTCGAGCCCACGCCCATGATCGACGTGGTCGTGATGTGGGTCGTGGAGACCGGCACGGCGAAGACCGTCGCCGTGGTCACCATGACGCCGGAGGCGACCGTCTGGGCGGCGAAGCCGCCGGCGGGGGTGAGCTGGATGATCCGCCGCCCGAGGGTGCGCATGATCCGGAAACCGCCGGCGTAGGTGCCGGCGCTCAGTGCGATGGCCGCGGCGAGGACCACCCACAGCGGAACGGTGAAGTCGTCGATCTCGCCGGCCGTGAACAGCGCCAGGGTGATGACGCCCATGGTCTTCTGCGCGTCCTGCAGGCCGTGGCCGAGCGCCATGGTCGCCGAGCTGACGATCTGCGCGTAGCGGAAGCCGCGGTTGGCGCGGGAGACGTTCGCGCCCCGGAAGGTCCACAGGATGGCCAGCATGAACAGGTAGCCCAGGCCGAACCCGACCAGCGGCGAGACGACCATCGGGACGACGACCTTCTCGAGGACGCCGTCCCACTGGACCGAGTGGGCAGCGGCCACCGCGGCGCCGACCAGCCCACCGATGAGCGCGTGCGACGACGACGACGGCAGCCCGAACCACCAGGTGATCAGGTTCCAGACGATCGCGCCGATCAACGCGGCGAACACGATCATCAGCCCGTCGGCGCCCTCGGGCGGGTCGATGATCCCGGCGCCGACCGTCTTGGCCACCTCGGTGGAGAGCAGGGCGCCCACCAGGTTCATGACCGCCGCCAGCGCGAGGGCCACCCGGGGGGTGAGGGCCTTGGTGGAGACGGCGACGGCGATCGCGTTGGCGGCGTCGTGGAATCCGTTGGTGTAGTCGAAGGCGAGGGCGACCAGGACGATGACGACGAGGGCGACGAAGGCCGCGTCCATGCCGGGTCAGGACTCCTTGACGGTGATCGTCTCGACGACGTTGGCCACGTGCTCGAAGGCGTCGGCGGCCTCCTCGAGCTGGTCGGCCACCTCCTTGAGCTTGAGGATCTCCAGCGCGTCGAACTCCCCGCTGTAGAGCCGGGAGAGCAGTCGCCGGTAGAGCTTGTCGGCCTCGTTCTCGATCCGGTTGACCTCGATCCAGTACTCGGAGAGGTCCTTCATCGTGCGCAGCCGCGGCATCGCCTCGGCGGTGGTCTGGGCGGCCCGCTGGAGCAGCGCGGTCTGCTGGCTCATCTCGGCCGGCAGGGTGCCCAGGCCGGTGAGGATGACCAGGTCGGCGGCGGCCTCGACGAAGTCCATGACGTCGTCCAGGTCGCTGGCCAGGTTGTAGATGTCCTCGCGGTCGAACGGGGTCACGAAGCTGGAGTTGAGCTGCCGGAAGATCGCGTGCGTGGACTGGTCGCCCACGTGCTCGAGCTCGCGGAGCTTGTCGGCGAGCTCGGCGCGGCGGGCGTGGTCGTGGATGAACTCGCTCAGCACGTCCGTCGCCGCCACCAGGTTCTGGGCGGAGGCGGTGAACAGCGGGTAGAAGCTCGAGTCCTTGGGGGTCAGGCTGAAGGGCACGCGTTGGCTCCGGTTTGGGTGGGGATGTCCGGTCGCCCGCCGCCTGGGCGGTCGCACGGCCGTCGGGCAGCATAGGTGCCCGTTCACGCACCGTTCATCCAGGCGTCACGCGTGTGCGGCGTCGCCTTCCTCACCTGCGAGCGCGTCGACGAGGTCGGCGCGGGCCCGGGCGACCCGGGAGCGGATGGTGCCGACCGGGCAGCCGGCGACCTCCGCCGCCTCGGCGTAGGGCAGCCCCAGCAGCTGGGTGAGCACGAACGCCTCCCGGCGGTCGGCCTCCAGCCGGGCCAGCAGGTCACTCACGACGGCGCCCTCGCCCACCCGGTCCGCGACGTCGGCGCGGTCGAGCACCTCCAGGTCGGCGTCGTCGCGCACGAGGGTGAGCCGGCGGCGCCGGCGGGAGCGGACGGCGTCGGCGCAGACCCGCCGGGCGATCGACAGCAGCCAGGTGCGCAGCGAGGACCGGCCCTCGAAGCGGTGCAGGGCGCCGAACGCCCGCAGGTAGGTCTCCTGCGTCAGGTCGTCGGCGGACTGGCGGTCACCGAGTGCGGCGCACAGCCGCCACACGTCGGTCTGCGTGGCGCGCACCAGCGCCGCCGCGGCGAGGGGGTCGCCGTCGACGGCGGCCGCGGCCAGCCGCTCCAGTTCCTCCACGTGCCCATCCTCCCGGGGACCGCCGTCCGGACCGATCCCGAAAAGAGGGGAACCAACGGGGCCCGGGCGACGACTACCCCATCATGCAGTGCACCCCCTATCGCGAGGCGTTGTCCGCGCGACTCGACGGCGAGTCGCCCGGGATGCCCGCCGCCGAGCTCGACGAGCACCTGGCCGCGTGCCCGGCGTGCGCGGGCTGGGAACGGACGGCGGAGCTGGTCACCCGGCGCGCCCGCCTCGCCCCGGCGCCGGTGGTGCCCGACCTCACCGCCACCGTCCTCGGGGCGCTGCCCCGGGAGCTGCCCGGCACCGCCGCGGCCGCCCGGGCCCGGCTGACCGCCTCGGCGCTGCGGCTGGCGCTGCTGGCCCTCGGCGTCGCGCAGGTCACCCTCGCCTGGCCGTCGCTGACCACCGGCGCCGCCGCGATGAGCGCGCCGACGCACATGGCGCACGAGACCGGCGCGTGGAGCCTGGGCGTCGCGGCCGCCTTCCTCGCCGTCGCGGCGGCACCGCGCCTGGCCGCCGGCGCGCTGCCGTTCCTCGGCACCTTCGTCGGGCTGCTCACCGTCCTGACCGTGGCCGACCTCAGCGCCGGCCGCGTGCACGCCGACCGCGCGGTCACCCACGCCCTGCTGCTCGCCGGCGTCGCGTTGGTCGGCACCGTGGCGTGGCGCGGCCGCCGGCGGCGGACCGTGCCCGCCGTCGCCCGCGAGCGGGTGCCGGCGTGAGCCGCCGCACCGCGTGGCCGCTGCTGCTGCTCCTGCTCGGCGCCTGGCTGGTCGCCGGCGTGGGCACGGCCTCGCCGGCCGCCGCCCACGCCGAGCTGGTCAGCACCGACCCGGGGGAGGGGGCCCGGCTGGAGCAGGCGCCGGCCGAGGTCACGCTCACCTTCACCGAGGGGGTCTCCCTGGGGGCCGGCTACGCCCGCGTGCTCGACGCCGCGGGCGAGCGGGTGGACGCCGGCACCGCGACCGTCGAGGGCGCCGCGGTGGTCATCCCGCTGCGCTCGGACCTCGGCGACGACGGCTACCTCGTCACCTACCGCGTGGTCTCGGCCGACTCGCACCCGATCTCCGGGGCCTTCTCGTTCGTGGTCGGCGACGGCGAGCTGGTGCCCGCGGGCACGGCCGGCGACGGCGCCGACACCGACCCGGTCGTCGCCTCGCTGCTCCCGGCCGCCCGCTGGCTGGGCTACGCCGGGCTCGCGCTCGGCGTCGGCGTGCCCGTGCTCCTGGTGGTCGGCTGGCCGGCCGGCTGGCGCTCGCCGCGACTGCACCGCCTGGTCGCCGGGGGGCTGGTCGCGGTCGCCGCCGGCGCGGTGCTCACCTTCGTCCTGCAGGGGCCGTACGCGGCCGGCAGCGGCCTGGGCTCGGTGGCCGACCCGACACTGCTGGGCGCCACGGCGTCCACGGGCAACGGCGCCACCCTGCTGCTGCGGGCCGCGCTCGCCGTCGCGCTGCTGCTGGAGCTGCGGCCCGCCTGGCGCCGGGGGGAGGCGCCCCGCCCGTACCCCCTGGCGGTCGCCGGGGTCCTCGCGCTGGCGCTGGTGCTGGCCACCGCGGCGGTCGGGCACCCCGTGGCCGGACCCTGGCCCGCGCTGGCCGTCGTCGCGGCGACGGTGCACACCGCGGCGATGGCGGTGTGGCTGGGCGGGCTGGTCGGGCTGCTGGCCGGCGTCCTCCGCGAGGACGCGCCGGCCGACGAGCTGGCCCGCGTGCTGCCGCCGTTCTCCCGGCTGGCCGCCGGCTCGGTGACCGCCCTGGTGGTCAGCGGTGTCGTGCAGGCGGTCCGGGAGGTCGGCGCGCCGACCACCCTGGTGACGACGACCTACGGCTGGGTGCTGGTGGCCAAGCTCGCGCTGGTGCTGCTCCTGCTCGCCGCGGCCGGCATCTCGCGGGTGTGGGTGCAGCAGCACCTGGGCCTGACCCGCCCGCGCCCGGCCGGACACCGCCGGGTCACCGCGCACGCCTTCGCGGCCGGCGCCGGCCCGGCCGAGGACCCCGCCGTCGAGTCGGCGGCCGGTGCCCGCGCCGAGGTGCAGGCCGCGGCCGCCGGCGCCGAACGGCCCGCGCTGCGCCGGTCGGTGCTGGCCGAGTTCGTGCTCGCGCTCGTCGTCCTCGGGCTGTCCTCGGTGCTGGTCGGCACTCCGCCGGCGCGGGCCGCGGTGGCCCAGCCGGTGGACGTGACCGAGCCGCTGGAGACCGCCACCGGGACCGAGGGCAGTGTCCAGATCTCGGTCGACCCGGCCACCGCGGGCCCGAACACCCTGCACGTCTACTACTTCGACGAGGCCGGGCAGCTCGCCCAGCCGCTGGACATCCGGGTGTCGGTCACCGAGCCCGCCCAGGAGATCGGCCCCATCGAGGTGGGCCTCGAACCCGCTGGGCCCGGCCACTACGTCGGCGACGGCATGGCCGTCCCCGGCCCCGGCACCTGGACCCTCGCGGTCACCGTCCGGGTCGACGAGTTCACCGCCAGTACAGCCAGCACCACCTTCCCCGTCCGCTGACCCCGCACGACCCCGATCCGACAGGAGACCTGTGTCCACATCCCTGCCCCGGCCGCTCGCCCGGCTGGGCGTCGTCGTCCCGGCCGTGCTCGTCGCACTCGCCGCCGCCGTCGCCGGAGCCGGCGTCGCCTCGGCCCACGTCACCGTCTCCTCGGCCGACGCCGCCCCGGGCGGGTTCGGCAAGCTGACCTTCCGGGTGCCCAACGAGAGCGACACCGCCAGCACCGTGGCGCTGCGCATCTCCGTTCCGGAGGAGTCGGCGCTCGCCTCGCTCCGGGTGCAGCCGATCGCCGGCTGGACGGTCACCATGACCACGTCGGACCTCGCGACGCCGCTGGAGAGCCACGGCGAGCAGATCACCTCCTACGTGTCGGTCATCGAGTTCCGCGCGGTGGACGGCGGCGGCATCCGGCCCGGCGAGTTCCAGGAGTTCGCGCTGTCCGGCGGGCCGTTCCCCGAGAGCGGCGAGCTGACGTTCCCGGCGGTGCAGACCTACAGCGACGGCACCGAGGCCGCCTGGATCGAGCCGACCGTCGACGGCCGGCCCGAGCCCGAGCGCCCCGCCCCGGTGCTCGCCCTGGGCGGTGGCACGTCCGGCAGCGCCGGCGCCACCGAGCCGGCATCGAGCGGCGGCGACACCGCCACCTCCAGCGACGGTGACACCGCCACCTCGAGCGACGGCGACACCGCGTCCTCGACCGAGTCGGTGGCCGACGAGGGCTCGAGCACGGGCACCGTGGCGCTCGTCCTCTCGATCGTCGCCCTGCTGCTGGGCCTCGGCGGCGTCGCCCTCGGGCTGCGGGCGGGGCGTCGTACCGTGTCCTCGTGACCCCGTACCGTCGCAGCCGGCTGGCCGCCCTGGTCGTCTCGACCGGGCTCGCGCTGGCCGGCTGCGGCGGCGCCGCGGCGGAGGAGTCCGGGGGGCACGAGCACACGGCCGGCGCCGCGACCGTCGAGGGCCCCGAGGACCGCTACGCCGGGATCGACCTGGTCGATCCCTACCAGCGGCCCTCGTTCACCCTCACCGACACCGACGGCCGGGCCTACGACTTCGCCGCCGCGACCGCCGGCACGCCGACGCTGCTGTTCTTCGGCTACACCTCCTGCCCCGACATCTGCCCGGCCACGATGGCCGACGTCGCGGTCGCGCTGCGCGGCCTGGACCCGGCGGTCGCCGAGCGGGTGCAGGTGGTCTTCGTCACCACCGACCCGGCGTTCGACACCCCCGCGGTGCTCGGCGAGTACCTCGGGCGCTTCGACGCCGACCTGCCGAACCGATTCGTCGGCCTGACCGGCGACCAGGCCGCCGTCGACCAGGCCCAGCTGGCCGCGGGCGTGCCGCTCGCCGAGGACGCCGGCCGGCTGCACTCCTCGCTGCTCCTGCTCTACGGCGCCGATGACCGCGCGCACGTGGCCTTCGACGCCGGCAACACCAGCCGCGACATCGCCGGCGACCTCACCCAGGTGGTCGGGGCGTGAGCCGGGCGCTCGCCCGGTCGCTGGTCGTCGTCCTCGGGGTGCTGGCCACCCTGCTGGTCGCCGGGCCCGCGGTGGCGCACGTGGGCGGCGGGGCCGCGGGCAGTGACTTCGACGCGCGCGTGCTGGCGGTCGAGCCGGCGGTGCCGGGCGTCGAGGTGCGGGTGCTCTCCTTCGGCGACGAGTTCGAGGTGGTCAACACCACCGCGGCCGACGTCGAGGTGCCCGGCTACTCCGAGGAGCCGTACCTGCGGATCGGGCCGGACGGCGTGTGGCGCAACGCCCACAGCCCGGCCACCTACATCAACCTCGACCGCTACGGGCGGACGGCGCTGCCCGCGCACGCCGACCCCGCGGCCGAGCCGGAGTGGGTGCAGGTCTCCACCGAGCCGCAGTACGTCTGGCACGACCACCGCACGCACTGGATGACCGAGGGCGCGCTGCCCCCGGCGGTGGCGGCCGCGCCCGACCGCGCGCACGTCGTCTCCGAGTGGGTGGTGCCGCTGGCCCACGGCGGTACGGAGGTGGCGGTGCGCGGCGAGCTCACCTGGAGCCCGCCGCCGTCACCGTGGCTGGTGTGGCCGCTCTACGCCGCCCTGGTGCTGGCCGCCGTCGCCGCGGGGCTGCTCGCCCGGGGACCGCGGCCGCTGGGCGCCCTGCTGCTGGTCGGAGGGGCCGCCGCGCTGTGGCACGCCGCGGCCACGCCGGAGCCGGCCGCCAGCGTCTCCTCGCACGCCGGCGCGATCGTCTCGGCGCTGCTGCCGGGGCTGACCGCCGTGCTCGTGGCCGGAATCGGGTTCCGCGCCGCCCGCCGGGGCCGCGGCGCCATGACCGGGCTGCTGGCCGTCGTCCTCGGCTGGCTCATGCTGGTGCAGGGGCTGCCCGACGTCGACGTGCTGTGGACCGCCCACGTGGTCTCCGCCGGTCCGGACCTCCTCGCCCGGGCCGCGGTCGCGGTGCTCGTGGCGCTCGGCGCCGGCTGCGTGGTCGGCGGGGTCGCCGCGACCCGCCGGTTCCGCGAGGACCGGCATCCGCACCGACCGGCCGGCGCCTCGCTGCCGGTCGGCTGAGCCGGCGGCCGCCCCCCTTCAGCTGCGGTTGCCCGGTACCGGGTGCAGGTGGCCGCGCGCGGCGAACAGCTCGTTGGCCCGCTCCAGGTCGGCCTCGAAGTCGACCTCCACGGCGGGGAAGCGGGAGATGTCCAGCGGCCGGATCCGCAGACCCTCGGTGAGGATGGCCGTCTCCATGCCGCGCTCGAAGTAGTCCTGCGCGGCGCAGGCGGCCAGGTGCTCGATCAGCACCGGCTTGTCGGCGGCCGACACGTAGTTGATGCCCACCGCCTCGCCCAGGCCGCCGACGACGGTCTTGGACAGTTCGGCGATGCAGCCGTCGGCGTCGAGGGTGTACTTGACCTCCTCGTCGGCGACGGTCGAGGTGTCCACGCACACGAAGCTCTCGTCGGCCCGCAGCGCCGGCAGCGCCATGTCCAGCACCGCCGGGTCGAAGACGACGTCGCCGTTCAGCCAGAGCACCCCGCCGTCGCGGGTCGCGCGCAGGGCACGCAGCAGGCTCTGCGAGGTGTTGGTGACGGCGTAGTCGGGGTTGTAGGCGAACCGGACGTCGGTCGCCGCGGCCATCACCCGGGTGGCCTCGAACCCGACGACGACGGTGACGTCGACCGCCGGGCCGAGGACCGAGCGCAGCCCGTCCAGCTGGCGCTGGAGGATGCTGCGGCCGTCGTGCAGCGGGGTCAGCGGCTTGGGCCAGGGGCGGCCCAGGCGGGTCCCCATCCCCGCGGCGAGGATGACCACCTGCACCGGCTCGGTCCGGGCCCGCGGGGCCGGGACGGCGGGCAGCGTGCGGGTCAGGCCTCCGGTCGCGGCGCGGTCAGCGAGCACGGTCGTCCCCTCCTCGGGTCGTGGTGACGGTCCCCGGGGCGGACGCCGGGACGATCAGGTCGAGGACGCGCTCGGTGGCGGCGCCGTCCTCGAGGTGGCAGAAGGTCTCGCGGAACCGGGCGTAGCGCTCCGCGTACCGGGCGCTGACCGAGTCGAGGTCGGCGAGCGCGTCGACGAGTTCCGTGCTGGTCGACAGCAGCGGCCCGGGGGCGACGTCCTCCAGGTCGAAGTAGAACCCGCGCAGCTCGTCGCGGAAGTACTCCAGATCGTAGGTGAGGAAGAGGATCGGCCGGCCGGTGATGGCGAAGTCGAACATGGTCGACGAGTAGTCGGTGACCAGGACGTCGGCGCCGAGGTAGAGGTCCCGGATGTCGGGGTGGCTGCAGACGTCGCGGACCGGGGAGCCGTCCACGATCTCCAGCCGGTCCATGACCATGTTGTGCAGGCGCAGCAGCAGCACGTGGTCCCCGCCGAGCCGGGTGGTGAAGTCCTCGAGGTCGACGGGGAACTCGAAGTCCTGCGGCCCGGTCTTCTGGAACACCAGGTCGTCGCGCCACGTCGGCGTGTAGAGGACGACGGTCTGGTCGTCGGTGACGCCGAGGTCGGCCCGGACGGCGGCCCGCACCCGGTCCCGCTCGGGGCTGCTGAGCAGGTCGTTGCGCGGGTAGCCGGTCTCGTGGATCACGCCCCGGTAGCCGAACGCCCGCCGCAGCCGCTCGGTGCTGGCCGCGTTCGGCGACAGCAGCAGGTCCCAGCGGGCGATGTCCTGCTCCAGGTAGGCCAGCCGGCCCTCCGGCGCCCAGCGGACGTCGTTGTGGATGCGCTTGAGCGGCGTGCCGTGCCAGGTCTGCAGGTAGGTGGTGCCCGGCCGCTTCTCCCAGTCCAGCGGGATGTGGTCGTTGGAGATGACGAGGTCGGCCTGCTCCAGCGCGGCGATCGACTCCGGGCTGCCGAAGGGGACGGTCGTCACGTCGGCGGGGAAGGTCGCCTGCGTGTGCGGCGCGGACAGCCAGGTGTGGGTGGCGTCGGTCCCGCGCGCGAGCAGGGCCTCGTAGAGGGCCCGTGGGCTGTCGGAGAAGTGGCCGCGGAAGGCCACGTAGACGATCTTCACTTCGCACCGCCCGTGGGGAGCAGGTCGCCGGCCGACCGGCGGGTGAGGACCGGCAGCAGCAGGTCGGCCAGCTGCGTCCAGGAGTCGACGACGACGAGCACGCCGGCGTCGGTGAGGGCAGCGGCGCGCTCGGCCCGCTCCGCCTCGGGGACGAACAGCAGGTTGCCGACCGTGGGACAGCCCGCACGCACCGCGGAGAGGGCGCCGGGCACGGAGTCCTCGACGGCGAGGCCGACCTCGGGCGCGATGCCCAGCTGCTCGCAGGCGTGCAGGTAGACGGCGGGGTCGGGTTTGCCGGTGGGCACCGGGAGGGAGTCCTCGGCGCTGAACCGGACCGCCGGCGGGATCAGCTCGTCCAGACCGGTGGCGGTGAAGCAGGCGGCCAGCCGGGTGAGCGCGCTGGAGCTGACGGCGGCCGGCCGCAGGTGGGCCGCCAGGGCCGTGAGGGCCTCGGTCGTCGGCCCGTGCGGGGTGAGCGTGGCGCCCAGGTGGGCGGTGACCGCGCGCTTCTCCTCGGCGACCCACGGCTCGACGTCGACGTCCGGGCGCCCCGCCTCGGCGGCCAGCCGGCGGGACGTCGTCCGGAAGTTCATGCCCGTCGTCGCCAGCCGCAGCTCCTCGGCGGTGAAGCGCAGGTCCACGCCCAGGGAGGCCAGGAACGCGTTGGTGACCTCCGCCGAGGCGACGAAGGCCGGTTCCTCCGAGGGGAACAGGTTGCCGTCGGCATCGCAGAGCAGGGCCTCGAGGCGCGCGACGAGCGGCTCGGGGAGGGCGGGCATCGAGGGAGTTCCTCCGTGCGGGTGCGGGGTCATCGGGCCAGCGGGACGGTACGGGCCGGTGGCGTGTCGGCGAGGGCGGCGGCCAGGGTGACCCGGACGCCGAGCCGGTCGAGGCGGGCCAGCGCCCGCTCCAGGTCGGTGACGAAACCGGGCACGTCGCCGAGGTCGCCGAACACCGGCCGGACGGACAGCAGCGGCCGCGGGTCGGTGCCGCCCGACCGCGCGAGCGCCTGCAGCTCGTCGGCGCGGGGGTCCTCCATGGGCAGCGGCCGGCCGTCGTCGTCCGTGCCGCGCAGATAGCGGCACCAGCCGGCGACGGCGAGGGTGAGCAACGTCGTCGGCCGGCCGTCGGCCAGCGCCTGGCGCAGCGAGGGCAGCAGGTGGTGCGGCAGCTTGGTGGAGCCGCGCCGGCACAGGCGGGGCAGCCCGTCGGCGATCGCGGGGTTGGCGAACCGCTGCAGGAGCGTGCGCTTGTAGTCGGTGAGGTCGACGCCGTCGGGCTGCGGCAGCAGCGGGGTGACCTCGTCGTCCATCAGCCGGGCGACGTACTCCGCGAAGACGGGGTCGACCATGAGCTCGTCCATGCGGGTGTGGCCGGCCAGCGAGCCGAGGTAGCCCAGCGCGGAGTGGCTGGCGTTGAGCAGCCGCGTCTTCATCAGCTCGTAGTCGCCGACGTCGGCGACGAAGCGGACGCCGACCTCGTCCAGCGGCGGGCGGCCGTTGCTGAAGGTGTCCTCGATGACCCACTGCGAGAACGGTTCGGTGATCACCGGCCAGCGGTCGTCCACGCCGTAGCGCTCCGCGACCGCCGCCCGCTCCTCGGGGGGCGTCTGCGGCGTGATCCGGTCGACCATGCTGCTGGGGAAGGCGACCCGGTCGGTGATCCAGCGGGCCAGCACCTCGTCGCGCAGCCGGGCCAGGCCGACGACGGCCCTGCGGGTGGCGTCGCCGTTGCGGTGCACGTTGTCGCAGGACACGACGGTGAACGCGGGCAGGCCGGCGCGGCGGCGGCGGTCGAGGGCCTCGACGAGGTAGCCGAAGACGGTGCTGGGGGAGTCCCACCCGGCGAGGTCGCGGACGACCTCGGGGTCGGCGGGGTCGAACTCGCCGGTGTGCGGGTCGAGCCGGTAGCCGGCGCCGGTGATCGTGAGGGTGACCATGCGGGTGCGCGGGTCGGCCAGCCGGTCCAGCACCGCAGACGGCGCGTCGGGGGCGAAGAGGTAGTCGACCATCACGCCGACGACGCGGGCGCGCTCACCGTCGGGGCTGCGCTCGATGACGGTGTAGAGGTGGTCCTGCGGGACGAGTGCCTCCTGCATGCCGCGGTGCCGCAGGCCGACCCCCACCACGCCCCAGTCCTGGGAGATGCGCCGCTCGGCGAGCTCGTCGAAGTAGAGGAGCTGGTGGGCGCGGGAGAAGCCGCCGACGCTGAGGTGCACGACGGCGGGGGTGAGGGCGGAGCGGTCGTAGGTCGGCACGGAGAGCCGGGCGCCGTGGCTGCGCAGGGTCTCCTGGCTCAGCGGGCGGATCCGGTGGGAGAGCGGGGGCACGGCGAGGGCCGGCGTGGGGGTGTCCGGGCGGGGCAGTGCTCGGGGACCCGGAAATCGCTGCGGCCTCGTCATGCAGCATCTGCCCTCTCTCGTGCGTGTGGTGCGGTCGCCCCCTCGCCAGCGGTCCCGGTCCGTCGCCTCCGCCGCCGTGGTGCGGGCGGGAGCTACCGGTGGTACAGCGTCGATCATCAGTACACGGGGAAGCCGCTCGTGGCCAATCTGGCTCCCCGTGCGGCGGACCGCAGCGGACGACGACGGGGCGTCGAGGCGCGAGCGGTTTCACGCCGGAGACGAGGAGTAGCCGGGAGCGCCGGGGCCCAAACCGGACGCTCGTCACACGACCGCGTGACGCGGACAGGTGTGGCGCGGGTCACTCGGCGTGTCGTGGCGGACGCGCCGAGCGGTGGGTCACGAACGGGTCACGGAGTGTTTCGATGGGCACAACCCCATCGGGCCCGGCGACGGGCTTTCTCCCCCTCGAGACGGGTAGGTGCATGGCCGGTCGGCGTCGTGCTGCGAGCTCCGGAGCGTCCACGGCTCCCCACGGCCTCCGGGTCGCGCCCACCACCGCGGAGCTCCCCCGCACGTCGGACGTCGCCGGTGGTGCGCGCCGCGCGGACGCGCCGCGGGTGTCCGGTCCCCGGCGCGGGCCGATGCTGCTGGCCGCGGTCGTCGCCGGCGGTCTGCTCGCCGGGGTCACCGGCATCACCGGTGCCTCGGCCGCCGACGGGCCGACGGCGGTGCTCGCCGCGCAGCACCTGCTGACCGGCGAGGAGGACGTCGAGCTCCTGCCCCAGGCCTCCATCTCGGTCGCCGAGGCCGAGGCCCGGCTGGCCGAGGTGGCCGCGTCGCGCGCGGCGCGCGCGGAGGCGGAGGCGGCAGCCGCCGAGGCGGCCCGGGAGGCGGCCCGCCCGAAGGCGGTGCTCCCGGTCGCCGGGGCCCGGTTCACCAGCGGCTTCGGCGGTCGCTGGGGCACCTTCCACTACGGCATCGACCTGGCCGCCCCGATGCGCACGCCGGAGTACGCCGCGATGGACGGCGTCGTCCTGCGGGCCGGCTCGGCCAGCGGGTTCGGCCTGGCCGTCTACATCCTGCACGAGAACGGCGACGTCACCGTCTACGGCCACATGGAGCAGATCCTGGTCGAGCCGGGCCAGTACGTGGAGGCGGGGGAGACCATCGCGCTGCTGGGCAACCGCGGCCAGTCGACCGGCCCGCACCTGCACTTCGAGGTGCACGAGGGCGGCATGGGCGGCGAGCGGGTCAACCCGGTCCCGTGGCTGGAGGAGCGCGGCGTCGAGCTCTGACCTGCGCGTGGTGGGATGCCGCCCGTGGGTTCTGCCGGTGAGGACGCGAACCGGCGGCTGCTGCGCGCCCGGGACGCCATGGACCGCGCCTACGCCGAGCCCCTCGACGTCCCCACCCTGGCCCGGATCGCGCACGTGTCGGAGGCGCACTTCATCCGGACCTTCCGGGCCACGTTCGGCGAGACGCCCAACCGGTACCTGCAGCGGCGCCGGGTGGAGCGGGCGATGTTCCTGCTCCGCTCGACCGACCGGAGCGTGACCGACATCTGCATGGACGTCGGCTTCTCGAGCCTGGGCACCTTCAGCCGGGTGTTCCGGGACGTCGTCGGCGAGCCGCCGTCGCGGTACCGGCGGCGCGGACCGTTGCCGCCCGTGCCGTCCTGCTTCGCGATGGCGTGGCTGCGGCCGAGCAGTTTCGGAGAAGCGCCGGGGCAGTGATCGTCTCTAGCGTCGGACCCATGCTGACCGCGATCACCATCACCCAGATCTACGTCCCCGACCAGGACCAGGCGCTCGACTTCTACGTCGGGAAGCTCGGGTTCGAGGTCCAGTCCGACATGGACTTCGGGCCCATGCGCTGGCTCACCGTGAACCTGCCGGGCCAGCCCGACCGCGCCGTCCTCCTGGAGAAGCCCGGGCCGCCCTCGATGAGCGACAAGAGCGCCGCGCAGGTGCGCGACGCCATCAGCAAGGGCGTGGCCGGCGGGCACCTCTTCTTCGCCTGCGACGACGCCCACAAGACCCACGCCGAGCTCAAGGCCAAGGGGGTGGAGATCACCGAGGAGCCGGTCGACCAGCCCTACGGCATCGACTTCGGCCTGCGCGACCCCTTCGGCAACCACATCCGGATCGCCCAGATGAAGCAGGGCTGACCCGCCCCACCCCCTGCGCCGGAGCGCCGTCGCGGCCCTGTACAGTTGCTCACGGCTCGGACGCACCAGACCGGGCCGATCCGGGGCTGTGGCGCAGCTGGTAGCGCACCACACTGGCAGTGTGGGGGTCAGGGGTTCGAGTCCCCTCAGCTCCACCCCGATGACCAGGCCGTTCTCCCTCAGGGAGAGCGGCCTGCGTCGTTCCTGGTGTCAGCGTGGTGGCCACTGGAGTCAATGCAGTGCCTGTGCGCGACCGAGGTGCCGACGTGCAACCACGACGGCGTCCGGTGCGGGTCGAGCCATCGGTCGAGCGCCAGCATCCCGGCCGCCAGGGCCCGGCCCGGCCGCGACGGTGGTCTCCGTTCTCCGGTCCGCGGCAGGGTCGCTACGGCCTACCCCGGCTCTGGCGGCTCACGCCATGGCCGCCGGTGGGCCAAGGGGGGAACGTAGAGACCGTCCCGTTCTGCGCGGACCGCGGCGAGTGTCCTCGTCGGTGCCCCGAGCTTGACGAGGACGTGCTCCAGGTGGGCGGCCACGGTCCGGGGGGCCACGACGAGCCTGCGAGCGATCTCCTGGTTGGAGTGCCCCTCGACCAGGAGGCCCAGCACCTCCAGTTCCCGCGGGGTCAGTCCGTGCAGGTCTGTCGCCGGTGACAGCAGGGCGACAGCGGTCAGCCCCGGCGGCACGTCCGTGGGCGCCGCCAGGACGCTGACGCGCACATGCCCGCCGGGGGCGTGGGAGCCGCCCACCGGCCAGAGGAACGACGAGTAGACGGTCCCGTCGCCGATCCGCTGACGTGCGACGACCAGGACAGGGGAGGAGGGGACCAGTAGCGCGTCCGCCTGCATGCCAGGCAGCGCCTCGCAGACGCCGTCCGCGTGGAGCACCACGCCGGCCGTGGCGCCCCGGACCAGGCGTGCGGCAAAGAGCAGCGACCGCATCGGGTCGATGCCGTGTGCGAGCACCGGCGCCAGCGCGGCGAGGCGTCGGCGTACTGCAGGGGTGGCAGGTTCCGTGTTGCCGGACAGCAGTGCGACGAACCCGACGTGACGGCCTCCCGGAGCGAACAGCCCGACGGCCAGAGCCTCGTGGATGCCGGCCGGGACAAGGCAGTCCGACCACGTCGCGAGCTCCTGGACGGCGGGGGGCAGATCCGACCGGGTCACCGGCGGGCGGTCCCGATCACCACCCGCGACCTCCATGTCGTGTGCCGTCAGTGGTCCGCCGAGGAAGTCGAGGACGCGGTCGTCCAGGTCGGCACTGGCCAGCGACCAGTAGCTGCTGCTGAAGGGGTTGGGGAGGGCGATCCACGCGGCATCGAACGGGATTGCGCGGCGGAGGACCTCGAGCATGGCCTGCGCGCGCTCAGACGTCGTGCCGGCCGAGGTAGCGGTCTCGGCCAGCAGCAGTTCGCCTGCCCGGTACGACTGCATGTGCCCCCTAGCGAACTCCGCGGTCGCAGACCGATCCCGGTCACGACCGAGCCGACTGCTCGCAAGGCCACAGACCAGGTAGTCATACCGCGGGAAGCGGCATCTCCAGCGCGTGTGCCGTGACGTAGAACCACAGGCGTGTGAGCCGCGGCCTCACGCGCGCTCCTGATGCGCGACGGCGATAGCGTGAGCCGTGGACCTGCGGCAGCTCCGGTACTTCCTCACCGTGGCCGAGGAGCGGCGCTTCGCCGCTGCCGCGCGCCGGTTGCACATCGCCGCTCCGTCGCTCTCGCAGCAGATCCGTGCGCTGGAGCGGGACCTGCGCGTCACGCTGTTCGACCGCACGTCCCGCGGAGCCGAGCTGACGCCCGCGGGACGCATCCTGGCGGAGCGGGCGCGGGTGATCCTGGCCGAGGTCGACCAGGCCCGCCGCGACGTGCGATCCGCGGAGCCGGACCGTAGGGAGCAGGTGGCCCTGCGGGTCTGCACCATGGCGGAGCGGGTGCTCGACGGCCCGCTGCGAACGCTGGGACTGGCGATCCCGGGCGTCGAGGTGTCCGTGATGTCCACCCCGGGGGACGACGCCGTCGAGGCGGTCCGGCAGGCGCGGGCCGACGCAGCGGTCGTCTGGAGCCGGCCCCAGGAGCACCGTGACCTCGACGGTGTCGTCCTCGGCTCGGTGCTGTTCGGGATCGTCCTGCCGCAGGGACATCCGCTCGCCGACCGGGCGGAGATCCCGGTCGCCGGTCTCGACCACGAATCCGCGGTGATGTTCCCGTGGTCGCCCTTCGCCGGCATCTGGCAGCGCACCGTCGACCACCTGCTGCCGAAGGGAGCGCAGCCCGGGCAGGTCGTCGTCGAGCCGGACCTCATCAACAGCCCCGAGGCGATGCTGCGGGCGGTCGCAGCCGGGTCCGGCGTCGCCCCGGGGATCCTCGGGGTCGCCGAGCACATGGACGTGAGCGGGATCGTCGTGCTGCCGCTCGATCCCCCCTTGCTCCTCGATCTGGAGGTCGTCTGGCGCCGCCCGGCCCGCCCCGCCGTCCGCAGCCTCGTCGACTTCCTGGTCGCGGCGGTGGACGACCCGGAGGTTCTCGTCTCGGCTCCCCGTCCTCGCCCCGGGGGCGGGGGCGGTCAGGGCTTCAGGACCACCTTCTCGCAGCCGTCCGCCTTGTTCTTGAAGATGTCGTAGCCGTGCGGTGCCTCGGCCAGGGGCAGCCGGTGGGTGATCACCCGGGTCGGGTCGATCTCGCCTCGCTCGATCCGGTCCAGCAGCGGGCGCATGTACCGCTGCACGTGGCACTGGCCGGTGCGCAGGGTGAGTGATCGGTTCATCCAGGCGCCGGCCGGGAACTTGTCGACCAGCCCGCCGTAGACGCCGATGACCGAGACGATCCCGCCGCTGCGGCCGGACAGGATCGCCTGGCGCAGGGCATGTGGCCGGTCCGTCTCCGAGCGGACCGCCTGCTTGAGCCGGTCGTAGAGGTGCACGTGGGCGGCTCCGTGCGTGGCCTCCATGCCGACGGCGTCGATGCACTTGTCCGGCCCACGCCCACCGGTCAGCTCCAGGAGCGCGGAGCGGACGTCGGTGTCGGATTAGTCGATCGTCCGGTAGCCCTGGGATGCGGCCATCTCGAGGCGGTAGGGGACGTCGTCGATGGCGATCACCATGGCCGCGCCGAGCACGCGGGCGCTGTCCATCGCGAACTGGCCCACGGGCCCGGCACCCCAGACGGCGACGACGTCGCCGTCCTGGATGTCGCACATCTCCGCGCCCATGTAGCCGGTGGGCAGGATGTCCGACAGGAACAGCACCTGCTCGTCGGCGAGGTCGCTCTCGATGCGGATCGGGCCGACATCGGCGAACGGCACCCGGGCGTACTCGGCCTGCCCGCCGGTGAGGTGCGAGTAACCGAAGATCCCGGCGACGGGGTGCCCGAACATCTTCTCGGCGACGCCGGCGTTGGGGTTGGTTTTCTCCTCCGGTGCCGGCTCGGGGCGGAGGGACGCGGCCGCCATGGCATCCATCGGGGACCACCGGCAGAGCGACCCATTCCGGATCGATCGAATTCCGGGGTCGCTCGGTATCGGCATGTCTGCCGATACCGGCCCCACGGTGGGCCGGGTGTGATCAGGGTCCCGGCCCGAGCACGGAACGGTGGGGCACATCCGCGACGAAGGAGTCAGCATGAAGGCAGTCGTCTACGAGGGCCCGCGGCAGGTCAGCGTCAAGGACGTACCGGACGCGCGGATCGAGCGGCCGACCGACGTCCTGGTGCGGATCACCTCGGCGAACATCTGCGGCTCGGACCTGCACATGTACGAGGGCCGGACCGATTTCGAGACCGGCCGCTGGTTCGGGCACGAGAACCTCGGCCAGGTGGTCGAGGTCGGCGACGGGATCGACAAGGTGCAGGTGGGCGACTGGGTGGTCCTGCCGTTCAACATCGCCTGTGGACACTGCAAGAACTGCGAGCGCCAGCTGACGAACTACTGCCTGACCGCGCAGCCGAAGCAGGAGTGGGCGGGCGCCGCGTACGGCTTCGCCGACATGGGCCCGTACGGCGGGGGACAGGCCGAACTGCTGCGCGTGCCCTGGGGCGACTTCAACTGCCTGCGGCTGGGCGAGGACGCCGAGCAGCGGCAGACCGACTACGTGATGCTCGCCGACATCTTCCCGACCGGCTACCACGCCACGGAGATGGCCGGCGTCAAGCCCGGCGACCAGACGGTCATCTACGGCGCCGGCCCGGTCGGCCTGATGGCGGCGCTCTCGGCGACCATCCGCGGGGCGAGCAAGGTGATGGTCGTCGACCGGCAGCCCGACCGGCTCAAGCTGGCCGAGTCGATCGGGGCGATCGCCATCGACGACTCGAAGGTCGACCCGGTCCAGGCCGTCCTGGAGCAGACGATGGGGCTGGGCGCGGACAACGGCTGCGAGTGCGTCGGCTACCAGGCGCACGAGCCCGACGGCCAGGAGCAGGCCAACCTCACGATGAACCGGCTGGTCGCCTCCGTGCGCTTCACCGGGACGATCGGCGTCGTCGGGGTGTTCATCCCCCAGGACCCCGGGGCCAGCGACGAGCTGGCCAAGCAGGGCAAGCTCGCCTTCGACTTCGGCATGTTCTGGTTCAAGGGCCAGAAGCTGGGCAGCGGGCAGGCGCCGGTCAAGAAGTACAACCGGCAGCTGCGCGACCTGATCGCCGGGGGCAAGGCCGAGCCGTCGTTCATCGTCAGCCACGAACTGCCGCTGGACCAGGCGCCGGAGGCCTACGAGCACTTCGACAAGCGGACCGACGGCTGGACCAAGGTCGTCCTGCACCCGGCGGGGAGCTGACATGGCCGGGGAGCTGAACGGACGGCGGGTGGCGATCCTGGCCGCCGACGGCGTGGAGCGGGTGGAGCTGGAGACGCCGCGGCAGGCCCTGGAGGACGCCGGTGCACGCACCGACGTCGTCTCGATCACGAGCGGCGAGATCCTGGCGCGCAACCAGGACCTCGAGGACGCCGGGACCTTCGGCGTCGACCGTCTCGTCGGGGCCGCCTCCGTCGACGACTACGACGCGCTGCTGCTGCCCGGGGGGACGGTGAACCCGGACAAGCTGCGGATGGAGCCGGCCGCCGTGGCCTTCGTCCGCGACTTCGTCCAGTCCGGCAAGCCGGTCGCCTCGATCTGCCACGGCCCGTGGAACTTCGTCGAGGCCGACGTCGCGCGCGGCCGCCGGCTGACGTCGTGGCCGAGCGTGCGCACCGACCTGCGCAACGCCGGGGCGGAGGTGGTCGACGAGGAGGTCGTCACCGACGGCAACATCACCACGAGCCGGTCGCCGGACGACCTGCCGGCCTTCTGCGAGCGCATCGTGCAGGAGTTCGCCCGCGCCCCGCAGCCCGCCGGGGCGGGGGGCCGGGCATGACGTCCTCGATCGGGAACGTGGCGTCCGTCGCCGCTCGCGCCGGGGGGACCGTCGTCCGCCAGGTGCGGTCGGTCATCGACCCGTCCGCCGCCCGGCCGGCGGGCGCGGGTCAGCCGGCCTCCGGGTGGCTCGCGGTGACCGTGTTCCGCGAGCCGTCCGACGTCGACGCCGCGGCGCTGCCCGCCCCCCTGGCCGAGTTCGGCGACCGGATCGAGGTCCGCGTCCGGCCGGCTGCCGGCGGCAAGGGCACCGAGCTGTCGGCCCGGCTGCGCGACCGGCCGTCGTCGGGCACCGCCGCGAGCCGGCTCAGCGGCAGCGACCCGCAGGCCGACCTGCGGTCTGCGCTGCGCCGGGCCAAGCAGCTCATCGAGGTGGGCGAGGTCCTCGTGGTCGACCCCGCACCGCACGGCAAGCGGACGGCGTCCCCCGGCGGCGTGCTCCTGGAGGCGTGGACCAGGGTGGCGCCCAAGGCGGGCGTGCGGTGAAGGCGGTCACCTGGCGCGGGGTCAACGAGATCGGCGTCGAGGACGTCCCCGAGCCGACGATCCTCAACGACCACGACATCATCCTCGAGGTCGGGCTGTCCGCGACCTGCGGCTCGGACCTGCACCTGATGGGCGGCTACATCCCCGCCATGCGGGCAGGGGACGTGCTCGGGCACGAGTTCATGGGCACGGTCGCCGAGGTCGGCCCCGGCGTCACGAAGCACCAGGTGGGTGATCGCGTGGTCGTGGTCTCCTTCACCAGCTGCGGGCAGTGCTGGTACTGCAAGCAGGGGCTGTGGTCGCTGTGCGACAACGGCAATCCCAACCCCGGCATCACAGAGGCGCTGTGGGGTCAGGCCATCGGCGGCTGCTACGGGTACTCCCACGCGCTGGGTGGTTGGGCGGGCAGTCACGCGCCCTACATCCGGGTTCCGTACGCCGACCAGGGGGCGTTCGCCATCCCCGACGGCGTCTCCGACGAGCGGGCGCTGTTCGCCTCCGACGCCGCACCCACGGGCTGGACCGGGGCGGACCAGGCCGGCGTGAAACCGGGCGACGTCGTCGCGGTCTGGGGAGCCGGGGGAGTGGGTCAGATGGCCGCCCGCGCGGCGATGCTCATGGGCGCCGAGCAGGTCGTCGTCATCGACCGGTACGACAACCGGCTCCAGCAGGTCCGCACGCACGTCGGGGCGGAGACCCTCGACTACGAGGAGGTCGACGTCCCCGCGGAGCTGCGCGAGATGACCGGTGGCCGGGGCCCGGACGTCTGCATCGAGGCGGTCGGCATGGAGGCGCACAGCCCGGGGCCTCAGTACCTCTACGACCAGGTCAAGCAGCAGATGCGGCTGCAGACCGACCGACCCACCGCGGTGCGCGAGGCGATCTACGCCTGCCGCAAGGGCGGGACGGTGTTCACCCTCGGCGTCTTCGCCGGTCTGGTGGACAAGTTCCCCCTCGGCGCGGTGATGAACAAGGCGCTGACCCTGCGCGGCGCCCAGCAGCACGGGCACCGCTACATCCCGGAGATCCTCGACCGCATGAGCCGGGACGAGGTGAAGACAGAGCACCTCGCGACCCACGTGATGTCGCTCGACGACGGGCCGAAGGGCTACCGCATGTTCAAGGACAAGGAGGACGGGTGCGTCCGTGCTGTGTTCCGTCCTGGTGCGTGAGGCGCCGACGGGCGGACCGCCCAGGGCCGGGACATAGAGCCGGACGGTGGGCCGGCGCGGGGCCCTCGCCGGCCCGCTGCGGGGCTACCGGGTGAGCGCCCCACCCGGTAGGTCGACGGTGGAGGCGGGCCCGCGGCCGACGATCCTGTCGTGGCGCCGTCTACTGATCTGTCTCGGCGCGGGCCTCGTCGCGGCCGGACTGACCACGGTTGGCGGCGTCCCCGAGATCGCCGTGCTCGTCGGCTGGGCCGTCGCCGCCGGCGGCCTGCTGATCTGGGTGTGGCGGATCAGCTGGCCGCGCGACTCGGAGGGGACGAAACGGCTGGCCGAGGAGGAGGGGCAGACCCGGGTCACGGACACGGCCGTGCTGGTCGCGGCCGTGGCCAGCCTCGCCGCCGTCGTGGAGGGTCTCGTCCGCTCCGGCTCGGGGGACGCCGTCGGCGTCGCCACCGTGGTGCTCGGCGTCCTGGTCGTGATCCTGTCGTGGGCGCTGGTCAACACGGTCTTCGCCCTGAAGTACGCGCGCGGGTACTACTCCGGCGGGGACGGCGGCATCGAGTTCGGCCAGGAGGAACCGCCCGCGTACAGCGACTTCGCCTACGTCGCCTTCACCGTGGGGATGAGCTTCGCGGTGCCGGATACCCAGATCGCGGACACGTCGATCCGCAAGGTCGCCCTCGGGCACGCTCTGCTGTCCTACCTGTTCGGGACGGTCGTCATCGCAGTGGCCGTCAATCTCGTCACCAACCTGGGGCAGCAGGGATAGGCACCGGCCGGCCGCGCCGCGGGACGTCCCGGTCTGCTGCCCGGAGACGAGCTGCACCCTCCCGCGCAGATCCTCGCCGCAGATCCTCGGCGTTGGCTGAGGGCCGCCCCGAGCGCTCACCGGCGCCCGGTCCGCGTCGGACGGCTCAACCCCGGCGGGATGCGCAGCCCGCTGCGCAGCGCCCGCGTGGCAACGGCGGTGAGGCCGGGGGCGTCCAGGGCGACCTCGGCCCGGCGGAGGGCCTCTGTCGTGGTACGCGAGTCGACGTGGAGAGCCGCGGCGAGCGCGGGGACCGGCGTCGTGCCGGCCACCAGTTGCCCCAGGACCCGGAGATCGAGGGGGGTGAGACCGCGCAGGTTCCCAGGGGAGGACAGCAGCACTGCGGCCGACAGGTGATCGAGGTCGGGGAGGGCGCAATCCAGTGCGGTGATCCGCACCAGCCGTTCGCCGTCCGGGCCCGCCACGGGGGCGAGGAATGCGGTGTAGGGGCCCCCGGCGGACAGCTCCTGCGTGGCCGCGGCGAGGATCGGCGAGTCGGGGGCCAACAGGCGGTCGTCGGGTAGCCCGGGCAGAGGGAGGGCGTCCCCACCGCGGGTGAGCACCACTCCGGCCTCGGCGGTCCCGACGATCCTGGCGGTCGTGGCGATCTCCTGCGTCCGGTCCAGGTCGTCCGCGATCACTCCGGTGACGGCGCCGAGGATCTGCCGGTCGGCCAGGCTCAGGCGCGCCGGGTCCTCGGCGAGGAGGCTGAGGAAGCCCACGTGCCGCCCGGTCGAGGCGAACAGTGCGCCGGCGATGCCGCCGCGGAACCCTGCCGGGAGCAGGTGCTCGGCCCAGGCGCATATCTCGGGGAGGGGCACGGGCAGCTCGCTGGCCAGCACCGGGCGCTGGGCGCTGTTGAGCCCGAGGTGCTCGAGCTCGGCGTCGGCCCCTGGGGACTCGAAGTAGCGGCGCAGGGGTTCGGCTGTGCCTGTGGTGGCCAGAGGGACGTGTCGACGTCGTTCGGGATCGCGGACGGCGAGCCACCCCGCGTCGAAGGGCAGGATCCGGCCCAGCGCCTCGAGGATCTCCAAGGCGCGCTCGTTCAGGCCCTCCGCCATGGTGCCGACGTCGGCCAACTCATCCTGCAGGCGCACGAGGTCCGGGTCGCACTTCATCACTGCGCCTCCCCTCGGGCGAGCCCTGGCACACACGGTAAGTGGCCTGCCTGGTCAACCCGTCCCGCCGCCAAGGTGCGCGCGTCGATGTCACGCGCCTGCTGCCGGCTGGTGAAGATGGTGAAGATGGTGAGGGTCGAGTCGGCCGGATCCGCAGCGGCGGCCGTGACGTACCGGGGATGGTGCGGATCGGCCATGCCAGTTACGCGCCGTCGAACGCGACGGGACGGCGCAGCACGGCGAGCATCTGCCCGGCGCGACGGGGAGGAGCGGGCGACGACGCGGCGATCTCCGCCACGTCCCGGCCCGCGACCGCGTTATCCGTCATAGGTGACCTCCGGAATGGCGATGTGCGGCCCGGGTACCGCTCCCACCCGGGCGCTCCCGCGGCCTCGATGAACGTCGCATTCTTGATCACCGGGCTCCTCCTGACCTGGTGCCGTCCTGCTCCTCCGGCCCTCGGCCGTCGGCCGGTGCCTCGGTGCCTCGGCGCCTCGGCGCCGAGGAGCTCAGGCCATCGGCCCGACCAGCTCCCGGTACTCCTGCGGCAGCTGGGAGAGGACGTCGTCGAACTCCCCGGGCGTTACCGCTTCCCGCACCGTGATCAGGACGGCGGCGGCCCCGGTCCTGGCCTCGTCCGGACCGACGTCCCCCCGTTCCGCGACCCGGCGCACGAACTCGTCCACCCCGAACGCCTCCGCCTCTTCGCGCGGTGGGCGCAGGTCGTCCTGGAGCCCGCCCGGGAGCTGCGCGGCGAGTGTTCGATCCGCTCCGCCGTCTCCTCGGGTATCCCGGCTCGCTGGGCCGTCGTCCGCGTGAAAGTCGCGTAGTCCATGTCCGCTCCCTGAGGCACCGTCCGGCGCCGGTCGTGGGATTCAGTCGTGCGACCGCGGGTGAGACGCTAGGACCGTTCATGGCGCCTGGGCATCGGTCGATCGGCCGATGTCCCGCTCCGGGGACGGCCGCTACGTCGTGCCCGCGCTCCGGCGCTGATGGTGCTTCGGCGTCCTGACGGTGGTCCGGCGCGGGATGGGCATCGCGTGCGGTCCGCTGGCCTGCATCGCCCGGACGCTGTTCGGGGACGTCGCAGTCGCCACCCTCGACGGGGCGCCGACGTGGCAACTCGCGTCGCGACCAGGGACGAGGCCCTCCGAGGGGCTGCCGGTCGCGCGATTTCTGGACGCACTACCAGCGCCAGCGTCGGGAACGCGCCGGGGCCTCATCTGTGGCAGGGGCCCGTTGCGGGCCATCGCCCGCGCCGATCGGCCCATCGGCATCCGATGCGGTCGTCCGGCTCCCCAGCGGTGCGACTCACCCGAATTGCGGAACAGAGTCAATCGGAACCGTCGATCAGCCGATACGCCGATGTGACCCTCGACCAGGCTCCCTCGACGCTGCCCCGCAGCCTCCACGAGGCACTGTTCATCCACGCTCTCGACGGGGTGCTGATCACCTCGGCCGACGGGCGCACCCTCGGCGCGAACGCGAGGGCCTGCGAGCTGCTCGGCCGGACGGAACTCGAGCTGGTCGAGCTCGGCCGGGACGGGATCGTCGACCGGCGTGACCGCCGGTGGAGGGAGGCGTTGGAGACCCGGGCCCGGGAGGGCGCGTTCCGCGGGGTGTTCCGGTTGCGCCGCAGCGACGGATCCACGTTCCCCGCCGAGGTCAGCACCGCCACCTTCCTCGACGGGGACTCGCCACGGGCGTACGTGTCCTTCCGGGACGTGAGCACGGCGGAGGCCGAGGCGGCGCGGGTCGAGGCGACCACCCGAAGGGCGGCCGAGGTCATCGACAGCCTCGAGTCCATCAGCGACATGTACATCGGCGTCGACGCCGACTGGCGGATGACGTACATCAACGCGCAGGCCGAGGCCCGGCTGGGCGTCTCCCGCGACGAGGTCGTGGGCAAGGACATCTGGGCCCGGTTCCCCGCCCTGCTCGGCACCGTGTTCGAGGAGACCTACCGCCAGGTTGCGGGCACCGGACGGGCCGCCACGTTCGAGGCGTGCTACGACAAGGCGGAGCTGTGGTGCGAGGCCCGCGTGTACCCCCTGCGCCGGGGCGGGATCGCCGTCTACTTCCGGGACGTCTCCGAGCGGCGGGCCATGGAGCAGGAGCGGGAACGGCTGCTGACCGCGGAGCGGGCCGCCCGCGCGGCAGCCGAGCGGGCGCAGCGAGACCTGGCCCACCGGGCCACGCACGACGAGCTGACCGGTCTGCTCAACCGCGCCGGGATGCTGCAGGAGGTGGACCGGGTCCTCGCCGGACAGCCAGAGGCCCGTCTCACCGTCGCCTTCATCGATCTGGACCGGTTCAAGCTGGTCAACGACAGCCTGGGGCACGGCGTCGGGGACCGCGTGCTGAGCGAGTTCGCACGACGTCTCGCCGCCCTGGCGGGTCCGGCCGATCCGGTGGCCCGCTTCGGTGGTGACGAGTTCGTGGTGGTGCTGGTCGACCGCTCCGCCGAGGAGGCCGCCCGGTTCGCCCAGCAGGTCATCGGGGCCAGCCGGGAGCCGGTCGAGGTGGGTGCGCGCCTCCTCGTCACCGTCAGCGTCGGGCTGGCCACGGCCGCCGGCCCGGCCGAGCTCGACATCCTGCTCCGGGAGGCCGACGCGGCGCTCTACCGCGCCAAGGACACCGGACGGGCACGGGTCGTCTGGTTCGACGAGCAGATGCACGTGGAGTCGGTGCGCCGGGTGGAGATCGAGAACGACCTGCGCCACGCCCTGGACCGGGACGAACTGCTCGTGGAGTACCAGCCCGCCTTCGACCTCCGGGTCGAGCGGATCTGCCACGTGGAGGCGCTGGTCCGCTGGCGGCATCCCGCCCGTGGCCTCGTCGGCCCGCAGGAGTTCATCCCGGTCGCCGAGGAGACGGGGCTCATCCACCGCATCGGCGAGCGGGTCCTCGCCCGAGCGATCGAGCAGGCCGGCCGGTGGGCGCACCTCCCGCAGCTCCGGGTGTGGGTCAACGTCTCCCCGCAGCAGCTGGTCGACCGGGAGTTCCCCGCCCGGCTCGCTGCCCAGCTGGACCGTGCCGGGCTGCCCACGGAGCGCCTCGGGATCGAGGTCACCGAGTCGGCGCTCGCCGACTGCTCCGGCGTGAGAGAGGTGCTGGACCGGATGCACGACCGGGGGGTGGCGATCGCCGTGGACGACTTCGGGACCGGCTACAGCTCGCTGGCGCGCCTGAAGGAGTTCCCGGTCGACGTCATCAAGGTGGACAAGTCCTTCGTCCACGACCTCGGGACGGCTCGCGGCGAGGCGTTGGTGGCCGGCATCGTGACGTTGGCGCGCGCCATCGGCGCGCACGTCATCGCGGAGGGGGTCGAGACCCTGCCGCAGTTGAGCGCCCTCAGCGCGCTCGGGGTCGACTCCGCCAGCGGGTACCTGCTCGCCCGGCCCTCCGCGCCCGAGCACCTGCCCCTGACGATCCCCACCGAGGCGTCCTTCCGTTGGCGGGCCGGCCTGCACCCGACCGTGGCACGAGTCGCCGGAACGTCGTGGTCGAGGAGCTGGTGAGCGCGCCGGAGCTTCCGAGGCGGGCGCCCGCTACCCCGGGATGGGCGCGGCGGGCCGGACGGCGGTGTCCGGCGTGCCGGTGTCCAGGCGGACGGCGGTGGTGACGTCGGCTCCCGACCCGATGCCCTCGGCGTCGGGCGTGAGCGCGGCGGTGATGTCCTCCTCGTCCTCGTAGGCCCGGTGGACCGCGGCGGTCAGCAGCCGCAGCTGGCGGTCCAGCGGGGCCTGCCGGTCGGGCGGGGCGACGCCCTTGAGGTCCTCCAGCGCCGCGGACAGCCGGCGGGTCACCTGCGGCGAGGCCGCGCCGGCCAGCCGGATCTCGTCGAAGGCGAGCCGCACGTAGCCGTCCCAGGACAGGGTGCGCTCGACCAGCCGGACCACGCCGTCCTCGTCCCGGTGCTCGCCCGCGGGGAGCGGGCGCACGGCGAGCTGGCGCAGCAGGTCGTGCAGCCGGTGCAGCGCCTGCAGGGTCGTCGTCGGGTCGTTGAACGGCTGAGCGATGGACCGCTCCGCGACGTCGACCAGTTTGCGCAGACCGTAGGGCGGGTCCTCCGTGTGCACGCGCTCGGGGCCCACGAGGACCAGCCGCGCGATCTCCTCGGCCCGCAGCCGCGCGGCCGGCCCGGCGACGTCCCCCGCCCGCCGGGGGCCGGGGTGCACGCGGAACAGCGGTGCCCCGCCCGGCACGAAGTCGCCGACCACGGGCACCAGTTCGAGGACGCAGTCGGCGCGGCGCGCGGCGGCGACCAGCCCGGCGCGGTCGATCCGGACGATACTGCCCGGCTCCCGCGCGGGGACCACGTCCGGGTCGGCGCCCGCCCCCTGCGCCGGTCGGGGCACGGCGGGGAAGGATGACTCGATGAGGTCGCGGGTGCGGTCGCCGACCAGGTCGATCAGGCCCGTCGCCCGCATGGTCTGCCCGGAGTGGTGCACGAAGAGGATCAGCGTCACCAGGCTGGCGACCATCAGCCCGTGGGCCAGCACCACCGACAGGCCGGGAACGGAGCCGGTGTCCGAACCGCGGATCTCCCGGATGGTGAGCACGGCGACGACGAACGTCGCCCCGAACAGGCCGATCGCCAGCTGGCTGAACCGGTCGGACAGCAGCGCGGCCACGATCCGCGGGGAGAACTGGCCCATCGCCAGCTGCACCACCACCAGCGTCACCGTGAGCACGAGGCTGGTCAGCGAGACCATCCCGGTGGCGAACACCGACAGGATCGTCTGCGCGTCACCGGGCGTTCCCGTCACGCTCTGCGGGACCAGGGTGTAGCCCGACCGGCGGTCGAGCCAGAGCGTGCCGAGGGCGAGCAGCACGCCGGCCAGGACGCACAGCAGGGGGACCACCCACAGGCTGGTCCGAAGGGCGTGCACGAAGCGGGTGAGGCGCATCGGGCCTCTCTGTGGCTCGGACCGGCGGGCCGGCCGGTGTGATCGCGAGGGTGTGTTCTCCACCGTGGCAGGTCGCCCGTGGGGGCGGCCCCCTCTCATCACACCCTCTTCCCTCCCGGGGCGCCTCGGCAGGATGACCGATGGAGATCCCGACCCGGGACGAGTAAGGCAGTAGGGGACCACGCCTCTCCCCGGGACGGACGAGCGATGACCAGCGGACACTTCCCAGGCCCCTACGGCAGCCCCTTCGACGACTTCTTCGCCCGCTACATGGGCGGCGCTCGCCCGCCCCGCCAGCGCGTCGACATCACCCAGTTCCTCAGTGATCAGGCCCGCGAGCTGGTGAACGCGGCCGCGCGCCGGGCCGTCGAGGTGGGCAGCCCGGACCTCGACACCGACCACCTGCTGTGGGCGATGACCGGGGAGGAGCCCACCCGGCAGCTGATCAGCCGCGCGGGCGCCGACCCGGCGCAACTCCGCGCCGAGCTCGACGGCGTGCCGCGCCGTGGCGAGCCGCGCGCCGAGACGCCGGCCCTCACTCCCGCGGCCAAGCGCGCCCTCCTCGACGCCCACCAGATCTCCCGCGCGCTGGGCTCCACCTACATCGGTCCCGAACACCTGCTGTTCGCGCTGGCGGTCAACCCGGACTCGCCGGGCGGTCGGATCCTGCGCCAGCGGGGCGTCACGCCGGAGGCCCTGCAGCAGGCCGTCAGCGGCGCAGGCGGCGGGCAGGGCGGGGCCGGCCGGCCCCCGTCGAGCACCCCGACGCTGGACGAGTACGGCCGCGACCTGACCGCGATGGCCCGCAACGGGGAGATCGACCCGGTGATCGGCCGGGAGCAGGAGATCGAGCAGACCGTCGAGGTGCTCTCCCGGCGGCGGAAGAACAATCCCGTGCTCATCGGGGAGGCCGGTGTCGGGAAGACCGCGATCGTCGAGGGGATCGCCGCCCAGATCGCCGAGGGCGACGTCCCGGAGACCCTCCGCGGCCGCCGGGTGGTGGAGATCGACCTGACCGGACTGGTCGCCGGCACCCGCTACCGCGGCGACTTCGAGGAGCGGCTGAAGAAGGTCATCGACGAGATCCGCGAGCACAGCGACGAGGTCATCGCGTTCATCGACGAGCTGCACACCGTCGTCGGGGCAGGCGCCTCCGAGGGGTCCGGCGGTGCCGGCAACATGCTCAAGCCGGCCCTCGCCCGCGGAGAGCTGCACATCATCGGCGCCACGACCCTGGACGAGTACCGGCGCAACATCGAGAAGGACGCCGCGCTGGAGCGCCGTTTCCAGCCCATTCTGGTGGCCGAGCCCAGCATCGAGGACACGGTGCAGATCCTCTGCGGCCTGCGCGACCGCTACGAGGCCCACCACCAGGTGCGGTTCACCGACGAGGCCGTCGTCGCGGCCGTGGAGCTCTCCGACCGCTACATCACCGACCGGCACCTGCCCGACAAGGCGATCGACCTCATCGACCAGGCAGGAGCCCGCGTGCGCCGCCGGGTGAAGACGCCCCCGACCGACCTGCGCGGCCTGGAACACGAGCTCGAGCGGTGGCAGCGGGAGAAGGCACAGGCGGTCGCGGCCGAGCAGTACGAGCGCGCCTCCGAACTGCGCGACCACGTCGCCGAGGCCCAGCAGCGCCTCGACCGGGCCCGGGACGGCGGCGGGGAGGGTTCGGGCGTCCCCGAGGTCGGCGTCGAGGAGATCGCCGAGGTGGTGTCCCGGGCCACCGGCATCCCTGTCAGCCAGCTCACCCAGGAGGAGATGGAGCGGCTGCTCGGTCTCGAGCAGCGCCTGCACGAGCGGGTGATCGGGCAGGACGAGGCGGTCGAGGTCGTCGCCGAGGCTGTGCGCCGCTCCCGCGTCGGCCTCGGTGATCCGGACCGGCCGATCGGCAGCTTCCTCTTCCTGGGCCCGACCGGCGTGGGCAAGACCGAGTTGGCGCGGGCCCTCGCCGAGGCGCTGTTCGGTGACGAGGACCGGATGATCCGGCTGGACATGAGCGAGTTCCAGGAGCGGCACACGGTCAGCCGGCTGGTCGGGTCCCCGCCCGGCTACGTGGGGTACGAAGACGCCGGACAACTGACCGAGGCGGTGCGCCGTCGGCCGTACTCGGTGGTGCTCTTCGACGAGATCGAGAAGGCCCACCCCGACGTCTTCAACACCCTGCTGCAGGTGCTCGACGACGGCCGGCTGACCGACTCCCAAGGCAGGTCCGTGGACTTCCGCAACACCGTGATCATCATGACCAGCAACCTCGGGTCGGAGCTGATCGTCGGGCAGCGCGGCCCGCTCGGGTTCGGCAGCAGCAGCGCGCACGCGGCCAACGCCGACGTGCGCGACCAGGTGATGCGCCGGCTGCGGGAGGCATTTCGGCCGGAGTTCTTGAACCGGATCGACGAGATCGTCGTCTTCCAGCAGCTGGACAACACCCAGCTGGAGCGGATCACCGACCTGTTGCTCGACGAGACCCGCCGGAGACTACGGGCCCAGGGCATCGAGGTCGAGTTCACTCCGGAGGCGGTCAGCTGGCTCGCCCAGCGCGGGTTCGAACCGCACTTCGGCGCTCGTCCACTGCGCCGGGCCATCCAGCGCGAGGTGGACAACCGGCTCGCCCGATTGATGCTCGACGGCCGGGTGCACAGCGGCCATCGGGTGCGCGTCGTGGTCCGGGACGGTGACCTCGACCTCGAGGTGGAGGATGTGCGGGAGGCGGAGTCGGCGCAGGCGTGAGCGGGGCAGCGCACAGCGACCTTTCCAGGAATAGCCATTCGGGTGAGCCGGTTGTTGATGAGGCGTAGTGGGCGGAGCCAGGGGAGACGCATTGGATTCAGAGCCGTTGGGTCGGTTCGCCGTGGCGCGGACCTCCGACCTCGACGAGACGATGAACGCACTGCAGTCGACGTTCCTACCGCTCCACATGCAACTGCGGGAATCCACCGGCACCCGAGTTCTCGACTCTGCGTTGAATGCGGTCCGGATAGGCGACGCCACGGTCAGCTATGCCTGGCTGAGTCGCTCCGTGCAGATTGACACAGCCGAGGCGCAGAACTTCCACGTGAACATCCCGCTCGCCGGCGGCACCGTTTCCCGATCAGGCCGCCTGGAGCGGGTGATCTCCACGCCGGACCGCGCAGCCGTCTTCATGCCCGGCCTGCCCGCCACCATCGAGTGGCGTGCCGGTTGCGGGCAGTTCTGCCTGATGATCTCGCCCCATGTGCTCCAACAAGAGCTAGAGGCGATGTTGGACCAACCCATAGTCAAGCCCATAAACTTCGCCCCTGCGATGAACCTCGCCACCGACGGGGGCAGAGCGTGGATGGAGTCGCTCCGACTGATCGACCGCCAAGCGGGCCACGCGCAAGGCCTGCTTGACCATCCTCTGGCAGCGGCCAACCTCGAGCGGATCCTCGTGGACGGGCTGTTGCTCGCCCAGCCCCACAACTACACCGATGCCCTGACCGGTCCGCGGCGACCGGCGCCGCCACCTGCGGTCCGCCAGGCGATCGAACTCATTCGCAGCCACCCTGAAGAGCCCTGGACCACCACCGCGCTTGCCCGCCGCGTCGCCGTCAGCACCCGGAGCTTGCAGGATGGCTTCGCCCGGTCACTCGGTGTCCCGCCGAGTCAGTATCTACGGGCGGTTCGCTTGACCCAGGCGCGAGAGGAATTGCGCTCGGCCGACCCGCACACCAGGACGGTCTCCCAAGTGGCCGCCCAGTGGGGATTCGTCAGCGTCAGCCGGTTCGCCGCTGCCTACCATCAGAAGTTCGGCGAGCGCCCATCGGAGACTCTGCGAAGGGGTTAGAAGACGTTGCGCAAGCCGTCCTCGGGCTCTGGTCGCCTCCGCAGCGTCGACGCACGCTGCGTCGTGTGCACCGCCCTGGGTTCGGTGCAGGGGCCGGTGTGACCGGTACTCCGTGGGGTTCCTCTGCTGGACTTCATGTCAAGTGGTTGATGCTCGGTTCTGGAGTTCATCAGCCCCGGCTCACGGCCCCGGCCGATCCGTTCCTGTCGGAGCCAGGACCAGACCGCGTGATCGGTGATCTCCAGGTCGAAGGCCGCGTCGGACGACGGTGGCCAGGTCCCAGGTGCGCAACCCCCGCCGGACTCCGGGTGGACCAGGTCCACTGAACCTGGACGGTTCAGCTTGCCATGCGGCGTTGGCGCAGCAACCGAATGTCGTCGACCGTCGGTCGCGTGCCCGGTAGAGCGTGGGCGTACCGGTCACCCGTCGCCTCGGCCGCCGTGGCAGCCAGGGCAGTTGCCAGGTGCGCGGCTTCGGCCATCGGCAACTCGTCCTCGCCGATCAACAGGACGGGCGGCTCCAGCTCGCCGTCGACGAGCATCACCTGCCGCAGTTGGAGGCGCATCGAGCCGATGTACCTCTCGGCACCGCAGTGAATGACGAACTCATCCGGGGTGCCCTCGTCGACCTTCTCGTCGCGATCACACCAACTGGGGCAGGCGGCGACGAGTCGCTCGTCGGTGTCCCGACCGGCGGTACCGTCATACGTAACGTGATGCACAGGTCTCATGGCCCTTTCTTTGCAGGATCAAGGTCTTGTGTCGTCTGGACACCAGCGCGGGGCCGCGTCGGCGCCAGACCAGGCGACGTCGAGCCGACCGTGACGCGCTGAGAACCAGCCGAACGAACCGTTACCGCCTACTCCACGCGACCGAGCCGCGCGGGTCTACGCGTTCAGCGCAGGGATTGGTGCGATTCGCGCAGCCCTTCGGGCGGTAGCCCCGGCCCTGCCAGACGCCAGGGGCTCGCAACTCCCCTCCTCCGTCGTTCCCCGGTCGGGGTCGCGTGGGCTGCGGTCCACGACGAGGCGCCGCCCCTGCTCGCTCCCGTCCTCGGAGCCGAGGGCTTGACGACCGTGATCCACGTCCCTAGCCTCGTTCCCGCCAGCGAGACAGCATTCCGCACTACGGAACGGTGTCGCGTACGGTTCTGTCGTCACCGGGCGGGCTCGGCGACTCTCGAGCGCAAGAACTCGCCCGATCAACTTCAAGGGAGATGGCTCCATGGGACGTGTCGAGGGCAAGGTCGCATTCATCACAGGGGCGGCTCGAGGGCAGGGGCGGTCCCACGCGGTCCGTCTGGCGCAGGAGGGCGCGGACATCATCGCCGTCGACTTCTGCACCCAGATCGACACCGCCCCGTACGACTTGGCGACCCCTGAGGACCTGGCGCAGACGGTCAAGGAGATCGAGGCGCTCGATCGTCGGGTGGTCGCGGTCCAGGCCGACGTGCGGGACTACGGCGCGCTGCAGGCCGCGCTCGACCAGGGCGTCGCCGAGTTGGGCAAGGTCGACATCGTCGTCGCGAACGCGGGCATCCTCAGCCTCGCTCGGGCGCACGAGCTCACCGAGCAGGAGTGGCAGGACATGCTGGACGTCAACCTCACCGGCGTCTGGCACACCGTCAAGGCCGCCATCCCGCACATGCTCGAGGCGGACAACGGCGGATCGATCATCCTGACCAGCTCCACCGCGGGCACCAAGGGGCTCGGCAACGCCGTCCACTACGTCGCCGCCAAGCACGGAGTCGTCGGCATCGCGAAGACGCTGGCCGTCGAGCTGGGCCCGAACAACATCCGCGTGAACACGGTGCACCCGACTCAGGTGAACACGCCGCTGATCATGCACAAGCCGCTGTGGAAGGCCTTCCGGCCCGACCTCGAGGACCCGACCGTCGAGGACTTCATCCCGCCGTCGATCGGGATCAACCTCATCCCCGTGCCGTGGATCGAGTCGATCGACGTGAGCAACGCCGTGCTCTTCCTCGCCTCCGACGAGGCGCGGTACGTCACCGGCACCGAGCTCCGCATCGACGCCGGCGCCCTCACCAAGTAGTCCGCCGAGGGGCGGACCGAGGCCTGGGATGGGTCGCGACCGACCACGCGTCTCGCGACCCATCCCTCATCACGGTCCACAGATCGCGCGGTTCCCCGACGTTCAAGGGAGACAGGAATGCAGGTGCGTCCGCTCGGTCGGACCGGTGTGGAGCTGACGGTTCTCGGCATGGGCACCTGGGCGATGGGGGCCGGCAAGCGCCGGACCTCCAACCTCGGTCCGGCGGATGACGAGGAGTCGGTCGCCACCATTCGCCGCGCTCTCGATCTGGGCATCAACTGGATCGACACGGCGGCCTACTACGGATTCGGGCACGCCGAGCGCATCGTCGCCCGAGCGCTGCGCGGCATGCGGGAGCGTCCGCTCGTCTTCACCAAGTGCGGGCTCGTGCCCAGCGAGGTCGGCGACTTCGAGAACCGCATCACCGCCGCCTCGATCCGCGAGGAGGTGGATGCCAGCCTGTCCCGGCTGGAGACCGACGTCCTCGACCTGCTGATGATCCACTGGCCCATCCCGGACGAGGACCTCGAGGAGGGCTGGAGCACGCTGGTCGACCTCAAGGCGGAGGGCAAGATCCGGTTCACCGGGGTCTCGAACTTCTCCGCCGCGCAGATGGCCCGGTGCGAGCTGATCGCACCCATCGACGCCATACAACCCGAGTACTCGCTCGTCGAGCGCACCGCGGAGAAGGAGGTGTTTCCCTATGCCGAGGCGATCGGCATCGGGGCCGTCACCTACTCGCCGCTCAAGCACGGCCTGCTGAGCGGGCGGATGACCCGCGAACGCGTCGACGCGCTTCCGCCGGCTGACTGGCGGCACGGGCACGCGGAGTACACCGAGCCGCAGCTCTCGGAGAACCTCCGCGTGGTCGATGCGCTCCGCGTGGTCGCCGACCGGCACGGCCGAACCGTCTCGGAGGTCGCCATCGCCTGGGTGCTCCGTCGTCCGTGCGTGTCCAGCGCCATCGTGGGCCCCCGGCGACCGGCTCAGTTCGACGACCTGGTGGGTGCTGCGGAGCTGCAGCTGCTCGACGACGACTTGGCGGCCGTCGAGGCCGATCTCGGCGCCTCATCGGGCCTGCCCCGATGAAGGCCTGGTTCATCACCGGGGCGTCCCGCGGGCTGGGCCGCGCTTTTGCCGAGGCGGCCCTCGACCGCGGCGACCTCGTGGCGGGGGTGGCACGCGACCTGGAGCCGCTGAAGGACCTCGTGGACCGTTACGACGGGGCGTTCCTCCCGGTGCAGCTCGACGTGACCGCGCGCGCCGACGTGCTGCGCGCCTTCGACCGGGTGCACGACGTCTTCGGGCGCCTCGACGTGGTCGTCAACAACGCCGGTCACGGGGTCCTCGGCGCCATCGAGGAGGCGGGCGAGGCGGAGACGCGCGCGCTCCTCGAGACAAACCTGCTGGGCCCGATGTGGGTGGTGCAGGCGGCCCTGCCGTATCTGCGGACCCAGGGCAGCGGGCACATCGTGCAGGTGTCGAGCATTGCCGGCGTCGCCGCCTTCCCCATGGTCGGGCTCTACTGCATGAGCAAGTGGGCCCTCGAGGGCATGAGCGAGAGCCTGGCCGAGGAGGTCCGGCCCTTCGGCATCGACGTGACGCTGCTCGAACCCGGTGCCATGCGCACGGACTGGGCGCACGCGTCGATGCGCCGCGTCGCGACGACGCTCGACGCGTACGCGGACGCCTGGGACGCCCGGCTGGAGGCGATGTCGACGGAGTTCGACCGGCAGCAGCCCGGCGACCCGGCCCGCGCTGCCGACCTGCTCCTCGAGATCGTCGACAACCCCAGCCCACCGCGGCGGGTGCTCATGGGCTCCGGAGCGTTCGACCTGGCCGCTCAGCGCTACCAGGCGACGCTGGCCGAGTGGGCGGCCAGGGAGGAGTCCTCTCGGGCGGTCGATTTCCCGCCGACCGCCTGACTCCACGCCTCGGGAGCGGTGTCGCCGCTGCCGGGCACGCAGGTCTCGATGCCCGGGGGCGGATGCCGCCCCCGGGCCAGGCGTGCTGTCGCATAGTGCCTGGTCAAAGGCCTTTTTCCCCGGCGAAATCTCCTTCGTACGGTTCCGCTCCGGGGTCTTGACGTGACCGGAACCACTCTGCAAGCATTCTGTTCACCGACACGGCGTTTCGTTCAGCTGAACGCATCGGGACTGAAGCCCTCGGGGGCCGGTCCCTCTCGTCGTCGATCGGAACGGCTCCGAGCCGAGGCAAGTCATCCCCAGCGGCACCCCTGCCGCGGATGTGAGTGAGGAGAAGACATGGTGCAGAAGCAGGCCGAGGTTTGCCGCAACTTCGAGCTGGACTGGCTCGCCTGCGCGCAGGGCGAGGAGGAGATGGGTCGGATCGACGCCGACTACATCGTCTTCCGCGCCAAGGGCGACATCGAGCAGCTCCGCAAGCTCGTCCCCGCGCCGCTGGAGGCCACCGATGAGGTGATCATCTACATGGGGTGGTTCAAGGAGACCCAGAAGGAGGGGCAGACCACCTGGGCGTGGCCGTTCCACGAGTGGGGCGTCGGTGTCGTGTCCCAGCTCCCGGGCCGGCCGGAGACCAAGGGCAACTTCCTCGTGCAGCTCTATGTCGACGACGACCTGGTGCTGGTCCACGGCCGCGAGGTCTGGGGCTACCCGAAGAAGATCGGCGAGATGGAGATCACGCCGAAGACCACCGACGGTGACTCCGACAGCTACGAGTACACGGTGTCGCGCCGCGGCACCAAGCTGATCTCCGCCAAGGCCGAGAACCTCCAGCCGGTCGACACCTCGGAGTTCCCCTTCTACGGCCGGACGCACGCCATCTGCTTCCGCCAGGTGCCGTCGCCGGACCGCGCCGCGATCGACAAGCAGCAGCTGGTGTTCGTCCAGCTCGACTTCGACTCGAGCGACGTCAAGAAGGGCACCGGCGAGATCAGCATCACCGACGGTCCGTTCGACCAGCTGCCGATCGGCCCGCTGACCGACATCGAGGCCTTCTTCGGCCGGTCGGCCTTCAACCACCGGGGCATCAACAACCTGGTGGTGGACGCGGAGGAGCTCGCCCGCCCGCTCGACCTGAGCAAGGCGGGCAAGACCTCCTGATCGCCGGTGCTCGCCGGCAGGGGCCGCTTCGGAGCCCCTGCCGGCGAGCCGCCCCTCCGGTCAGCGCACCGGGTCGACACCTCCGTGGAAGGCAGAGCTGAGGACATGAAGTTGAGCGGAAAGGCGTGCATCGTCACCGGCGGGGCGTCGGGGATCGGTCGGGCTACGGCCGTCGCCTTCGCGCGTGAGGGTGCTCGGGTCACCGTGGCGGACTTCAACGCCGCCGGCGGGGAGGAGACCGTCGAGACCATCCGGGCGAACGGCGGCGAGGCGATCTTCGTCAAGAGCGACGTCTCGCAGGAGGCCGACTGCCGCCAGGTGGTCGAGGCGACGGTCGAGGCGTTCGGCCGGGTGGACGTCCTCTTCAACAATGCCGGCATCAACCCGATGGAGGGCAGCGTCGTCGACATGAGCGTGGAGGACTGGCGGCGCGTCCTCTCGGTCAACGTCGACAGCATCTTCTTCTGCTCGCGCTTCGCGATTCCGGAGATGCGCCGCACCGGCGGGGGCCGGATCATCAACACCGCCTCCCCGGCCTCCTTCAAGGGGTGGCCCGGGAACGCCGCATACATCACCTCCAAGGGCGCCGTCCTGTCGCTCACGCGCGCGATGGCGATGGACCTGGCGAAGGACAACATCCGGGTCAACGCCCTCGTGCCCGGCCTGATCATGACCGGCATCGGCCGGGACTTCCTCGCCGCGCAGGCCGACCCCGCCGCGGTGGCGGCGAGCAACCCGATGGGGCGTCCCGGTGAGCCGGAGGAGGTGGCCCCGCTCGTGGTCTACCTCGCGCAGGATGACTGCAGCTTCTCCACCGGGGCCCCCTTCTTCGCCGACGGCGGCGAGCTGTCCGGCGTCGCCTGACCTGCGGGCCCCGTGCGATCGCCCTCGGGCGATCGCACGGGGCCGGGTCACCCCTTCTCCTCGACCACCCGCGAGCGCCGCTGCGCTGCCCGCCGGCGGTCTCCTCCGCGCCGGATCCGGCGCGGTCACTCGGTCAGCCCTGGTCGCGTGCGCGGTCACGAGGAGGGCGGACGTCGAGTCCCCCCGTGGCCCAGAGAACGCGTGAGGCCGGTCGGCCTCTCGGTACCGGAAGGAACGACACACGATGACAAGCCCCACAGGAGACGGTCTCGCCGACCTCGTTGAGCCCGGCGCCGCGGTCGAACGCGTCGCGAAGGACTGCATCTTCACCGAAGGGCCGGTCTGGCTGCCCGACGGTTACCTCCTCTTCAGCGACATCCCGGCGAGCCGGCTGCTGCGCTGGCACCCCGAGGAGGGCCAGAGCGTGGTGCGCGAGCCCAACGCCAAGGGCAACGGCATGACGCTGGACAACGAGGGCCGGCTCGTCGTGTGCGAGCACGCCACCAGCACGGTCACCCGGGGGGCCCCGGGCGGCCCGCGGACGCCGATCGCCTCGCACTGGCAGGGCAAGGAGCTCAACAGCCCCAACGACGTCATCGTCGCGTCGGACGGGTCCGTGATCTTCACCGACCCGACGTACGGACGGCTGATGGAGTCGGTCGGCGTGGTCCGCGACGTCGAACAGGAGATCCAGGGCGTGTACCGGGTCCCCGCAGACGGTGGCGACCTCGAATTGCTGGTCGACGACATGGCGCAGCCGAACGGTCTCTGCCTCTCCCGCGACGAGTCCCTGCTCTACGTCGGGGACACGGCGCGGGCCCACATCCGCGTCCTCGACATGACCGGTGAGCGCCCGCTGGGTCCCGGACGCGTCTTCGCCGCCGGCATCACCGCGAGCGCTGCCGGCGACGACGGTTACGTCGACGGCATGAAGATCGACGAGCGCGGCAACGTGTACGTCACCGGCCCCGGCGGCGTCTGGGTCTACGCACCCGACGGGACGCGGCTGGGCACCATCGAGGTGCCGGAGCAGGTCGCCAACCTCAACTGGGGCGACGCCGACTGGCGGTCGCTCTACCTGACGGCCAACACGTCGGTGTACCGGATCAGGATGCAGGTCGCCGGACACCGCCTCGGATACATGCGATGACGACGGTGGATGCGGCGGTGCTCACCGGCCTGAACGCCGCGAATGCTCCGTGCGCGGACTCGTCGGACGACGTGCTGGGCCGCCTGACCGGGGCGCGCCTGGTCCCCGTGGCGACCGTCGAGGAGGTCGCCCACGCCGAGCCGCTGGCGCGGGCCCTGGTCGCGGGTGGTCTGCCCTGCGTCGAGGTGACGATGCGGACACCCGCGGCGGAGGGCGTCCTCGCGCGGATGGCCGAGGACCCGAACCTGCTCGTGGGCGCCGGGACCGTCGTCCGCCCGGAGCAGGTCGAGCGGGTGGTTCGCGCCGGGGCGCGGTTCGTCGTCACGCCGGGCTTCAGCTCCGCCGTCGTCGCCGCGTGTCGGGAGGTCGGTGTGCCGGTGATTCCTGGGGTCGCCACGGCCACCGAGGTGATCATGGGGCTCGACGCCGGGCTGGATGTGCTCAAGTTCTTCCCCGCCGAGGCCGCGGGGGGCGTGAAGGCGCTGGCCGCGCTGAGCGCTCCCTTCGCGGGCACCCGGTTCATCCCGACCGGGGGGATCTCCCTGGACAACACCGGCAGCTATCTCGAACACCCCGCCGTCATCGCCGTGGGAGGCAGCTGGATGGTGGCTCCCTCGCTGTTGTCAACCGGCGACTTCGCCGGCATCGAGCAACGGACGCGGGAAGCCGTTCTTCGTGTCGCTTCCCTCACTTCCGCCGACGAGTCACGAGGGGCCTGATGTCCGAGCTCTCGACCCGTCCGCGGGAGGAATGCCGGTACGACCTCGTCTCCCTCGGCGAGATCATGCTGCGACTCGACCCCGGGGACATGCGCATCCACACGGCGCGCTCCTTCCGCGCGTGGGAGGGCGGTGGCGAGTACAACGTGGCCCGCGGTCTGCGGCGCTGCTTCGGCCTGCGCACCGCCGTCGTGACGGCGCTCGCCGACAACGAGGTGGGGCGACTCATCGAGGACCTCATCTTCCAGGGCGACGTGGGGACCGAGCACGTCAGCTGGGTGCCCTACGACGGCTGCGGCCGCACGGTGCGCAACGGGCTGAACTTCACCGAGCGCGGGTTCGGTGTGCGCGGGGCCCTCGGCATGTCGGACCGGGGGCACACCGCGGCCAGCCAGATGCGCAGGGGCGACGTGGACTGGGACCACATCTTCGGTGACCTCGGTGCCCGTTGGTTCCACACCGGGGGCATCTACGCCGGGCTCTCCGAGACCACGCCCGACGTCATCGAAGAAGCGATGGCTGCCGCCAAGCGGTACGGGACGATCGTCTCCTACGACCTCAACTACCGGCCCAGTCTGTGGCAGAGCTACGGAGGCATGGCGCGGGCCCAGGAGGTGAACCGCCGGCTGGCGCCGCACGTCGACGTGATGCTGGGCCTGGGCAAGGAGGAGGACTTCACCGCGGCCCTCGGCTTGGAGGTGCCCCACACGGACATCTGCCCCAGCGCCCCCGAGGTGGAGAACTTCGCCAAGATGGTCGCCAAGGTCTCCGCCGAGTACCCGAACCTCAAGGTCGTGGCGACCACCCTGCGCACCGTCCGGACGGCTCTGGTGAACGACTGGAGCGCCCTGGCCTGGCTGGACGGCGACGTCTTCGAGTCGGTGCCCCGGCCCGGCCTGGACATCCTCGATCGCGTCGGTGGGGGTGACGGCTTCGCTGCAGGTCTGATCTACGGATTGCTGGAGAAGGCCGACATCCGGGCCGCAGTGGAGTACGGCGCGGCGCACGGTGCCCTGGCGATGACGACGCCGGGTGACACGTCGATGGCCACCCTGGCCGAGGTGGAGGCGCTGGTGAACGGGGTAGGCGCCCGTGTCCAGCGATGAGCCGTGACGGCGACCCGGGTCCAGCTTCGCCTCGCCGCGAACCCCGGGATGAACGGGTACCGTTTCCCACCTTCACGGAAAATCGGGATCACGGGGCAGGGGCATGACGCAGATCGACGCTCAGGGGCCACCGAGTGCGATCGACCGCGCACTGGATCTCCTGTCCATCGCCATCACTGCCCATCGCCCGCTGACGCTGGCCGAGTTGGCCGGCGAGGCCGGCATCCCGAAGCCGACGGCCCACCGGATCCTGCGGCTCCTGGTGGCCCGGGACCTGTTGCGCCAGGACGACGACCGGTCCTACTGCCTGGGGTCGAGGATGTTCGCGCTGTCGGGAGAGGCGCTGGCCCAGCTGGACTACGCGAGCGAGGCCAAGGAAGGGCTGCGCTGGCTCCAGACGATCACCCCGGACGCCATCCACTTCGCGGTGATGACGGGCGACGCACCGGTGTACGTGGCGAAGATCGAGGGCCGCCGGCCGTACCGCATGGCCTCGACCATCGGGACGTCACTGCCGGTGCACTGCACGTCGATCGGCAAGGCGATCCTCGCGTTCAAGTCACCGGATCAGGCCGAGCCCTACCTGCAGCCTGCGTCGCTGGTCCGGCGGACGCCGCACACGATCACCACGTCCCGGGCGCTCCGGCAGCAGCTCGAGGAGATCCGTGCCCGTGGCTTCGCCATCGACGACGAGGAGAACGAGGAGAACGTCCGCTGTGTCGGAGCTCCGGTGTTCGACGCGCGGGGCGAGGTCATCGGCGGCGTCAGCGTCTCCTCTGCAACCTTCGATCTCAGCCTCGACGAGGCGCTCCGCCTCGGGCCGTCGGTCCTGACGGCTGCGCATCGGATCTCGGCGACGCTGGGGGCGCCCCGGGAGGCTCTCTCGAGGCTCGCGGCGCTCGCGGCGTCGGGCACCACGTCGGAGCAGGTGCGTTCCGACGGCCTGGCCCCGGCCGAGTAGGCGTGACGACCCGGCTCCGGTAGCCGCTCGACCTCTCGGCGGGCGTGCGCGCGTGCACGCCCGCCGGGTTCCGGGGTCCCCGTTGTCCGTGCGCCACCTCTGAAGCAGGCGCGAGGGAAACGCCTGCAGTTCTGCGGCGACCGCGCTCAGACCCTCCCTGATCCAGCGTCCGGCGATCCCGGACCGCCACCAGGTGAGGGCGCTTCGGCCTGTTCGCCGAAGGCGCTGGAACGACTCGGACAAATCCTGGCCCTGTGTCCCTTGACACATCCCCCAGGCAGCGGCACGCTACGAACCGTTCCGATGAGCGGAAAGCCATTTCACTCACGAGTACGTAGGCGGGAGTTCGGTACCCGGCCCTTCGCGGACCTCGGCACCAGGACGACCCGGTTCCCCGCACCACCCCCTGCAGTTCAGCGCACGCCAGCCCGGCGAGGGATGGCCTCCAGCTCGACCGCTGTGCGGCGAGCCCTCAACCCAGGAGAGATGGATGAAGCGAGCAACGAGAACCAAGGCGATCGGCGCGATCAGCGCCGGCCTGCTGTCCCTCGTCGTCGTCGGCTGCGGCCGCGGCGACAGCGCGCAGGCCGGCGGGGATGGTTCCGGCGACGGCAGCTGCACGGTCGCGTTCTCGCAGGAGTCGCTCGGCTTCGAGTGGATGGTCGAGAACTCCCGCGACATGAAGGCCGCGGTCGAGGACGCCGGCTGCGAGTTCATCCAGGCGGACGCCGAGGGTGACCCGGCCAAGCAGCTGCAGGACGTGCGGGACCTGCTGTCCCGCCAGCCCGACCTCCTGGTCGTGCGGCCGGTGACCTTCGAGCCGCTGGCCCCCGTGCCCGGCCTGGCTGAGGAGGCCGGTGTGCCGCTGATCGTGGTGGACCGCGCTCTTCCCGGGACGCCGGGCGAGGGGCAGTACAAGGCTTTCCTGACCATCGACTTCGTCGAGACCGGCCAGCTGGTGGCCGAGAGCGTCGTCAAGGGCCTCACCGAGAAGAACGGCTCGCCGACCGGCCGTATCGTCCACATCACCGGCACCTCGGGTGCGTCTCCCGTTCTGGACGAGCAGGAGGGCATCGACCAGGTGCTCGCGGACAACCCGGGCATCGAAGAGGTCGCCCAGTGCGACGGGAACTACTCCCGCGAGCCGGGACGGCAGTGCATGGAGGACCTGCTCCAGCGCTTCGGCGCCGGTGAGATCGACGGCGTCATCGCCGACAACGACGAGATGGCCCTCGGCGCGATCGCGGCGATCAGGGCCGCCGGCCGTGACGAGCTGCTCGGCTGGATCTGGGGCAAGGACGCCCAGCGCACGGGTCTCCAGGCGATCCTCGACGGCGAGATGCGGATGACCATCTCGACGCCTCCGCAGTTCGGCGAACTGACGATGCAGACCTGGCAGGACGTCCAGGACGGCTCGCTGGAGGAGACCACCCAGCTCCTGCCCAAGACCGTCTACGAGGCCGACTCCGACCAGGCGCGGCAGGGGATCCAGGAGCGGATCGACGAGCTGACCGAGCTCGGCATCGACTGCTGCTGATGCCCGCGGACATGTGAGAGGAGTGCTGAACACGTGACTGACGACGTCCTGGTCCGGATGACCGGAATCACCAAGAGCTACCCCGGTGTCGCCGCCCTGCGCGGGGTCGACTTCGACCTGCGCGCCGGTGAAGTCCACTGCCTCATCGGCGAGAACGGCGCCGGCAAGTCCACGCTCATTCGCATGCTCACCGGTGCCGAGCAGCCGGACCAGGGCGTCATCACGATCGGCGGCCAGGAACACGCCGGCCTCCGGCCGGCCCTGGCGCACCGGCTGGGGGTGTCGGCCATCTACCAGGAGACCGACCTCGTGCCGCAGCTGACCGTCGCCGAGAACGTCTTCCTGGGTCACGAGCCCCGGGGACGCTCGGGCGCCCTCGACCGGGCCGGCATGCGGAGGGAAGCCCGGCGGGTCCTCGACGAGCTGGGCGTGACCCTGCCCGTGGACGCGCCGGTCAGCGACCTGACCGCGGCGAACGCGCAGCTGGTGCAGATCGCGAAGGCGCTGTCCCGCAACTGCCGGGTCCTCATCATGGATGAGCCCGGCGCGGTCCTCAGCGACCACGAACTCGAGTCGCTCTTCGAGATCGTCCGGTCCCTGCGGGCCCGGGGGATGGGGATCGTCTACATCTCCCACCGGCTCGAGGAGCTCATGCTCATCGGCGACCGGGTCACGGTGATGCGCGACGGGCAGTGGGTGCAGACCCGCGCCGTCCAAGACACCTCGGTGCCGGACATCATCCGCGCGATGGTCGGCCGGGAGCTCTCCGATCAATACACCAAGACGGCGGTCGTGGGTGACGACGTCGTCCTGTCGGTGCGCGGGCTCACGCTGCGCGGCCACTTCGAGGAGGTCAGCTTCGACCTCCGGCGCGGTGAGGTGCTCGGGCTGGCCGGGCTGGTCGGCGCCGGCCGCAGTGAGCTGCTCAACTGCATCTTCGGCGTGGTGCCCGCGGACAGCGGAACGGTGACCTTGAACGGGCAGCCCCTGAAGGCCCGGACGCCGCAGCAAGCGATCGATGCGGGGATCGGCCTGGTCCCTGAGGACCGGCGGGGCGCCGGGCTGATCCTGTCCCGTTCGGTCCAGGAGAACCTCACCCTGCCCTCCCTGGGGCGTCTGTCCCGCGGCATCGTCGTCCGGACCAAGGAGCTGGCGACGGTGTGTCGCAGCTTCATCGAGGACCTGCGCATCAAGACGCCGTCCGCCGCCCAGCCCGTCCGCTTCCTCAGCGGCGGCAACCAGCAGAAGGTCGTGCTCGCGAAGTGGCTGGCCCGCGGCACGTCGGTTCTGCTGCTCGACGAGCCCACGGCCGGAGTCGACGTCGGCGCGAAGAGCGAGATCTACGCCCTGATGGACCGGCTGGCGTCCCGGGGGATCTCGATCCTCATGGCGTCCTCCGAACTGCCCGAGGTGCTCGGGATGAGCGATCGGGTCCTGGTCATGGCCGAGGGGCGGTTGACCTGCGAGTTGTCCAGAGAAGAAGCCACGCAAGAGGTGATCATGAGTCACGCAGTGCCCAGGTCGGCGGCGATCGCGTCATGACCGACAAGATGGTTGCCACCGTCGGAGCCGACGCCGGCGTCCGGCTGCAGACGACGGACCCAGGGCCGCAGCCCGGCCGCGGACCGGGGCGTTGGCTGTCCGGCCTGTCCGGGCGAGCGGTCGAGATCCTGTTCCTCGCGATGGTGTTCACCGGCTTCATCGCGAGCCCGAACTTCCTGACCTCGTTCAACCTCCAGGGGCTGCTGAGCCAGGCCGCGGTGCTGGGCATCCTGGCGATCGGGCAGTACGTCGTCATCGTCGCCGGCGGGTTCGACCTGTCGGTGGGTGCCGTCGCGGCGACGAGCTCCATGGTCGTCGCCTCCACCCTCGGCGACATGGGTCTGCTCGGGATCCTGCTGGCGATCGCGAGCGGGGCGCTGCTGGGGCTGCTGAGCGGGTTCTCGGTCACCTGGGGGCGCATCCCGGCGATCGTCGCGACGCTCGGCGTCACGGGGATCGCTCAGGGCGTGGCCTTCACGATCTCCAACCGCGGGATCGTGATCACCGATCCGACCTTCATGAAGATCAACAGCACGTCCTTCGGCTTCGTCCCCCTGCTGTTCGTGATCTGGGCGGTGCTCGCTGCGGTGGTGTACGCGGTCCTGCGCCTCACGCGGACGGGGCTGTACTTCTTCGCCATCGGCGGCAACGCCGACAGCGCTCGGCTGGCCGGCGTGCCCGTCGCCCGGGTCCAGGTGACCGCCTTCGCCCTGTCAGGCATGCTGGCCGGGGTCGCGGGTGTCCTCTTCGCCGCGCGCGCCAGCAGCGGTCTGCCCGGCCTCGGTGTCGGCTGGGAGCTCGACACCATCGCCGCCGTCGTCATCGGCGGGGTGAGCCTCTACGGAGGCTCGGGCAACCTGATCAAGGCGATGATCGGCGTCCTCACCTACCTCATGATCACGAACGTCATGAACCTCGCAGACGTCGACTCGTACCTGCAGAGCGTCCTCAAGGGCCTTCTCATCCTGGCGGCTGTCGCCGTCCCGGCCGTCCTGCGGCGGCGCAACCACCTGCTGGGGAGGACCTCGTGACCGTGTCTCAGAACCTCACGCAGCCGGCCGCCGACAGCCCGTCGCAGCCGGCCGGGGGCCAGGCGAACCGTCGACGGCTGCCCGGCGGCGCGATGGTGTGGGTGCTCGTCCTGCTCATCATCGCGGCCATCGTCCTCAGCAAGGGCGTGTTCGTCCGGCCGAGCAACCTGACGACGGTGCTCTACCAGACCGCCGTCGTGGGCGTCCTGGCGATGGCGCAGGCCTATGCGGTGATCAGCAAGGGGCTCGACCTCTCCATCGGGGCGACCGCGATCCTCGCCGCGCTGATCATCGGCGACAGCAGCTCGGCCGAACCACAGTTCATGCCACACCTGCCGCTGCCGCTGGCGATCGTCCTCGGTCTGCTGGTCGGCCTGCTGGTCGGCGTGGTGAACGGGCTGCTGGCCGGGCGCACCACCGTGCCGCCGTTCATCATCACGCTCTCGACCTACCTGGTGGTCGTCGGCATCACCTTCATGCTCACGAAGGGCGCGCCGGTGACCCAGCCGGCCCAGCTGCTGAAGGACCTCGGGGAAGCGCGGGTCTGGATCCTCCCGGTGCCCGTCCTGCTGTGGGCCGTGCTGATCGTGATCGGCCACCTGGTGCTCAGCCGCACCAAGCAGGGCGCCATGCTGTACGCCGTGGGCGGCAACGAGACCGCCGCGCGGCTGTCGGGGGTCCCGGTGCCGCGGATCAAGATCTTCATCTACGCGGCGGCGGGTGTCTTCGCCGCGGCGGCCGGCCTGCTCTTCCTCGCCCGCACCGGCAGCGTCAGCCCGTCTGCCGGCAGCGAGTTCATGCTGATGTCCATCGCCGCGGTGGTGGTCGGGGGGATCCCGCTCAGTGGTGGGCAGGGCAAGATCCGGGACGTCGTCCTGGGTGTGCTGATCCTCGGCATCGCCGGCAACTTGATGAACCTGATGCTGATCTCGCCCTACCTGCAGATGGCGGTGCAGGGAGCGATCATCCTGGTCGCCGTCGGCGCCAATCAGCGCCTCGCCCAGGGGCGCGGCAACTAGCCGCCCTCCGCGCAGCGCGTTCCTGCTCGGGGGCCGTCACCCGGGCAGGGACGCTGCTGCCTCCCGCTTCCCGCCCGCCGTACGACGGCTGGGCTCCCCGTCCCGATGTCGGGACATCCCCGACGTACTAACAGGAGGTCGACCGTGCGACTGACAGGCAGGACGACGATCGTCACGGGTGCTGCGCAGGGGATCGGCGCGCACATCGCCGAAGGCCTGGCCCGCGAGGGGGCACGGGTCGCCGTGGCCGACATCCGGCCGACGGAAGCCGTTGTCGAGTCGATCCGCGCTCAGGGCGGCACCGCCGTCGGGATCCACCTCGACGTCACGTCGGAGGCCGGCGTCACCGACGCCTTCACCCGGGTGGACGAGCTCTGGGGTCCGGTCGACGTACTGGTGAACAACGCCGCGCTGGGCACCCCGGTGGCGCTGGTGCGGGACATGGAGCTGGAGGCCTGGGAGCGCACCCTGTCGGTGAACCTCACCGGCGCGATGCTGTGCACCCGCGCCGCTCTGCGGCAGATGACCGGCCGCCCGGGCGGCACCGTGATCAACATCGCCTCGAACGTGGCCAAGCGCGGCCTGCCCCATCGCTCGGCCTACGTCGCGAGCAAGTGGGCCTTGCTGGGGCTGACGCAGACCCTTGCGCTCGAGGTCGCGGGAGACGGAATCCGGGTGAACGCCGTCTGCCCCGGCCCGGTCGAGACGCCGCACCTCGACGAGGTGATGCGCGGCCACGCCGAGATCGAGGGGACGACGGCGGCCGACATCGCCGAGCAGTGGCGGACGTCCGCGCCGATGGGGCGCTTCATCGACGCGCGCGAAGTGGTCGACGTCTGCCTGTTCCTCGCCTCCGATGCGTCCTCGGCCATCACGGGCGAAGCCATCAACGTCAGCGGCGGCCTCGTCATGAGCTAGCCGCGCCGCCCGCCGCACACCCTCGAGAACCGCAACCCCACGTGAGGAGCACGACGTGAGCCTGGAAGGCAAGACCATCGCACTGCTGATCGAGGACGAGTACCAGATCCTCGAGGGCTGGTACCCGCTGCTGCGGCTGCAGGCCGCCGGGGCGACCGTGCGCGTGATCGGGAGCGGGACCAAGCAGTCGTACGCCAGCAAGGAGGGATATCCGATGGCGGCCGATCTCGCGGCGGCGGAGGTCCGTGCGGAGGACTTCGACGCCGTCGTCATCCCGGGCGGGTTCGCGCCGGACAACATGCGGTTGCACCCCGAGATGGTCGAGCTGGTCCGGAGCGTGCACGACGCCGGTCGGCTGACCGCGGCCATCTGCCACGGCGGATGGATGCTCGTCTCCGCGGGTGCGCTGAAGGGCCGCCGGGCGACCGGGTACCTGCCGATCCACGACGACGTGGTGAACGCCGGTGGCACGTGGGTCGACGAGGCGGTCGTCGAGGACGGCAACGTCATCACGTCGCGCACGCCCGCCGACCTGCCGCAGTTCGTCGAGACGATCATCGCTCACCTGACGAGCGGCGACGACGCGCCGGCCGCCGGCTGAGGAGGGAGTGACATGAAGATCGTGAGTGTGGAGGCGATCCCGCTGGGCAGCCCCCTGGACCAGCCGTTGCGCTGGGGCGCCATGGTCGTCGGGGTCAAGGGCGGCATCGTCGTCCGCGTCGAGACCGACGACGGGCACGTCGGGTTGGGGGAGGCAGGCTTCTCCGCCGAGTACTTCCCGACCGTGGGGCCGATCGTCAACGACCAGCTGGCCCCGATGCTCGTGGGTCAGGATCCCCGGGACATCGCCGCCCTGTGGCAGCAGATGCTCGACGCCACGCACATGTGGGGCCGGCGGGGGATCGAGACCTACGCGCTGAGCGGCGTGGACATCGCGCTGTGGGACCTGCTCGGCAAGATCAGCGGGCAGCCGGTGTACCGGCTCCTCGGGGCGGCGAAGTCGACGGTGCGCGCCTACTTCGCGCCCTCGCTCAAGCCGACGCCGGAGATCGTCGAGGAGTGCCGGCGGGCGGTCGCGGACGGTTTCACGGCGATGAAGCTGCGGGCCACCCCGCAGCTGCGCGAGACGGTCGACCTGGTCGCCAGCGTGCGGGAGGCCGTGGGACACGACGCCGAGATCATGGTTGACGGCAACATGTCGTTCGACCGGCGGACCGCCCTCGCCCTGGCCCGCGAGCTCGAGCAGCTGGGGGTCGCCTTCCTGGAAGAGCCCATCCTCTCCCGCAGCCTGACGCAGTACGTCGACGACTACTCCTGGCTGGCCGATCGGGTCTCCCTGCGGTTGGCCGGCGGGGAATCGCTGCTGACCCGGTTCGAGTACATCGACCTGCTGTCCCGTCGGACGTTCGACGTCCTCCAGCCCGACTGCACCAGCGTCGGCGGCATCTCCGAGGCCAAGCGGATCGCGGACATGGCCAGCGCCTGGAACATCGAGTGCGTCCCCCACATCGCCTGTTCCTCGGGCACTGGGATCTCGCTCGCGGCCGGCCTGCACCTGATCCTGGCTTGCACGAACGCCCCGCTGATCGAGTTCGACGCCTACGGCGGCCCCGGCTGGGACGGGATGCTCGTCGAGCCGCTCACGGTGAAGGACGGGCACGTGAGCGCCGACGAGCGTCCGGGCCTGGGCGTGGAGCTCGCCGACGACGCGTTCGAGCGGTTCTCCCTGCTCCGGCGGTGAGCCGGGAGCGAGGTGTCAGCGATCGGCACCGGTCGCGAGCGCGGAGCGAGTTCGTGCTGTCGCGCAGCGGCACCTGGGGGTGGGGAGGAAGGCCCTGGGCTGGTGACAGCGTGGTTCGAGACGGTGGCCGAGGCGCAGCGGGCACAGCGCCGACTGCCGAAGGGCGTGTACGGGGCCACGGTGGCCGGCTCGAGAAGGGGCTGACGGCCGCCGACAACCTGGCGGCGTTCGACGAGCTGGTGTTCGTGCCGCACACGGCGGGGCTGAGCAACGAGCGGCGGTTGGCGGCCACGGTGATGGGCCGGGACGTGTCGATGCCGGTCCTGGGCCTCACCACGTCCGGCACGCGGCCTCCGCGCGGTGCCACGATGGTGGCCAAGCGACGGCGTTCAGGGTCGTTCGCGGGAGCCCGTAGACGACCGAGTAGCCCTCTGACCTGCGCGAATGAGCTCTGAGGGACTTGAGCAAACCCCGCCCAGCCGCCCTGGCAGTGTGGGGGGCAGGGGTTCGAGTCCCCTCAGCTCCACCCCTGCGATGTCGCGGGACACCGTTCACAGGTGTCTCGCGACATCGTTCACGTTGAGGCCTGTGGT